>NZ_VOBM01000011.1:0-150570 GCF_008370005.1 Pseudomonas sp. ANT_J28
GAGCTCTTCCAATTTTGGCCAGAAGCCGAAGACGGCTTCTTCGAATAGGCCTGATACATAGATGCAACGGGGCGGCGGTTTTTCAAAAGCGGGTAGACAGTGGGGGCGAGTCCATACATAGCAGCTGCCGAGCCTGCGAGGCTGCGTTCAGCGGCGAAGCCGTCGTAAAACCTGCAACCGAGGTCTTTCAGGAAAACCTCACTTGACAGATCACGACCGCTGCGTCCGAACGCGGCCCGAGCCGAACGCAGCCTCGCAGGCTCGGCAGCTGCTACGAAAATTTGTGCTTCTCGGCTACTTGCTCAGAGCACTCAATATCGTATGAGCAATCTTGATCCGCTTAGGGTTTGGGTAGTTTTTGTTGGCCAGGATCACAATGCCGATGTCTTTCGACGGCACGTACGCCACGTAAGCCCCGAAGCCGCTCGTTGAGCCGGTTTTGTTGATCAATACGTTTTCTGGTTGAGGTTGCGGCGGGGTCAGCCACTGGACTTCGTGAGCCTCCATCGCCATCTGCGTCGAGTTACCCGCCAGCAATTTATCGAGGGTGACCGGGTAGTTGTAGAACTCCCAACCCAGCCCCTGAGTCATCTCGCCCACCTTGTAGTAACCGGTATGCGTCATGGCAATTGCTCGTTGCATCGGATCTTCGAGGCTGGCCGGCTTCATGTTCGCTTCAACATAACGAATCAGGTCCGCAGAGCTGGTTTTCACCCCATAAGCCTCCGAATCCAGTGCCCCCGGCCCAACCCGTACAGGCTTGTCATCCTTGTTGTAGCCCTGAGCATAAAGCCCCATCTGAGCCTGCGGCACCTTGAGGTAGGTGTGTTTTAGTCCGAGTTTCGGCAGCAGGGTTTTTTCCATCACGTCATCAAACGCCGCGCCCATGCTTTGGGCGGCGAGGTAACCGAACAACCCCAGGCTCGGGTTCGAATACTGCCGATGGGTGCCTGCGGCATAAGTCGGTTTCCACTGCTTGAAATAGCCGAGCATCTTGTCCGGTGCATCGGCATCGCTGGGGAATTGCAGCGGTAGCCCGCCGGCGCTGTAGGTGCCCAGTTGCAGCACGCTGATGGTGTCGAACGCGCTACCACGCAGTTCCGGCAGCACGCTGCTGGCCTTGTCCGACAGGGACAGTTTGCCGGTGGCCTGAGCGTAGGCGGCGAGGGTGGCGGTGAAGGTTTTGCTCACCGAGCCGATTTCGAACAAGGTGTTTTCAGTGACGGGTTGTGCGCTCTCTTTCGAAGCTACGCCGTAGTTAAAGTAATACGGCTGGCCGTTGACGGTAATGGCGACCGCGACACCGGGGATCTGCTGTTGCTGCATCACCGGTTCGATGGGGCCTTCACGATGGCTTCAATGCGGTCATCAGCAACGCAATGACCGGCGCTGAGGAAAAGTGCAAAAGCGCTGTAGGACGAGAGTTTGTTAGGCATGATTGATTCACTTTCCATGAGTTTCAAAGGTGTTAACCACTACACTCCGAGCGGCTTTTCAATCCGGGTTGCTGGTGGGCGAGCCAAATCTATGCAGTCTGCCGAGGTTCGACAACCGATGATATTTCGGATGAGCCATTAGAAAAATTTGGGAGTGAGCATGATCCGGCCTCAATTACCGCTCAATGCATTGCGCGCCTTCGAGGCCTCCGCCCGGCATTTGAGTTTCACCCGTGCGGCCGTTGAGTTGTGTGTCACACAGGCGGCGGTGAGCCATCAGGTCAAGAGCCTTGAGTCTCAACTTGGCGTCACCCTGTTCAAGCGCTTGCCCCGCGGGCTGATGTTGACCAGCGAGGGCGAAATCTTGCTACCGGTGTTGCGCGAGTCTTTCGACCGTATAGCGCAAACCCTTGAGCGATTCGAGGGCGGACATTTTCGCGAGGTATTGACGGTCGGCGCGGTGGGGACGTTCGCGGTAGGCTGGTTGTTGCAACGGTTGACGGACTTCCAGGCGAAACATCCGTTCATAGATTTACGCCTGTCGACCAACAACAATCGCGTGGATGTGGCGGCTGAAGGGTTGGATTACGCGATTCGGTTTGGTGCGGGAGCATGGCATGGCATTGAAGCCGTGCGGTTGATCGAGGCGCCGCTGTCGGTGTTGTGTATTCCCGGGATTGCCCGGCAACTGAAAACACCGACAGACCTGTTGCAGCAAACACTCTTGCGTTCTTATCGCACGGACGAGTGGCCCGAATGGTTTCAGGCTACCGGCCTCTCGACCCACACAGCACCGCCTCGGAGCATCGTCTTCGACTCGTCGCTGGCGATGATGGAGGCGGCGCTGCAAGGGGTGGGCGTCGCATTGGCGCCGCCGCTGATGTTCGCCCGTCAACTGGCGGCGGGTGCAATAGAGCAACCGTTCGCTATCGGGATCACCACCGGCAGTTACTGGCTGACCCGCTTGCAGTCGCGCCCCGAAACGTCGGCGATGGCGGTGTTCAAGCAATGGTTGCTGCAAGCAGCACAAGAACCTGTGGGAGCGATATTCCAACAGAGTTAACGCACCAGACACGGCCGCTTGTTATCGAACTTCCAACCTGGAATCAGAAACTGCATCGCCACGCTGTCATCCCGCGCGCCCAGTCCCATGCCTTTGTACAACTCATGGGCCTTGGCCAGCTGGTCCATGTCCAGTTCGACGCCCAACCCGGGTTTCTTCGGCACCTGCACGCAGCCGCCAACGATTTGCAGCGGCGCTTTGGTCAGGCGCTGACCGTCCTGCCAGATCCAATGCGTGTCGATGGCGGTGATGTCACCCGGCGCGGCGGCCGCGACGTGGGTGAACATCGCCAGGGAAATATCAAAGTGGTTGTTGGAATGCGAACCCCAGGTCAGGCCCCATTCATGGCACATCTGCGCCACGCGGACCGAACCCTGCATCGTCCAGAAGTGCGGGTCGGCCAAGGGAATGTCCACTGATTGCAACTGGATCGCGTGGCCCATTTCCCGCCAGTCGGTGGCGATCATGTTGGTGGCGGTTTTCAGGCCCGTGGCACGACGGAATTCAGCCATGACTTCACGGCCCGAATAACCGTTCTCCGCGCCGCACGGGTCTTCGGCGTAAGCCAGGACGTGATGCTGATCCCGGCACAGACGAATGGCTTCCTTGAGTGACCACGCGCCATTCGGATCGAGGGTGATGCGCGCATCGGGGAAGCGTTCGGCCAGGGCGGTGACGGCTTCGATTTCTTCGTCGCCACTGAGCACGCCGCCCTTGAGTTTGAAGTCCTTGAAACCGTAGCGGGCGTGGGCGGCTTCGGCAAGGCGGACCACGGCGTCGGCGGTCATGGCTTTTTCGTGACGCACGCGGAACCAGTCGTGGTCGGCGTCCGGTTCGCTGCGGTAGGCCAAGTCGGTTTCGTTGCGATCACCGACATAAAACAGATAACCCAGCATCTTCACTTCATCACGCTGCTGGCCTTCGCCGAGCAGGGCGGCCACCGGCACGTCAAGGTGCTGACCCAGGAGATCAAGCAGGGCGGCTTCCAGGCCGGTGACGGCGTGGATGGTGATGCGCAAGTCGAAGGTTTGTAACCCGCGACCGCCGGCATCGCGATTGGCGAAGGTCTGGCGCACTTGATTGAGGATCTTCTGATAGGTGCCGATCGGATTGCCGACCACTAATGAGCGAGCATCTTCGAGGGTCTGACGAATGCGCTCGCCGCCCGGTACTTCACCGACGCCGGTGTGACCGGCGTTGTCCTTGAGGATCACGATGTTGCGGGTGAAAAACGGCCCGTGGGCGCCGCTCAGGTTGAGCAACATGCCATCGTGGCCGGCCACCGGAACAACCTGCATGCTGGTGATGATCGGGGCTTTGGCGGTTTCTTGTGTGTTCATTGTTATGTCCTTCAAAACAGATGTTCAGGCGTGGTTGGACGCTGGTTTGCCCAGTGCAACGGCCGGTGCGGTTTTCGGTTTGTTACGTGCGGCGAAGACGATGAGCGCGGCAATGATCGAGGTCGCGGCCAGGCCGTACAGCCCACCCTGAATCGAGCCGGTGCGTTCTTCCAGCAGGCCGAACGTGGTCGGCGCGACGAAGCCGCCGAGGTTGCCCACCGAGTTGATCAGCGCGATCACACCCGCCGCGATCCGTGCGTCCAGATAGGCCTGAGGAATCGGCCAGAACAGCGACGACGCCGATTTGAAACCCAACGCAGCAAAGCAGATCGCAACGAAAGCAAAGATCGGCCCACCGGTGGTGGACATAAACATCCCGGCTGCTGCGATCAGCAGGGCCGCGGCGACCCAGGCTTGCTGGTGTTTCCATTTGGCCGACAGCGAAGCGAAGGCGTACATGCCGATGATCGACAGCAACCACGGGATCGAGTTGAACAGCCCGACTTGAATATCGCTCAGATCGCCCATCTTTTTGATGATGCTCGGCAGCCAGAAGGTCGCGGCATAAATGGTCAGTTGGATGAAGAAATAGATCAGGCAGAACAGGATGATCTGGCGATCCTTGAGCAGCTTGCCCAGCGACGGTTTGATCGGCGTCGCGGCTTCGCGGGCCAGTTGTTCGTCGTCGATGGCCTTGACCAGCGCGTCCTGCTCTTCTCGACTCAGCCATTTGGCGTCGTGGGGTTTGGAGTCCAGCCAGAACCAGACGAACACGCACAGCCCGACCGAGAACATCCCTTCAATGAAGTACATCCACTGCCAGCCGTGCAGGCCGAAGCCGCTGATTTGCAGGAGCAACCCGGACAACGGGCCGGAGATCAGCGAAGCAATCGCCGAACCGCTGAGGAAGATGGCAATCGCCTTGCCGCGTTCAACGCCAGGCAGCCAACGAGTGAAGTAATAAATCACTCCGGGGAAGAAACCTGCTTCGGCCACGCCCAGCAGGAATCGCAGAATGTAGAAGTGGGTTTCGTTCTGGATGAAGGCCATGCAAGCGGCGACCAGGCCCCAGGTCAGCATGATGCGGGTCAGCCAGATTCTCGCGCCGACTTTTTGCAGGAGGATGTTGGAGGGGACTTCGAACAGCGCGTAACCAATGAAGAACAGCCCGGCACCGAGGCCGTAGGCGGCGGCACCAATGCCCAGGTCGTGCTCCATGTGGGCGCGGACGAAGCCGATGTTCACGCGGTCGATGTAGTTGACGATGAACATGATCACGAACAGCGGCAGAACATGGCGTTTCACTTTCGAGATGGCGGACTTTAGGAGCGAATCGGCGCCATCGTTCATCCCGGATATGGATGTATTCACTGCGTTATCTCCCACTGATTATTTTTATGCGGGGTGTGACTGGGTATTGCGATGTTGATAGACATCATACAACTGCGTTTTTTCATCCTGCAAGAGTGGTCGTCCAACAAAATGGCGCTTTAGAGAGCATTTATTATTCTTTTGCAGTGATGTATGACCTTTACGATGGTCTTGAATACCCTAGTTGTTGAGTGTTGTCATACAAGTTGCTCAGCGTTTTCCTGAGATTCCCATCGAGCGCAGTGCTACGATTCCGATAGTTCTGCTTTCGGATGATCGCCATGCAAGAAGACCTCGACGCGCCTGCCCGCAAGCGCACCCACAATCTGGCCCATGACCTGGTCACCAAACTGACCCAGAGCATCTTGCTCGGTCAGATGCTGCCCGGGGACAAGCTGCCGTCCGAGAACACGATTGTTCAGGAGCACGGGGTCAGTCGCACGGTGGTACGCGAGGCAATTTCGAAGTTGCAGGCGTCGGGTCTCGTGGAAACCCGGCATGGCATTGGCACCTTTGTTATCGAGCGAACACCGGAGCAGGGACTGCGGTTGAACGTCGATACCGCGCTGGGGGTGCGCAGCATTCTGGAGTTGCGCATGGGCCTGGAAACCCAGGCCGCCGCGCTGGCTGCAACCCGTCGCACGGATCATCAATTGGCGCAGATGCGCGAAGCGCTGGACGACTATCAAAGCCTGCTGGCCAACAACGACAGCTGCGTCGAAGCCGACAAGCGCTTCCACCTGCTGATCGCCGAAGCCACCGGCAACGTGTGCTTTCCCGAAATCATGCTGCACCTGGGCAGCGCCATGATCCCGCGCACCCGTGTCAATGCCGCCGAGCGCGGCGCGGTGGACTTGAGCAAGCTCGGGCAACTGGCCAACCTTGAGCACGAGGCCATTCTCAATGCGATCAAACGGCAAGATCCGGACGCGGCGCGGGCGGCCATGTGGCTGCACCTGACCAACAGTCGCGACCGTTTTTCGGCCGATCGCTGACCATATATTTTGTAGGCGGCAGTACCATCGCGTCATCGTTCTTCGTCGGAACGCCGCCCGTAGCAGGCTCGCTCCCACAAGGTTTTGTGTCGCTTGATGATATTCAGCTCACGCTGACATCCCGCATCAACAACCCAAACCGCAAATCCACCGCATCCGGAATCGGCAGATACACCGTATGCCCATCCCCCGGCGCCACCTCGATTTGCTCGCCTTTGACGTTTTGCAGCTGATGCAAGTCGAATTGGAAGTTGCCTTTGGGCGTCATCAGTTCCATGTGATCGCCCAGGCCAAATCGATTCTTCACCTTGATTTCCGCCATCCGGTCACGCCGCTCGCCGGTCAACTCACCGACAAACTGCTGCCGTTCCGACACCGAACTGCCGTGCTGGTAGTTCTGGTATTCGTCATGCACATGCCGACGCAGAAAACCTTCGGTGTAGCCGCGCTGAGCGAGGGATTCCAGATCCGTCATCAGACTGCGGTCGAACTGGCGACCGGCCACCGCGTCGTCGATCGCCCGACGGTAAACCTGAGTGGTCCGCGCACAATAAAAGTGGGATTTGGTCCGGCCCTCGATTTTCAATGAGTGCACGCCCATCTGCGTCAGGCGCTCGACATGCTGCACGGCGCGCAGGTCCTTGGCGTTCATGATGTAAGTGCCGTGTTCGTCTTCGAAGGCCGGCATCAATTCGTCGGGCCGGTTGGCCTCCTGCAACAGAAACACCTGATCGGTCGGGGCGCCGATGCCCAGGGTCGGTTCGGGCTGGAAGGTTTGAACGATCTCGCCCAGCTGATTTTCCGTGGCCTCTTGCGCTGAATATTTCCAGCGACAGGCGTTGGTGCAACTGCCCTGATTGGCGTCGCGCTTGTTCATGTACCCGGACAGTAGGCAGCGACCGGAGTAAGCCATGCACAAGGCGCCGTGGACGAACACCTCCAGCTCCATCGCCGGGACCTGTTCGCGGATTTCGGCGATTTCTTCCAGGGACAGTTCGCGCGACAGGATGATCCGGCTCAAGCCTTGTTGCTGCCAGAACTCGACACTGGCCCAGTTCACCGTGTTGGCCTGTACCGAAAGGTGAATCGGCATCTGCGGATAATCCCGGCGGACCAGCATGATCAGGCCTGGATCGGACATGATCAGCGCGTCCGGTGCCATGGCAATTACCGGCGCCAGGTCTTTGAGGAAGGTTTTTAGCTTGGCGTTGTGCGGGGCGATGTTCACCACCACATAGAAGCGCTTGCCTTGAGCCTGGGCTTCGTGAATGCCGAGGGCCAGATTGGCGTGATCGAATTCGTTGTTGCGCACCCGCAGGCTGTAGCGCGGTTGACCTGCGTACACCGCGTCGGCGCCGTAGGCGAAGGCATATCGCATGTTTTTCAGGGTGCCGGCGGGGGCGAGCAGTTCTGGAGGCAGGAGAGTCATGGCAGAGTCGGTCACAAAAGCCGCAGAGAGTAAGCGGCTTGCCCCAAGGTTTCATTGATCTGGATCTATGCTTGATGAACAAACGGATGGCACTCGCGCGAACCGTGGCGGACTAAGCATCAGGGCGCGACATTGTGTCCTTGCGGACTGACATGGATCGGACATGAACGAAGAGACAGTACAAAACAAATCACTGGTGATTTTGCTGGGCCTGGTCACCGCCGCTTTCATCTGGATTTTGCTGCCGTTTTACGGCGCGATGTTCTGGGCGGTGATCCTCGGCATCCTCTTCGCGCCCCTGCAGCGACGACTGCAACTGAAGTTCGGCTGGGAACGCAACCTGACGTCGCTGCTCACCCTGAGCATTTGTCTGGTGATCGCGATTCTGCCGGTGATTGTCCTCAGTATCTTGCTGGTTCAAGAAGGGGCCACGGTGTACAAGAGCATCGAAAGCGGCGAACTGGACATCGCCGGGTATGTGACGCATTTCAAACACAGCCTGCCGCCGTATTTTCAGCACTTGCTCGATCGGGCCGGGGTTGGCGAGCTGGACGGGCTGCGGGAGAAAATCATCAAGAGTGCAGTGACAGGCAATGAGTTTGTCGCCACGCAGGTCTTCAGTTTCGGACAGGGCACGTTTGATTTTTTGGTGAGTTTTTTCATCATGCTTTACCTGCTGTTCTTCTTTCTGCGGGACGGCGCCGAACTGGCACGCAAAGTTCGCGCTGCAGTGCCGCTGCAGGAGCACCAGAAACGTCGTTTGCAACTCAAGTTCAATCGCGTAGTGCGGGCGACGGTGAAGGGCAACCTGGTGGTGGCGATCACGCAGGGTGCATTGGGCGGTTTGATTTTCTGGTTTCTGGATATTCCGAGCGCGCTGCTCTGGGCGGTGCTGATGGCGTTTCTGTCGCTGTTGCCAGCGGTGGGTGCGGGGATCGTCTGGGCGCCGGTGGCGGCGTTTCTCCTGTTCACCGGGGCGATTTGGCAAGGCGTGGGGTTGGGGTTGTTCGGGATTTTTGTGATCGGCCTGGTGGATAACGTGCTGCGACCGATCCTGGTGGGCAAGGATACCAAGATGCCGGACTATCTGATCCTGATCTCGACCCTTGGCGGTCTGGCGATCTTCGGCCTCAATGGCTTTGTAATCGGGCCGCTGATCGCCGCGCTGTTCATGTCGAGCTGGGCCATCTTCATTGAAACCAAGCCACGGGTGCAGCTGCCTTAAGCGCTGAGTTGGCCTTGGCCAATACGTTGGGACAGTGCCTGGGCGGCCGGCAGCGAGGTGAGCGGACCGCTGATCGGTTCGCCGTCCTGCACCAGATACCAACAGGCGAGCAATCCTAGCTCTCTGAGCGGTGCGGGAACGGCGCTGCCGATAACGGACATGATCTGAACCTGGGACATAAGTACCTCCATCAATCTACGGAGCTACCTTACGGACCGGGCGCTTGAACGGACAATCAATGCTTTCGATAGTCGTCATTGATGCCAATGAGTTATCGGTTCAGTCGACCACCAGATCCAGCATATGAACCACTTCTTGCTCGTTGAGCAGGCCTTTTCGCACCAGGTTTTCTGCCAGCAGCGAAAGAAACTTGGCGCTGCGATGGCCTTCCAGGTGCTTGAGTTCGGTCAGTGCGTTGTACACCTTGCTGGAAGTGCACAAGCCGACAATGCGGTGCGGGTTTTGCGTGGGCATGAGGTCGTCCTTGTTTTTATCAACCTGTTGTTAACGGACAGATCCAAGATTGCGGACCTGACATGACATAAATATGACCGTTTTCCCCGAAGCGGGGGAAGGATGGCGAGTCAATCTTGCCAATTTGCACCGCAAAGACTGTCCCGACAGCGACCTTGGCGAGATTTATCCAGACCTCTGCCGACGGACGGTCACAAAAAAGGCCCCGCTGTTGAGGCGGGGCCTGATGATTCCGTTACCAGCGGCCATAACCGTGGGGAGGGCCGTAGTAACCGCGCGGTGGACCGTAGTACCCACGTGGTGGTCCGTAGTAAACCGGCGGCGGGCCGTAATAGGCCGGTTGTTGCACGTAGACCGGTGCCGGCTGGTAATAAACCGGTGGCGGGCCGTAGTAAACCGGTTGTGGCTGAGCGTATACCGGTTGCTGTACATAGACCGTCCGGTTGCTGTTGATGATGGCCGAACCGACGATGGCCGTGCCAACGATCGCGCCAAATACCGCCGGCCCTTCCCAACCGTGACCGCCGTGACCGCCGCCAGCTTCTGCCTGCCCTGCGATAGCAAGAGCACCGATCAGCAAGGCTACTGCGGGGATTTTACGGATCATGATAGTTCCTCGGTTCTTCGCCCCGGCGCTTGTGTCTGCAATAGACCCAAGGATTGTCGCGGAGATACTTCTAAGACAGCGTTTTTCTCAAAATCAGCACAGCCGTTGGGTAAATTTTGTGTAAGGTCTGTACCAGCTTCTTTACGGTTCAGTGAGGCCGCGTGCAGACACGCCGTTATGATCGATCAGACCCGATGGATTGGCTAATCCCGTCCATCTGAAAGTGCTATTCAAGGAGATTTTTCATGCAGATGAACCCCGACAGAGACACTCAGCTGTGCATGTCGCTTTCCGCACGCCCCGGGAACTTCGGCCTGAGGTTTCACAATCATCTGTATGAGCAACTGGACCTGAATTTTTACTACAAGGCCTTCAGCAGCCAGGATCTGCCAGGCGCCGTTGGCGGCATTCGCGCCCTGGGGATTCGTGGTTGCGGCGTGTCGATGCCGTTCAAGGAGGCGTGCATTGCGCTGGTCGATGAACTGGATCCCTCCGCTGCGGCCATTCAATCGATCAACACCATCGTTAACACTAACGGCCATCTCAAGGCTTACAACACCGATTACATCGCGATCGCCCAGTTGCTTGAAACCCACCAGGTGCCGAAGGAATTGACCTTTGCCCTGCGCGGCAGCGGCGGCATGGCCAAGGCGGTGGCCAGTGCCTTGCGCGATGGTGGCTACAAAAATGGCCTGATCGTAGCCCGCAACGAGCGTGCCGGATGTGCGTTGGCCGAATCGCTGGGCTATCGATGGCAAGCGGAGCTGGGTTCGGAGCGGCCGCAGATGCTGATCAACGTCACACCGATTGGCATGTCCGGGCCCGAGGCCGATCAGCTGGCGTTCGATGCTCAAACCATCGCTGCTGCCGAGACTGTCTTCGATGTAGTGGCAGTCCCTTCGGAAACACCGTTGATTGTGCGCGCTCGTGCTGAAGGCAAGCGAGTGATCACCGGGCTGGAAGTGATCGCGATCCAGGCGCTGGAGCAGTTCGTGCTGTACACCGGCATGCGGCCGACCGATGAGCAGTTTCACAAAGCCGTGGAATTTGCCCGCAGTGGCCTTGGCTCTCCTGGTGCCCAGCAAGCGAACCGTGACTGAGGTGACTCATGCATCCTGCCATTCTTAATCTGGATCAGGCCGAACTTGAGCCGCTACCCGAAGCGTTTGCCCCGACGGGAGACACCGCCGATCGCTATCAGCAACGGCAGGCGCGCATCGGCCAGCAACTCGGCGCGCAGAAGCTGGGTTATCGCCTGTACGTGCTGGAACCGGGGATGCGTGGCAGCCCGTTTCACAGTCATCGGGTCAACGAGGAGATGTTTTACATCGTGGCCGGGGAAGGGGAGATTCGCTTGGGCGTCGAGCGCTTTCCCGTTCGCGCCGGTGATGTCATTGCCTGCCCGCCGGGCGGCCCTGAAACCGCGCACCAGATCGTCAACACCAGCAACGGTGAGCTGCGCTACCTGGCGGTCAGCACCCAACAATCACCCGAGATTTGCGAGTACCCGGATTCCGGCAAATATGCGGTGATGGACGACTTCAAGGTCGACGCCGAGGGCAAAGCCTCGGGCTTCGTCGCCGTCGCCAGGCCGGCGGACGGCGTGGATTATTGGGACGGCGAGTAACGCAGGGTTATTCGAGGCGGGCCAGACGCTCTTCCAGCGCCGCGATTCGCGCCTCAAGCTCTTCGATCCGCTCAACCGATACGCCGCCACCCGCGCCACGCTCGGTCGGGTTCTGCCGTGCCGCCAGGATCACTTCGATGTCCGCCGGGTCGCCCAAGGCGTGCATGTAGCGGTCTTCACGCTGACCGGCCTGGCGCGGAATCAACAGCGCCAGACCGCGAGCGATCAAGCGTTCCAGTTGATGCACCACTTGTTCGGCATCTTCGAAGTCATGCATGCGGCCGCTGCGGGTCAGCAGTTCATTGACCGTTTGCGGACCGCGCAGGAACAGCAGCCCCGCAAGAATGACTTGAGCCGGCACCAGTTCCAGTGCCTTGTCGACCTTGTGTTCCCAGCGATCCGCACGGCTGCCCATCACCAGTTTGGTGAAGCCGCGTCCTTCGAGGGCGCGCAGACTTTGGCCGACTTGACCCTGGGTCAGGTTCATCACGGGCTCGCGGCTGGTTTTCTGGTTGCAGGCAATCACCAACGCATTGAGGGTCAGCGGATAGGTTTCCGGGCTGGTGGCCTGTTTTTCGATCAACGAACCCAGAATGCGGATTTCCGTGCTGTTAAGCCGCGGCTCGTCGAATGTTGTCTCTTGCTCAGTACTCATGGTTCTGCATCCTTCCCGGGGTCAATTTTTTTCTCCTGCTGGCATGCACTTTAGATTGACGTGTGTCAATGGCAACTGAATTCGTCATGCCTTCTTGGTAATCATCACAAAACCTAAATGAATAATTAACGCTATTTTTACAATCCGACGAGTAAGGTATGTATGGCCGGGAACTGGCAGACCTTATTGCGGGCATCTGGTAGTTCTCCCATTGACGATACAGGCCTTATTGACTGGACTACATGGAGCAAAGCATGAAGCTGACGTGGGTATTGGCCAAGAACAGTGCGCTGATCGGCGCGTACTCCTGATGACCGTTCTGGTCACTGGCGCTGCCGGTTTCATCGGGTATCACACTGTTAAGCGTTTGTGCCTGGAAGGTCTTGAAGTCATCGGTATCGACAACCTCAACGACTATTACAGCGTTGAGCTTAAACGCGCACGGCTCAACGAGCTTGCATCCTTGCCAGGCTTTCGTTTTCAGACCCTGGATATCGTCGACAAACCGGCACTGATGGCGTTGTTCAAAGAACATCGTTTTACCGAGGTTGTGCACCTGGCGGCCCAGGCGGGTGTTCGCTATTCACTGGACAATCCGGACGTCTACGCGCAATCGAACCTGGTGGGTTTTCTGAATGTGCTGGAAGCGTGCCGTCACTATCGCCCCGAGCACCTGATCTATGCATCAAGCAGCTCAGTGTACGGTACCAACAGCAAAATGCCGTTCAGTGTCGAAGACGCTGTCGATCATCCCATTTCACTGTACGCGGCCAGCAAACGTGCCAATGAGTTGCTGGCTCACAGCTATTGTCATTTGTATGGGCTGAAGGCCAGCGGCCTACGCTTCTTTACCGTTTACGGACCTTGGGGGCGACCCGACATGGCGCTGTTCAAGTTCACCGAAGCGATCCTCAACGGCCTGCCGATCGATATCTATAACCACGGCCAGATGGCGCGCGACTTCACTTACATCGACGACATTGTCGAAAGCGTCGTCCGTTTGCGCCCACGGCCGCCGATCCCGGACGGGGAGGGCGACGGCGTTAACCGGATTTTCAATATCGGGCGTGGCATGCCGGTAGCACTTCTGGAGTTCGTCGATTGTCTGGAATCGGCGCTGGGGATCGAGGCGCAACGCAACTTTCTACCATTACAGCCTGGTGATGTGGTCAAGACCTGGGCTGACGTGTCGGCATTGACGCAATGGGTCGACTTCCACCCTCAGGTGACGGTGGAAGCGGGTGTAGCGGAATTTGTGAAATGGTATCGCCACTTTTATCAGCGATGAAATGTTCGCCCTTGATAATAAGAAACCAAGGATTAAAGGGGGGACCCCTATGAGTCATGAAATTTTTGTATCTGTATTGATTCCGGCAAAAAACGAAGCGAACAACCTTAAGCCCTTGATTGAAGAAGTGCGCGCGGCCTTGGCCGACGAGGCGTACGAAATCATCGTCGTGGACGATGGCAGTACCGATGCCACCTTGCACGAACTGCGCCAGATGAAAAACAGTGGCCTGAGCACGCTGCGTATCCTGCGTCATGAGCGTTCGCTTGGGCAAAGTACCTCGCTTTACCATGCGGCACTGGCTGCCAAGGGGCAGTGGCTGGCTACGCTCGATGGCGACGGCCAGAACGATCCTGCGGACATCCCCGGGATGTTGGCGTTGGTGCGCGGTGAACAGGGGCTGGCCGGCATTCAGTTGGTGGCCGGGCACCGGGTCAACCGCCGCGACAACGCGAGCAAGCGCTGGGCTTCACGGTTTGCCAATGGATTGCGCAGCCGCATGCTCAAGGACCGGACACCGGACACCGGTTGCGGATTGAAACTGATCGAGCGGGCGGCGTTTCTGCGCCTGCCGTACTTCGATCATATGCATCGGTTCATTCCTGCACTGATCCAGCGCCACAACGGCCGAATGATCACCCATCCGGTCAACCACCGTCACCGCACCTCCGGGGTCTCCAAATACGGCAACCTCGACCGTGCCCTGGTGGGCATTCTCGACCTGATCGGCGTCTGGTGGCTGATCCGGCGCACGCGCCTGAACGCCAATGCGCAGGAAATCGAAGGATGAATCTCTCCCGTGAAACCCTGTGGCTGGTGGTCGGCTTCGCCGGCCAGATAGCCTTTACCGGTCGCTTCGTCTTGCAGTGGCTGTACAGCGAATACAAGAAACGCAGCGTGATTCCAGTGAGTTTCTGGTACCTGAGCATCGTCGGTAGCGCCCTGCTGCTCGCTTATGCCATTTACCGGGAGGACCCGGTGTTCATTGCCGGTCAAGCCTTTGGCTCGATCGTCTATCTGCGCAATTTGCAGTTGATTGCCCGCAGCAAACACTTAAAGGACTGAGTCATGCGCAGAACGTTATCACCCCGGGTCGAATGCCTGGGTTTGATGTTGCTCGCCCTGGTTTTGATCGGTGCCGGGCTGGGGCTACGTCAGCCGCAGAATGTCGACGAGGAGCGATTCCTTGGCGTTGCGCTGGAGATGCTGCAGCACGGCTCGTGGCTGATTCCGCACCGTGCGGCAGAGATCTACGGCGACAAACCGCCGATTTTCATGTGGACGGTGGCGTTCTTCGCCTGGCTCACCGGTAAACCCGCCATCGCCCTGTATCTGCCGGGGCTTCTATCGGCCGTGACGGTCACCGCAGTGGTCTATGACCTGGGCCGCCGGTTATGGCATCAACGTGCCGGTCGGATGGCGGCGCTCTTGTACCTGGCGACTTATCAGACCTATAGCATCCTGCAGACCGGCCAGATCGACAGCTTTTTGATTCTGTTCACCTCCGTGGGTATGTACGGTCTGGCGCGGCACCTGTTGCTTGGGCCGGCCTGGCGCTGGTTTTACCTGGGCTGCGCCGCCATGGGCATTGGTGTGATCACCAAAGGGGTTGGCTTCGTCCCGGCCCTGATGCTGATTCCGTATGCCTACGCGGTGCGCAAAGGTTGGCCCGGTGTGGTGGCCATGCCGGGAGAGGCGCGCAAGTGGCTGCTGGGACTGTTGGTCATGCTGGGCGCCATCACGATCTGGTTACTGCCCTTGGCCTTGTCCATCGCGCTCAATGGCACTGCTGACGAGGTCGCCTATGCACGAGAAATTCTGCTGCGCCAGACCGCGGGACGTTATGCCGCCGCCTGGGACCATCGCGAGCCGTTCTGGTATTTCTTCGTTCACGTGATCCCGCAATATTGGCTGCCGCTGGTGCTCGTGTTGCCGTGGCTGGTGCCCGCTTGGCGCCGGCAACTGCACAAGCGCGACGGCCGAGTGCTGGTGCTGCTGGGCTGGGTCGTGCTGGTGGTACTGTTTTTCTGTATCAGCAGCGGCAAGCGCAAGTTGTACATCTACCCGGCGCTGCCCGGGCTGGTGCTGGTGGCTGCACCGCTGGTTCCCTGGTTGCTCAAGCGCTGGTTCAGTCAGCGTCCGCGTGGTTGGCGAGTATTCCAGGCGCTGGTCGTGACCTGGTTTGCGCTTTGGATTGCCCGCGGTTTCATCGAGCCGATCAAGGACGGTCCAAACCCTCATGAGGCGATCATGGCGCAGGCGGCGACCATGACTCAAGGTGCCGACCTGGTGTTGGTCAATTGGCGCGAGGGCCATTGGCTGTTCGCACGACAACCGATCGTGCACTTCGGGATGGTCGGCTCAACGGTCGAGCAGGCGGCACAGTGGCTGCGCGAACACCCTCAGGCATACGCCTTGGTCCCCGACGAACTGTTGAGCCAGTGTTTCAATTCTCAGGCCGCGCGTGAGTTAGGCGAAACCTCCCGTGCACAGTGGTCGATCGTCGGCGCCGATGCCGATAACGGCCAATGTCATCCGGGACAACCCGTCAATGTCTATCGATTTACTTGGGACCCGAAAAAAACATGAGTAAAAGGAAGGCTGGAGTTCTGCTTATCGCCGCGCTGGTCGGCGTTAGCGTGGTTTTCGTTCATTTTGGCTGGCCCGGGCAGTTGTACGCGCACTGGCATAACAGCTGGTATGGCAATCAGGCGCCAGACAAAAATATCTGGCTGCCAGACTACAAAGTCGCGATCGACGGCAAACCGATCCCGGGCATCACCGATATCTCCGGTATCGCCTATGACCCTGAACACGACCGCTTGTTGGGTATCACCAATGGTTCGCCGATGGAAATTCTGGCGCTGACCCGTGACGGCGATTTGCTCGAACGCTACCCATTGATCGGTTTCGAGGATACCGAAGGCATCGCTTACATGGGCAAAGGGCGGGTGGTCATCGTTGATGAACGGCTGCAGCGGCTGCACATTTTTACCCTGCCGGACACCGCTGGCCCCATCCGTGCGGAGCAAACCGAATCACTCGCCATTGAGATCAACCTGAATGAGCATAACAAGGGGTTTGAAGGTGTGACCTATGACCCGGCCAATGACCGCATCTTCGCCATCAAGGAGCGTGATCCGCGGCAACTGTACTCAATCACCGGCATGCTCGGCTCCATTGGCAGCCGATTGCAGATCCGTATCAAGGACTTGACGACCTGGGTCGACCGCGGCGTTTACAGCAAAGACCTTTCCGAGGGTTACTACGATCCTCGGACCGGCCACTTGCTGTTGCTGAGCGAACAGTCCAGCAACCTGACCGAACTGGACCAGCAGGGTAACTTCGTCAGTATTCTTTCCCTGCGCGCCTTGGCGGGTGATCTCAAGCATACGCTGCCGCAAGCCGAAGGCATGACCATGGACAACACTGGCGAGCTTTACATTGTGAGCGAGCCCAATCTGTTTTACCGGTTCACTCAATCGAAGGCTGGTCTGTCGGCGAGTGCAGAAAAACACTGATGACGTTGAAGTTTTCATGCCGGCGAGGGGCTAACGTGCGCAGATCGTTCAGAGGTACGCTGCGTTTCCCCACCGGATAAAAGACCCGCCGCAGCGGGGTGTGCATGGCTATAATCGCCCCCACGTTTTCCTCCTGTCACAACACGAGACTGCCATGACTATTTCCCTGTACGCCGCTTCCGTTCCGGTTTTCAAACAAATGCTCAACGCCCTGAGCGATGTTTTGAACAAGGCCGAAGCCCACGCCACTGCCAAGAACATCGACCCAAATGCTTTCCTGCAAGCCCGTCTGTACCCGGACATGTTCCCGCTGGTCCGTCAGGTGCAGATTGCCGTTGATTTTGCCAAGGGCGTTTCCGCGCGTCTGGCTGAAGTTGAACTACCGAAATACGACGACACCGAAACCACCTTCGCCGAGCTGCAAGCGCTGATCGCCAAGGTGCTGGCCTTCATCGGCGAGATCAAACCGGAACAGATCGACGGCAAGGAAGGCATCGAAATCATCACCCGTCAGGGCACGCCGAAAGAGAAGCGCTTCACCGGCCAGGCTTACCTGCTGAGCTACGGTCTGCCGCAATTCTTCTTCCACGTCACCACCACCTACGCACTCCTGCGTCACAACGGTGTGGAAGTAGGCAAGCGCGATTACATGGGCGCGTTCTAAACCTCCCGACGTAAAAAAGCCCGCCAAGGTGTGAACCTTGGCGGGCTTTTTGGCGCGTGTAGTAACGCCGGTCTGCCTCGTCACTGGCGCGGCTGTGGGCAGTGAAGTCGGGTGTGGCGCCCTGGTACTTGGCGAGTTTGAACGCTTCGGCATGCGCTTCTTTGCGCGCTTGTTCCAGTGCCGGGGGCACAGGAGCGTCCAGCGGCTCGAACTTGCCGCCCTTGTTCAGGTAGTCGAGCAAGGCTTTGCGGGTCTGTTGCCGATCCGGTTCGGGCAACTGTTGCAGATCGACAAGTTGGCTCAGGGACGCGATGTGGGCGCGGACATTGGAAAAACAACTCATGCGCGGCGTTTGTCGGTCGGATTCAAGCGCTGCACTTCAGCAAAGATCTCGGTAATCGCTCGGCGAGGTTGGCGTTTATGCAGGGCGCGGACCTGTGCGCTCAGGCGCAGCAGTTCTTCACTCGGTTTGGCCCATTGTCCCTTCGGCAACGGCTCGGACCATTGGCGCATCGATTCGGGCATGGCCTGCGGGGCCATTTTCTGGAGGCGGCGGACTTCCCATTCGGTCAGGTGGTTGGGAATCGTCCACAACGTCATGACGTGGTACAGGTACCAGAAGAAGCCGGACACTCGACCACGGTGGCCGTCACGGATTTGTTGGTGCAGGCGCGCGCGGGCGTTGCGGAAAGTGTGCAGGCCTTCGTGGGGTGGGTCGTTCGGGCCTTGCAGGTCTTGCGGGTCCTGAATGGATTTGAGGTCGTGGATTTCGTATTCCATGTAGCCGCGAATGGCTTCCCAGTGGCTGATGGCCAGGGAGAGGCCGAAGCAGGGAAATTCGACGCTGGTCAGGGTCTCGCCGTGCTGGAAGCCGATGCCCATGCCGTATTGGCGGTGGATGCCGTATTGGGTGGCGCCTTGGGCTTCGATGACCCAGGCCGAGAGGGATTCCCAGGGGACGAAGACGGGCTCGGTGGCGTCTTCGGGCATGAAGCAGACTTCGCGGCGTTGGCGGTTGAAGCGGGTGGGGATGATGGCGGCGCGTTTGTTGTGGGTGTGGCGCCAAGTGCAGAGAAGGATGGCTAACGCAGAGAAGCCGGTTATCAGGGCTATTCCGTAGGCCTCATTGAAAACCCCTTCTATGGCATGAGAAACATCGTCCCAACCCATCCCGAACAAAAAAAACATGAAGCCGCCAAATAGAGGTATCAAAAATGCGATCGAGAAGGCAACGCTGAATGGTCCACCTAATACGACCTGCCATGAAAACACCTGCGGTGAACCCAAGCCAAAGTCCATGAACACCTCATTCAGATCCCCGATATGCGGACCGTGCGGTGGCAGCGCTGTCGGTAGTGGCAACGGCGCGAGATAAGTGATTTTCCCACTTGGAAACGGTTCAACGTCTCCGGCACTTCGGGATTGCTCAAGTTGCGGCGCGGGTATCGGGATATCAATCTTGTTGGGCATGGTCGGCCAACTCCAGCAAATGGGTTTCAACCAGCAACATGGGCGGATGTTCGGTAACGGATTGAGGGGCCAACGCCGGAAAGCGGCCGTCACCCCGAGGGTCCAGGCGAATGACCCGAATGCGAGAAACCCACGCGCCCTTGGCGTTCAAGGTCTGTATACAGACTGCCAGCTCCAACGTTTCGGACGCCGGGGTAAATTCGCTGTCAGGATCCACGGGATATTTCAGGCATAACACCAGCCGGTCGGGTCCTGTTTGCACGATGCGCAGGCTGTTCGCCACTTCCTCACTGACGACGTCCTTGCGCTGGCGCGGTACACCACGACTGTGGAGGGGAACGGAAAGTCGGTGGGCGCCGATCCCCAGGCGATGAGCCGGTTGACCGCTCAGGGGCGGCTGAAAATCATTGAGCTTGAGCCCTGGCAGCACCAGATGGATGTCTTTGGGCTTGGCCTTTAACAACAGGTCTTTCAGCCAGGAGTCATGCTTGTTCGGACCCAGTTGCGCATACGGGGCGTGAAGCAAATAGGCCAGATAACTTTGATATTCATCCAGGGTATGGTCACCGCGATGATCGGCGTCCAGGCTCCAGGGAGTGGTTTTCAGCCACTTATCATGGGTGCTGATGTTGTAGCGGTTGTACAGCCAGGTGCCACCCAGTTCCAGCACGGTGAATAAGGCGCCGGCCAGATTGAAGCGGAAGAATACGGTGGATAGCCTTGTCCCCGCAGCAGCCCAAGCAGCCGTTCTTGCGGCAGTGTTTTTTGCGATCAACACGTTAAATGCAGCACGACCGGTGTGACTCAAACCATAGGCATTGACGGTCGTCATGCCGGTCGCCCCTGCTGTCGCGAGCGCCGCACTATTCTGCGCCGCAGCATTCCCACTCCGCGTCGCCTGTTGCCAATTCTGGTGGTGGTTGATGAGGCTGACCATTGAAGATGCAAAACCAAAACCGTAGGTGAAGATGCCCAGTCCAACATGCATCTTGCCCATTTGCACATGCACATTTTGCAAAGCATGGTGCTGAAGACCCGCGACGAGCGCAGCGCTCCGAACCTTCAACGCCGTATCGGCGAGACTTTGGGCCGCAGTGAATCCCGCCGCCCCGGTAGCCATCGCTGCATTAAAAAAGGGCATCCAGACTCGCTTGTTCCTGGATTGGTTGGTCAGTTCCCTTATGACCGAAACCAAATTCACCCCCTGCACCAAAAACACCAACAACCCCATACCCTCACTTCGAATCAAACTCCCATTCGGCACCGAGCCAACCCCCAGCCGAATATCCTTCAGCAAACTCCGTACCTCCAACTGCTGCGCCGGCGGAAACAACACCGTCACCCCCGCCCGAGCCGGCGTCGCGCCATACAGCCGAACCGACTGGTCGGGCAATTCCGCAATCGGGCTCAGCGCCCCCGCCAACCGGCCTTCAAGTTGCGTCAACTGCCCGCGTACCCGCACGATCTCGCCCTGCAACTCCACCGCCCGTGGCATCTTGTGCCCCGCCCGGTTTTTGTTGTGGGTGAGCTGGTTGCGTTCGCGGGTCAGGGTTTTCAGGTAATCGCGCTCCCTGAGCAGTTCCTTGAGGTTGGTTTGCAACGCCGCGTGTTCTGCTGGGCTAGCGACAGTAAAGGTCACGCCGGTGGTTTTCGCCGCATCCAGTATCCGTCCCGACAAGGCCTTGGGCAGGCGCCGGAACAGTTCGTCGAGGTCGGGGATTTTTCCTCCGGCCAGATCGAAACCTTCCAATGCCCGGCTCAGCCCCAGGTTCAGCGCCGGGCTGAGGCTGTGCTGGGCCGCATCAGCAACGGCGCGGGTGTGTTCGGGCAAATCGTCGAGGGCCGGCAGGGGCGGTTGTTCGATTTTCTTCAACTCGCCCAACCAGTGCGGCAGGTTGTTGAACACCCCCATGCCGGCGTTGAACAACGTGCTGTATTGCGCGGCCCGTTCTGGCTGAAGACGCAACGGCAAGGTGTAGAACAGCGGTCGGGTCAGTTCGGGGTGTTTTTCCAGATAGCCGAGGAGGATTTCGCTCGCGTGGTCGCTGCGGCAGATGTCCTTGAGGCAGGCGTATTCGGCGGTGAAGGCCTGGTGGAGTTGCTGTTGATCCTGCGCGTCGTAATACCAGGCCGAGCGATGGAAGCGACCGGCACACACCAGCATGGTGCGGTCGGCGGTGATGCGCTCGAGCAAGCGGTTCCAGCGGCCAAGGTCGTCTCGATGCTGAAACAGCGCGCTGTCCATGGCCGGACGGTCGATGAAATCGTTGACCCCACGTTTGCCACTGAAGCTGGAGCCTTCGAGCACATCGACGATGCGTTTGTTTTGCTCTCGGCCGAGTTTTATCAAGGTATCGAGGTGACGTTCGACGAAATCGTCGGGGGCGACCGTGAAATGTTGGCGCGTGTAGTAACGGCGGTCTGCATCGTCACTGGCGCGGCTGTGGGCGGTGAAGTCGGGTGTGGCGCCCTGGTACTTGGCGAATCTGAACGCTTCGGCATGCGCTTCTTTGCGCGCTTGCTCGAGTGCCGGAGGCACGGGAGCGTCCAGCGGCTCGACCTTGCCGCCCTTGTTCAGGTAATCGAGCAAGGCTTGGCGGGTGTGTTCCCGGGTTGGTTCGGGCAACTGCTCGATATCGCCAAAAAGCGCCTGGACTCGTGGATCGTCGCTGGCGTCGGCCAGGTTGCCGATATCCGCGGGACTGAGCTGGCTAAAGGATTCGATGTAGCAAGCCAGCAGGTAATCGCGTTCGTTGTGGTCGGCATTGCTCCAGTCGTCGACCCAGCCGACCACGGTGTCTTGATACTCGGCCAAGTCACGCAGCACGCCGAGGTCGTCGTGTACCACGAGGAACAGCGTGTCGTCCTGATAAGCCGGGCGGACCCGCCCGAGAAACTCGCCGATGTGCGCCTCGCGAAACCGCCGTGGCTGTTCCCACAGATAGGGTTCACGTTCGTGCGCGGGGGCGTCGCTGACGTGCACCGTCGGCAACAGAACGGCGTCCGATGGCGACTCGGCTTCCTGCTCTTCGCGGTCTTTTGCGACGTGTGCCTGCTGGGCTGGAACGGTCGCAATCTCCGCCAGCCACTGCTTACCTTGCGCGACCGTCAGCAGATGCTCGCCACCGGTTTGGCAATGCACCGGGCCGAGGTCGACGGCCTGCATGAAGTGTTCGCGTTCCTCGCGGCTGTCGAGCACTTGCGTGCATTTGGCCGCCGTCCATTGCACTTCGGCGAAGGTCACATGCAAGGTGCTGCGCCTTGAAAATACCAAGGCCGGACGCTCCTCGATGGGCGTGCGCTGATCGCTGTCGACCTTGGCGCCCTTGTGCAGCAAGGCGCTGACCAGTCCGTTGAGTACCTGGTATTCGTGCAAGTGGCCGGTGACGCTGTCGATGATGTACAACCAGCCATCGCGCAGCATGCGAATGCCCAGCGGACGGGTTGTCAGGGCATACGGCAGCTTCAGTTCGGCACTCGGGTCGAGGGGCTTTTCCACCAGCCCATAGCGCAAGGGCAGCAGCTGCACGTGGGTTTGGCGCAAGGGGCAGGCACCCAGAGAGCCGATGGGGGATTTGGATGCCGCTGCTGCGGCGAGGTTGGCGGGTGAAGTCATGGGCGCCCCCGTTGGCTGGCCCACTGGTGGGCCAGGTCAGCGGCCAACGCGATGCGCTCGCCGGGGGATTGCAGCGATGGTGTATCGAGCGTTGGGGTGATGCGCGCGGGCTGATTGAGTACCTGAATGTCGCAGGAAAAATCAGCGTCGCGTCTGAAAATGCCTGGGTTGGCAGCACTGTGCATCCACATGTCCCTGTGTCTGTTAAAGACACGGGACTTTGCGTGCATCTACCAATTGGCGCAGTCAGACGAATCGATATTTAGCGTAGGACGCATCCGTTAAGCCGAATGGTTGTCGAATATCGTTTCCCGTCAACATTTTCGGAATGTTAAACACCGCTCGACAGCACTTGTTGAAAACGGCTCAAGGTTACTTCCTGCAAGCTACAACACCTTGCGTCGTTGCCTACGGCTACGCCAGAATCCGCCGGCTTGTGCGCCTTGGGGGCGGTCGGTAACTTGGTTCTCGTCACTGCCCATCAGTGATAGGGTTTAGTCGCCCGGCTAGTCATCTACGGTTGCACAAGTGTCATCCAGTCAGGTTCGCCTGCACTTGATGGTGGCTGTGCGCATGGCGCCTTCGGGCGCACCGGGTTTTGGTGACTTCACCGGTCGACTAACTTGCGCACAGCCGCCTCCTTTTCGTTTAGTCGCGAGATGGTCACGGCCCTTCTATAGGAAAGTTACCATGTTCAAGGTCACACCCAATCCACCAGACACCGATCCGGTCTCCCCCTACGAAAGCCCTGACTCAAACGACCATCACTTCCCGCCAGCCGACCCCAAACCACCAAAACGCAACGGCCAGCTCTTCAGCGTCTGCCCGGGTATCAACCCTGAAACCCTTCTCGCCAATGCCTCGGAAGATTTGCTGTCCATCAGTGCCATCGCCGCCAACCTCGCCGACGATGTGGACGGCTCCCGCCGCTCCGTAGCCTTGGCGCTCAGCCGCATGGCTGACGGCGTGCATTTGATGGTGGAGCGAACGCTGGATCATCTGGATGAGCCGGAAATGGCGGCGATTTTCGCCAAGCAACAAAGCCGCGTCATCTAATCCGCCACCCATAAAAAATGGGCACCCAACCAAGTTGGCGTGCCCTTTTTTAATGCGCCGGATTTAAGCCAGGCGTTGTTCTTTCTCGTCTTCGCCCAGGCACGCTGCCGCGGTGAACAGCACGTCGGTGGAGGAGTTCAGCGCGGTTTCCGCCGAGTCTTGCAGCACGCCGATGATGAACCCAACGGCCACCACCTGCATGGCGATTTCACTGGGGATGCCGAACAGGCTGCACGCCAGGGGAATCAACAGCAACGAGCCGCCCGCCACACCAGAAGCGCCACAGGCACAGATCGCCGCGACGACGCTCAGCAGGATGGCGGTCGGAATGTCCACGGCGATGCCCAGCGTATGCACGGCGGCCAGGGTCAGCACGGTAATGGTGATCGCCGCGCCGGCCATGTTGATGGTCGCGCCGAGCGGGATCGAGACCGAGTAGGTGTCTTCGTGCAGGCCCAGGCGCTTGCTCAGTTCCAGATTGACTGGAATGTTCGCCGCCGAACTGCGGGTGAAAAATGCGGTGATGCCGCTTTCCCGCAGGCACATCAGCACCAACGGATAAGGGTTGCGACGCAGTTTCCAGAACACGATGACCGGATTCATCACCAGCGCCACGAACAACATGCAGCCCAGCAGCACTGCCAGCAGATGCACGTAGCCGATCAAGGCGCCGAAACCGGAGGTGGCGAGGGTCGAAGCCACCAGGCCGAAGATCCCCAGTGGCGCGAAACGAATCACCAAACGCACGATCAGGGTCACACCGTTGGACAAGTCGCCAAGCACCTCTCGAGTGGTGTCACCGGCATGGCGAATGGCAACGCCCATCCCAATCGCCCACGCAAGAATGCCGATGAAGTTGGCATTCATCAGCGCTCTGACCGGGTTGTCGACCACGCTCAACAGCAGACTTTGCAGCACTTCACTGATACCGCCCGGCGCGGTGACCGTAACGTCGTGAGTCGCCAATACCAGGCTCGACGGGAACAGCGTACTGGCGACAACGGCCACCACCGCCGCCGCAAACGTTCCCAGCAGATACAGAAACAGAATTGGCCGGATGTGGGTTTCCTGGCCGTGCTTATGGTTGGCGATCGAGGCCATGACCAGCACGAACACCAGAATCGGCGCGACGGCTTTAAGCGCCGATACGAAGACTTTCCCGATAAACGCGGTGGACTTCGCCACCTCCGGCGCTAACAGGGCCAGGGCAATCCCGGCGATGAGACCGAGGATGATTTGTGTGACCAGGCTTAAGTGTTTCAGGCGTAACCATAGCGAAGGGGATGAAGCGGTCATAAAACGGCATCTCTGATTTTTTTTAGGTGCGGGGGTATCGCGACATCAATGCCAATCAATGGCCGATGAACAGGGTGTACGTATCGCAGGGCGCGGACTTTATCACAGCGTGGCCTTTATCCTTCAGACCTGTGACGATCTGCCGCCCGTGGGCCAACGAGATCGGCAGGTTCGTGCAACCCTGATCGGAAACACTCTGTTAAGATTCGCCATCCTCATTTTCAAGTCATGCCAGTGGGCCTTCGGGCTATCGCTGGTGTCGTCGTTTTCTGGAGTTCTGCATGCTGTTGCCCATCCTTCTGTTGTCTGCCGCCGGTTTCACGGTGCTGACCACGGAATTCATCATCGTCGGCCTGTTGCCGGCGATCGCTCGAGACCTTGAAGTCACCATCCCCCAAGCGGGTTTGCTGGTGACCTTGTTCGCCTTCACGGTCGCCGCATTCGGGCCGTTCCTAACCGCGTATTTCGCCCGGTTCGAGCGCCGCAAATTGTTTATCTCGGTGCTGATCATGTTTGGCTTGGCCAACACCCTCGCAGCGTTTGCGCCAAACATCTGGGTGATGTCCGTCGCCCGGTTGATCCCCGCGTTGGGGTTGCCTGTGTTCTGGGCGCTGGCCAGTGAAACCGCGGTGGACATTGTCGGCCCGGACTACGCCGGTCGCGCCATCGCCAAGATCGGATTCGGGATTGTCTGCGCCACCGTGTTCGGCATTCCGGTGGGCACACTGATCTCCGATGCGTTCGGTTGGCGCAGTGCCTTCGGCATTCTGGCGGTGATCGCGTTTGCCAAGGCGTTGCTGCTGTTTATCTACCTGCCGAAAACCAATCTGCATCAGCATCAGGTGAGCTTTCGCTCGCAGTTCAGGATCCTGCGCAGCCCGCTGATGGTGGGGCATGTGCTGCTGTCGATCCTGGTGTTCAGCGGCATGTTCACCGCTTATACCTACCTGGCGGACATTCTTGAGCGACTGGCCGGTTTCAGCGGCACGCTGGTCGGCTGGTGCCTGATGGGCTTCGGCGCGGTCGGCCTGATCGGCAACTCATTGGGCGGCCGCGCGGTGGATCGTCATCCGTTGATGGCTTCGACGATGTTCTGCGCGTTCATGATCGCCGGCTTGGTGGCATTGGTGCCGAACATTCATTCGCCGCTGGGTCTGGCAGCGGCGATGGGGATTTGGGGCGTGACTCAGGCGGCGTTGTTCCTGGTCAGCCATGTGCGATTGATGAAGGCTGCACCCGAAGCGCCGGCGTTCGCGGCATCGCTGAACATTGCCGGGGCTAACCTCGGGATCGGCCTGGGCGCCATGATCGGCGGTAGGGTCATCGACGGTGTAGGCCTGCAAGGTCTTGGTTTCGCGGCGGCAGCTTTTATCCTCGCCTCGATCCTCTTGGCCATCGCGCTGATGACCTTCAAGCCCCGCGAAGTCTGCGCCTGACACCTCACATCTCGGTGAACAGCTCGCGTCGGGCACCTTCGGTAATGGCGACAATGCCGGGGTGCTTGACCTTGCGTTCCACCGAAATGGCGTAGAACGACTCGGTCACCGCGTCGGTCTGGCCAATCAATTCCACGCCGTATTGGCGTATTACCTCATCGGCAATCACGCTCGGGCCGATGAAGATCCCGCTGCCGGATTGGCCGAAAGCCTGCATCAAGGCGCTGTCGTCGAACTCGCCGACGATGCGCGGCTGGATCTGCTGCTCGGCAAACCAGCGCTGCAAGCGACTGCGCACCACGGTCTCCGGCCCTGGAATCAGCAGCGGTGCGCCGTGCAGGCTGCGGGGGAAATCCTGACCGTACTGCGCCGCCAGTTCAGCAGTGGCGAAGAAGCTGATCCCGCATTCCCCGAGTTTCTGGCTGTAGCCCTTGATGTCCAGGTGCGAGGGCATCGGGCTGTCGGAGATCACCAGGTCAAGACGCTGGATCGCCAGGTCGGCGAGCAGGCGTTCCAGTTTGTCTTCGCGACAGGTGATGCGCAGCGGCTCGCTCAATTCCATGGTCGGCGCAATCAGGCGATAGACGATGGATTTGGGCACCACATCGGCCACACCTACCCGAAACAGAATCTGCTGTTCGTTGGGCTGTGCTCGCAGCATCAGCTCCAGTTCGCCGCCCAGCTGAAACATTTGCTCGGCGTAGGGCAGGGTCTGACGGCCGGCCTCAGTGAGTTCCAGTTGCCGGCCGACCCGGCGAAACAGCTCGATGCCATAAGTTTGTTCGAGCAGGGAAATCTGCCCGCTGATGGTCTGCGGCGTCAGATTCAGCTGTTCGCAGGCGCGCACGATGCTGCCGGTCTTGGCCACCACCCAGAAGTAATGCAGCTGTCGATAGTTGAGCATGGCGACCTACAGTTCGTTAAAACCGAAGTATAACCGCTAAAAATACGAATTTTCCTGAAGTGTTTGCCTCCTTAGAATGCCTCGCTATCGACGGGTGGCCTTTTCGCCCTGTCTGTTCTATCGAGGAAAGCATCATGAAGCTTAAAACCACGGCACTGCTGATCACGTCTTTACTGGTATTGGCCGGTTGTGACCAAGCCGAAAAAAGCGCTCAGCAACTGATGGGCAAGGCTGCCGAAACCGCCAAACAAGCGATCGACGACACCCACAAAGCCGCAGAGCAGGCAATCAGTGACGCCTCTGGCGGGCTGATCAGCAAGAAAGAACAATCGGGCGAAGATAAAGAGAAAACCGAATCTTCGTCCCAGGAAATCTAAACCGTCTTAAAAGAGTCAGGACTGACCCATGGAATACCTTTTAGAACTTGCTGCAAGCCCCACCGCCTGGGTTGCCCTGGCCACGTTGATCGTCATGGAAATCGTGCTCGGTATCGATAACCTGATCTTCATTTCGATCCTGACCAATAAACTGCCCGAGCAGCACCGGCAGAAGGCGCGGCGCATTGGTATCGGCATGGCGCTGATCCTGCGACTGGCGCTGTTGAGCACTATCGCGTTCATCGTCCAGTTGACTGAGCCTGTGATCGATATCTTCGGCCAGACGTTCTCCTGGAAGGACATGATCCTGATTGCCGGCGGCCTGTTCCTGTTGTGGAAGGCGACCACCGAGATCCATCACAGCATGGACCCTGCACCGGATGATCCGACGTCGGCCACCTCGACCGTGACCTTGGGCTTTGCCGCCGCGATCGGTCAGATTCTGCTGCTGGACATGGTGTTCTCCATCGACAGCATCATTACCGCTGTCGGCATGACCGAGCATTTGCCGATCATGATCATCGCGGTGGTGGTGTCGGTACTGGTGATGTTGCTGGCGGCTGATCCCCTGGCCAAGTTCATCAACGACAACCCGACGGTGGTGATGCTGGCGCTGGGCTTCCTGATCATGATCGGCATGACGCTGATCGCCGAAGGCTTCGGCGCCCATGTACCGAAAGGCTACGTGTATGCGGCCATGGCGTTCTCGGCGACGATCGAGGGTTTGAACATGATGTCGCGACGGGCAAAGCAGAAGCGTATCGCCGCTGAAGCATAACCTGCGTTAAACGAAACGGCCGCCTGTGCTCGAAAGAGTCCAGGCGGCCGTTTTTGTTTGCGCTACACAACGGTGTCGTTCAGTGCGCGGTAGCGTGCTGTTCAGCGGTTTTATCGGGTTTCGCCACTGGCGCCGACTGAGCCGGATGATGGTGCCGGCGGGTAATGCGCAGGACCCCCCACAACATGGCGGCGGCAACGGTCAGCCAGCCAGAAATCAACATCATAATGGTCATTGTCATTGTCAGGCTCATCAGTGCCTCCTCTTCGCCCTGCTGCGGGCACATACTCTTTGCACATGACAGTCTAGTCGCTGCTGTGTTTCAGGCTATTGACCAAAGGTCGCCTGTCACCAATTAGTTCGCTCTATCGAATGCCATCATCTGCCGGTTGAGGCTATACCACTGCCGCGCGGCGTCCTATGATCGACGGCCAAGCCGGGAGCGTGAATGCCTGGCGTCTAAATCAAGAGAGTGATGATGGTGCGGGTATTTTCTCGAATTCGATCTTTAGTGCTGGTCGTTGGCTGCGTTGCAGGTCTGGCTGGCTGCGCGGGGAGTGTGGCACCTGAAATCAAGCGCCTGCCGGAGCGAGTCGAACTCAGTGGCACGTTCTACCGTGGCGTGGCGAATCAGAGTGGGCCGCAAGTGCTGGCCAGCATGTTGTCCCAGCAAGGCATAGTGATTACGCCAGGTTTGCTCGAAAAACCGTTGCATTTGCCGGGTGCCGAAGCCCAGTTGCAGCAGAACATGCAGAACCTCGCTCGCGAGTACGGCATGGTCGTCTATCCCCTCGACAGCAATCTGCCTGCACTGTTGACCCAGGTTGCGGCCGGTTACCCGGTAATGGTGCGTTTCACTGAAGGTTCGGCGTTCTGGGCTGAACCGCGTTACGCCATTCTTGCCGGGTACAACCGTCAGAAGCGGACAGTGCTGCTGCGCTCGGGCATGAATCGTCGGGAGTTGATGGGCTTCGGTTCGTTTGAGTCGGCGCTCAAGGATGCCGGTGGCTGGGCCGTGCTGATTCAGAAGCCGAATCAGTTGCCGGCCAATGTCGATCAGCAGCGATGGCTCAAGGCCGCGAGCGACCTTGCCCGGGCAGGTCAGGAGCAGGCGGCCGCCAGGGCGACGAAAGCGCTGAACGCGCAATAAGTCCGTTCGTCATCTGTCGGGCACCCTTGCACTTTGCCGACCTCTAAGAAAGTAGGGCCCGGATTTCTCCGGTCCAGACTCAAAGGAGGTGCCCATGGCACATTCCACTACCCCTGTCGGCCCGCACTCGTCCGAGCATTCCTCGGGCGATGAGTTGGGCTTCGATCCCGATTCGCCGGACCTCGCCGATCCTCAGGTCGACCCCATCGGCCCTGCCAAGGCGCCCAGGGATGTGAAGCCGGGCGACAATACCAAGGCTCCCGCGAAGCCTTACGATCCACTCGCCGATCTGAAACCCTGAGCCTTAGTGAGGTGCGTATGTCTACCGATTCGAGTTTCAACGACAAACGTCCGGACAGCGTTCCAACCACCCCTGAAAAAGACATCGACCCCGTGATGGATCCGGACAGCCCGTTAAGGGATCCTTTGGCCAGGCCCGTGGTCGTGCCGACGGAGCATCCACAGGGCTGGAATGACCCGAGTGCCGGGGACGGCATTCCGGATGACGAACAGATGCCGCTGCCCAATGACTGACGCCGGACGAAAAAAAGCCCCGAATGGTCGGGGCTTTCTTTTGTCTGTCGTTTACTTATTTCGACGCTTCAACCACGCCGCTCTGACGATGCTTGAGGTTCTTGTTGGACTTGTACTGCAAGGCTACAGACGGCACGTTCGTGCCTTGGCCGGTTTCCACCCAGCTGCGAATACGGCTGGCATCGGCAAAGTGTGTGTACTTGCCGAAAGCATCGAGGATGACCAGCGCAACCGGGCGGTTGGCCATGCTGGTGACCAGCACCAGGCAGTGACCGGCCTCGTTGGTGAAGCCGGTTTTCGTCAGCTTGATGTCCCAGTTCGGCTTGTTGACCAAATGGTCGGTATTACGGAAACCCAGGCTGTAGTTGGGTTTACGGAACGAAACGGTTTTTTCCTTGGTGGTACTTAGCTCAGTCAACAGCGGGTACTTGTGCGCAGCGATCAGCAGTTTGCTCAGGTCGCGGGCCGTGGACACGTTGCGAGGGGAGAGGCCGGTCGGTTCTACAAAGTGGGTGCTGGTCATGCCCAGTGCTTTCGCTTTGGCATTCATTGCGGCAATGAACGCGACGTAGCCACCCGGATAGTGATGGGCCAGGCTTGCGGCAGCGCGGTTTTCCGAGGACATCAGGGCAATCAGCAGCATTTCCTTGCGCGGCATTTCGCTGTTGAGTTTGACCCGGGAAAACACACCTTTCATTTCCGGGGTGTCACTGATGTTGATGGAGAGGTATTCGTCCATGTTCTGCCTGGCTTCAACCACGACCAGGCCGGTCATCAGTTTGCTGACGGAAGCGATCGGCACAACCACGTCAGGATTGCTGGCATAGATGACTTTGTTGGTCTGCAGATCCATCAGCAATGCGCTGCCGGAAGCGATCTTCAGTGTTGACGTATCTCGCGGCGCCGAAGTGGTGTCGGCAGCGTTGACCATTGGCGTGGTGAAAGTCCCTGTAAATGCAAAAAATAGGCTCAGGATGGAAAGACGGATTTTCACGCTGGCAGACTCGTTAGGTGTGGATAAGCCGTTCTGTAACGGGTTGTTTCTTTAAAAAACGACGCATTTTAGGAGTATGGCTGAAGAACTGTCGATGGTTGTTCAATGAACAGGTCAAAGTCCTTGAAAACCCCTACAAGCAGTAGGTTTCCGGCGAGTGGTAGCGTTTTTAATTCAGGCAAAAAGAACCCCGCCAATGGCGGGGTTCTTTTGTTCGTCGCAGCAATGAAAATGCGAACTCAGCTGTGCAGTGTTTCGGCTGCGTACAGCGTGTTTTCCAGCAGGCAGGCGCGGGTCATAGGGCCAACGCCACCCGGGACTGGAGTGATCCAGCCGGCGCGGGGCAGGGCGGTGTCGTAGATCACGTCACCGACCAGTTTGCCGTCTTCCTGGCGGTTGATGCCGACGTCGATCACGATCGCGCCTTCCTTGATCCACTCACCCTTTACCAACCCCGGCTTGCCGGCGGCGACCACCACCAGATCGGCGCGACCGACGTGGCCTGCCAGATCCTTGGTGAAGCGGTGGGTGACCGTCACGGTGCAGCCGGCCAGCAGCAATTCCATTGCCATCGGGCGGCCAACAATGTTGGAGGCCCCGACAACCACTGCATCCATCCCGTAGAGATCGACACCGGTGCTTTCCAGCAACGTCATGATGCCTTTAGGGGTGCACGGACGCAGCAGCGGAATACGCTGGGCCAGGCGGCCGACGTTATAAGGGTGGAAACCGTCGACGTCCTTGTCTGGACGAATACGTTCCAGCAATTTGGAGGCGTCCAGGTGTTCAGGTAAAGGAAGCTGAAGCAGAACGCCATCAATCGCCGGGTCGTCGTTCAGGCGATCGATCAGATCGGTCAGCGCTTCTTGAGTGGTTTCGGAAGGCAGGTCGTAGGCTTGGGAAATGAAGCCGACCTCTTCACAGTCTTTACGCTTGTGCGAGACATAAACCTGAGAGGCGGGATCGCTGCCGACCAGGATCACCGCGAGACCGGGCGTGCGCAGACCTTGCTGGCGACGCTCGTTGACGCGTTTGGCGATCTGCTGGCGCAGGCTGGCGGCGATCGATTTGCCGTCGATTAGTTGTGCAGTCATTGCGCGTGATTAACCATCGAGAGGGGAAAAAAAGAGAACGCATTCTCGCATGTCATGAGGTGAGGGCAAAGGCGCTTGGTCTGCAAATTCCCCTAACCCCTTTAATTAAATGAATTTTTTTTAAAAAAGAGTTGACGACCTTCAGGGGCACCTATAACATTCGTCGCACTTGTCGGGCACAGCCTAGCACTGGTTAAGAAGGTCGAGCAGAGTTGATGTTTAATTCGGTGAGGCTGAAAGCACTTAGTTTGTAATCGTCCAAGAATACAGATTAACAAGGCGCCCGTAGCTCAGCTGGATAGAGCATCCGCCTTCTAAGCGGATGGTCGCAGGTTCGAGTCCTGCCGGGTGCGCCATTAGGCAGCTTTGGCACAAGTAACGCAACATGGCAATATGGTGGGCGTAGCTCAGTTGGTAGAGCACGGGATTGTGACTCCCGTTGTCGAGGGTTCGATCCCCTTCGTCCACCCCATATTTAGAAAGGCGCCAGATTAACAGTCTGGCGCCTTTGCTTTAAAAGCTTGATGCGGATGTGGTGGAATTGGTAGACACACTGGATTTAGGTTCCAGCGCCGCAAGGTGTGAGAGTTCGAGTCTCTCCGTCCGCACCATTACAAGTGGCTATTTAATAGCAGAAAACGGCGCAGCACCTGAAAAGGGCTGCGCCGTTTTTGTTTTAGAAGTCTGAATTTTCAAAGCGGCCGCAGGTTCTGGGTCTAGAGGGCGGCTCGGATCGTCGGATTCATGTTTCTCGATGATGCTGATTCGCCCGTTGGTCCCCTTGTGGGGTCGACTGTCAGGGATGGATTGCCGATGCCTCCTATATATAGAAGGATTGGTGCAGAGCCCTGGCATGATTGGCTGTATTTGCTAACAGGGCGAGGCACAACCGTTTGTCCCCGCCTATAAATTGCCTGCTGCTTTTTTACCCGTTTTCAGTAGGGTGACTTCTTGAGTTTGACCCACTAGAATGCATGCCCTTGATTCTGGGGTCGGAAACGGCCGGCTAACGTCTGTGCAACGAGGAATATCCATGCAAGTTTCTGTTGAAAATACTTCTGCTCTTGAGCGCCGCATGAGCATCACCGTGCCGGCTGAGCGCATCGAGACTCAGGTCAACAAGCGTCTGCAGCAGACTGCCCAAAAGGCCAAGATTGCTGGCTTCCGTCCAGGCAAAGTGCCAATGAGTGAAATCAAGCGCCGTTTTGGTGCTGATGCACGTCAGGAAGCTGTTGGCGACGTGATCCAGTCTTCTTTCTACGAAGCTGTTGTTGAACAAAAGCTGAACCCGGCTGGCGCTCCTTCAATCGAGCCGAAATCGTTGGAAGCCGGCAAAGATCTGGAATATGTCGCGATTTTCGAAGTGTTCCCTGAGTTCACCGTTGCCGGCTTCGAAGGTATTGCGGTTGAGCGCCTGAGCGCTGACGTGGCTGATGCCGATCTGGACAAAATGCTGGAAGTGCTGCGCAAGCAGAACACCCGTTTCGAAGTGGCCGATCGCGCCGCTCAAAACGAAGACCAGCTGAACATCGATTTCGTTGGCAAGGTCGACGGTGAAGTGTTCGCTGGCGGTTCCGCCAAAGGTACTCAGCTGGTTCTGGGTTCCGGCCGCATGATCCCAGGTTTTGAAGACGGTCTGGTTGGCGCTAAAGCCGGCGAAGAGCGCGTTCTGAACCTGACCTTCCCAGAGGACTATCAGAACCTCGACCTGGCAGGCAAAACCGCTGAGTTCACCGTGACCGTGAACACTGTTTCCGAGCCAAAACTGCCAGAGCTGACCGAAGAATTCTTCGCTCAATTCGGCATCAAGGAAACCGGTCTGGAAGGCTTCCGCACCGAAGTTCGCAAGAACATGGAGCGTGAACTGCGTCAGGCGATCAAATCCAAGGTCAAGAATCAGGTAATGGACGGTCTGCTGGCCACCAACCCGATCGAAGTGCCTAAGGCTCTGCTGTCCAACGAAGTTGACCGTCTGCGCGTGCAGGCTGTTCAGCAGTTCGGCGGCAACATCAAGCCTGAGCAACTGCCGGCCGAGCTGTTCGAAGAGCAAGCCAAGCGTCGCGTTGTGCTGGGTCTGATCGTGGCTGAAGTGGTCAAGCAATTCGACCTCAAGCCTGACGAAGCCCGCGTTCGTGAAATGATTCAGGAAATGGCTTCGGCTTACCAAGAGCCTGAGCAGGTTGTGTCCTGGTACTACAAGAACGACCAGCAACTGAACGAAGTCCGTTCGGTTGTGCTGGAAGAACAAGTTGTGGATACTGTTCTGCAGAAGGCTAACGTGACCGACAAATCGGTCTCTTACGAAGAAGCAGTCAAGCCGGTAGAAGCTCCACAAGCCGACTGATAGCTTTTTGCGGTAAGAAGTAATCACCATAAGCCAGCCTTCGCGCTGGCTTATGCGTATTCAAGACATAACTATTTGGGAGTGACTGCAGAGCATGTTCCGTAATTCGTATATTCAGCAGAACTCTGATATCCAGGCCGCAGGCGGCCTGGTCCCGATGGTTGTCGAGCAGTCCGCTCGTGGCGAGCGCGCCTACGACATCTATTCGCGCCTTCTCAAGGAGCGAGTGATCTTTCTGGTTGGTCCGGTAGAGGACTACATGGCCAACCTGATCTGTGCGCAACTGCTGTTCCTTGAAGCGGAAAACCCGGACAAGGACATCCATCTCTATATCAACTCCCCGGGCGGTTCGGTGACGGCGGGCATGTCGATCTATGACACCATGCAGTTCATCAAGCCAAACGTGTCGACCACCTGTATCGGTCAAGCGTGCAGCATGGGTGCGTTTCTACTGACGGCCGGTGCCCCTGGCAAGCGTTATTGCCTGCCGAACTCGCGTGTGATGATTCACCAGCCACTGGGCGGTTTCCAGGGCCAGGCTTCGGACATCGAAATCCATGCCAAGGAAATCCTCTTCATTCGTGAGCGTCTCAACACGCTGATGGCCAAGCATAGCGGTCACACGCTTGAAGAAATCGAGCGCGACACCAACCGTGACAACTTCATGAGCGCAGAAGCCGCTCGTGAGTACGGGTTGATCGACGAAGTGATCAGCCAGCGCCCCGCTTAAAATAAGCAGCTCAAAATAGGCTTGGTCGGCTGCTCCGATCACCAGCGGGCTTGAAAAAGCCCGCAATAGCCTTCATCTTGTGTTGCAAGCCTATCGGATTTGGATCGAACGAATGACTGACACCCGCAACGGCGAGGACAACGGCAAGCTGCTCTATTGCTCCTTCTGTGGCAAAAGCCAGCATGAAGTGCGCAAATTGATTGCCGGCCCCTCGGTCTTTATCTGCGACGAGTGCGTCGACCTGTGCAATGACATCATCCGTGAGGAGGTGCAGGAAGCCCAGGCCGAGAGCAGCGCGCATAAATTGCCATCGCCTAAAGAAATCAGCGGCATCCTTGATCAGTACGTGATTGGTCAGGAGCGTGCGAAAAAGGTTCTGGCCGTAGCGGTGTACAACCACTACAAGCGCCTGAACCAGCGTGACAAAAAGAATGACGATGTCGAACTCGGCAAGAGCAACATCTTGCTGATCGGCCCGACAGGCTCGGGTAAAACCCTGCTTGCCGAAACACTGGCCCGCTTGCTGAACGTTCCGTTCACCATCGCCGACGCAACCACCCTCACCGAGGCAGGTTACGTGGGTGAAGATGTCGAAAACATCATTCAGAAGCTGCTGCAGAAGTGCGATTACGACGTAGAAAAGGCCCAGATGGGCATTGTCTACATCGATGAGATCGACAAGATCTCGCGCAAATCTGACAACCCGTCGATCACCCGGGACGTTTCCGGTGAAGGCGTGCAGCAGGCCCTGCTCAAATTGATCGAAGGCACGGTCGCTTCCGTTCCGCCTCAAGGTGGTCGCAAGCATCCGCAACAGGAATTCCTTCAGGTCGACACCCGTAACATCCTGTTCATCTGCGGTGGTGCGTTCTCCGGTCTGGAAAAGGTTATTCAAAACCGTTCCACCAAGGGCGGCATCGGTTTCAACGCGGAAGTGCGCAGCAAGGAAGAAGGCAAGAAAGTCGGTGAGTCCCTGCGTGAAGTCGAGCCTGACGATCTGGTCAAGTTCGGTCTGATCCCTGAATTCGTCGGTCGTCTGCCGGTACTTGCCACGCTGGACGAGCTTGATGAGGCTGCGCTGATGCAGATTCTCACCGAACCGAAAAATGCTCTGACCAAACAGTATGCCAAGCTGTTCGAGATGGAAGGTGTGGACCTGGAATTCCGGGCTGACGCTCTGAAATCGGTCGCCAAACGTGCCCTGGAACGCAAAACCGGTGCCCGTGGACTGCGTTCGATTCTCGAAGGTGTATTGCTCGACACTATGTATGAAATCCCCTCGCAGTCCGAGGTGAGTAAAGTAGTGATCGACGAAAGCGTTATAGAAGGCAAGTCCAAGCCACTGTATATCTACGAAAACAGTGAGCCGGCTGCCAAGGCAGCGCCAGACGCTTAAGCGTCACGCTGCTGGAATAAAGAAGGGGCCTTCGGGCCCCTTTGCTTTTTGCGCGTTTTAACACCTTCTTTAAGCTTGTTTTTTTTGAAGGTAGCCCCCATCTTGGTTTCAAGCTCACTTCCATCTGTTTACGGCCTTATGGCCGCCGTAGAGGCGAAATCATGAAGACAACCATCGAATTGCCTCTCCTGCCATTGCGTGATGTTGTGGTTTATCCGCACATGGTTATCCCGCTGTTCGTGGGGCGCGAGAAATCCATCGAAGCCCTCGAGGCAGCGATGACGGGCGACAAGCAGATCCTCCTGCTGGCTCAGAGAAACCCTGCTGACGACGATCCCGGTGAAGATGCACTTTATCGCGTAGGTACCATTGCTACCGTTCTGCAGCTGCTCAAGCTGCCTGACGGCACGGTCAAGGTTTTGGTCGAAGGTGAGCAGCGGGGCGCCGTTGAGCGTTTCAGCGAAGTGGACGGCCACTGCCGTGCCGAAGTCTCATTGATCGACGAAGTCGACGCGCCAGAGCGCGAGTCGGAAGTGTTCGTACGCAGCCTGCTGGCTCAGTTCGAACAATATGTGCAGCTGGGCAAGAAAGTCCCGGCTGAAGTCCTGTCGTCGCTCAACAGCATCGACGAACCAGGCCGCCTGGTCGACACCATGGCCGCACACATGGCCCTGAAGATCGAGCAGAAGCAGGAAATCCTCGAAATCATTGATTTGTCGGCCCGGGTCGAGCACGTTCTGGCGTTGCTGGATGCCGAGATCGACCTGCTGCAAGTCGAAAAACGCATTCGTGGTCGCGTCAAAAAACAAATGGAGCGCAGCCAGCGCGAGTACTACCTGAATGAGCAGATGAAGGCCATTCAGAAAGAGCTCGGCGACAGCGACGAAGGCCACAACGAAATCGAAGAGCTGAAAAAGCGCATCGATGCCGCCGGTCTGCCGAAAGATGCCTTGGCCAAAGCCCAGGGCGAACTGAACAAGTTAAAACAAATGTCGCCAATGTCTGCGGAAGCGACCGTGGTGCGCTCGTATATTGACTGGCTGGTTCAGGTGCCGTGGAAGGCGCAGAGCAAAGTGCGACTGGATCTGGCGCGCGCTGAAGACATTCTCGATGCAGACCACTATGGTCTGGAAGAAGTCAAAGAGCGGATCCTCGAATACCTCGCCGTGCAGAAGCGAGTGAAGAAAATTCGTGGTCCGGTGTTGTGCCTGGTCGGTCCTCCCGGGGTGGGTAAAACCTCTCTGGCGGAGTCGATTGCTCACGCCACCAACCGCAAATTCGTGCGCATGGCCCTCGGTGGTGTGCGTGATGAAGCGGAAATTCGTGGCCATCGCCGTACTTATATCGGTTCGATGCCAGGAAGATTGATTCAAAAGATGACAAAAGTGGGCGTTCGCAACCCGCTGTTCCTGCTCGATGAAATCGACAAAATGGGCAGCGACATGCGTGGCGATCCGGCGTCGGCGTTGCTGGAAGTGCTCGACCCTGAGCAGAACCATAACTTCAACGATCACTATCTGGAAGTCGACTACGACCTGTCCGATGTGATGTTCCTTTGCACCTCGAACTCCATGAACATTCCACCAGCCTTGCTGGACCGGATGGAAGTGATTCGTCTGCCGGGTTACACCGAAGACGAGAAGATCAACATCGCCGTCAAATACCTTTCGCCAAAGCAGATTACTGCCAACGGTTTGAAAAAAGGTGAGCTGGAATTCGACGCCGAAGCGATCCGCGACATTATCCGCTACTACACCCGCGAAGCCGGTGTACGTGGGCTGGAGCGCCAGATTGCCAAGGTTTGCCGCAAGGCGGTCAAAGAGCATGCAATGGAAAAACGCTTCTCGGTGAAGGTCACTGCCGAGATGCTGGAACACTTCCTGGGCGTGCGCAAATTCCGCTACGGTCTGGCCGAATCGCAGGATCAGATCGGTCAGGTCACCGGGCTGGCGTGGACTCAGGTGGGTGGCGAATTGCTGACTATCGAAGCCGCAGTCGTACCGGGTAAAGGCCAGCTGATCAAAACAGGTTCTTTGGGTGACGTCATGGTCGAATCGATCACTGCGGCCCTGACCGTTGTTCGCAGTCGCGCGAAGAGCCTGGGGATTCCCCTGGACTTCCACGAGAAGCGCGACACGCACATCCACATGCCGGAAGGGGCGACCCCGAAGGACGGCCCTAGCGCCGGTGTGGGCATGTGCACGGCTCTGGTGTCGGCATTGACCGGGATCCCTGTGCGCGCGGACGTCGCCATGACTGGCGAAATTACGCTGCGTGGTCAGGTGCTGGCGATTGGCGGTTTGAAAGAAAAACTGCTCGCTGCTCACCGTGGCGGAATCAAGACGGTGATCATTCCTGAAGAGAACGTACGCGATCTGAAGGAAATTCCTGACAATATCAAGCAAGATCTGCAGATTAAACCGGTTAAATGGATTGACGAGGTCCTGCAAATTGCGCTGCAATACGCGCCGGAGCCCTTGCCAGATGTAGCTCCAGAGATAGTTGCAAAGGATGAAAAACGCGAGTCTGACTCTAAGGAAAGAATTAGCACGCATTAGTACGCATTTGCCTGGGTGGCTTGTTGACAGCTTTTTAGAGCCCTTGTTATAAAGCGGCTCTTAAGTGTCTGTAGGCCATTCAGCACTCGTTTTTGCTTTCACCAAAAAACTTAGAATCATACTCAAATAGATATAAGGGGACTTAGAGTGAACAAGTCGGAACTGATTGATGCTATCGCTGCATCCGCTGATATCCCGAAAGCTGCTGCTGGCCGTGCGCTGGACGCTGTAATCGAATCCGTCACTGGCGCTCTCAAGGCTGGCGACTCTGTTGTTCTGGTTGGTTTCGGTACTTTCTCCGTAACTGATCGTCCAGCTCGCATTGGTCGTAACCCACAGACCGGTAAGACGCTGGAAATCGCAGCCGCTAAAAAACCAGGTTTCAAAGCCGGTAAAGCACTGAAAGAAGCTGTCAACTAAGTTCGATTCAGGTTTTTGCCTATCCGGGTCGGGGTCATGCCTGACCTGGCAGCGGAGCGGTAGTCCAGTCGGCGAGTCGCCGATCCGAGACGCCGAGGCTCGCAAGTTCGAGTCATCGGTCCGCTCCGCCAGTTACGAGAAGGCGCATCCTCGGATGCGCCTTTCTTCTATCCGGATTCTACCCACGCTCCACGGTTGCCTAATTTTGAAGTTCAACCGTTTCTGGGGGACGCATGCTGCAGAATATCAGGGACAATTCACAAGGCTGGATTGCCAAGACCATTATCGGGGTCATCGTTGCACTGATGGCTTTGACCGGTTTCGACGCCATCTTCAAGGCCACGACGCACAAAAATGATGCGGCCAAGGTCAATGGCGAAGAAATCAGCCAGAACGAGCTCAGCCAGGCGGTCGATATGCAACGCCGTCAGCTCATGCAACAGCTGGGCAAGGATTTCGATGCTTCCTTGCTCGACGAAAAAATGCTGCGCGAATCGGCCCTCAAAGGCCTGATCGATCGCAAGCTGCTGCTGCAAGGCGCAGAAAACTCGAAGTTCGCATTTTCCGAAGCTGCTTTGGACCAAGTGATCCTGCAAACGCCTGAATTCCAGGTGGATGGCAAGTTCAGTTCTGAGCGTTTCGACCAGGTTGTTCGCCAACTCGGCTACAGCCGCATGCAATTCCGCCAGATGCTGGCTCAGGAAATGCTGATCGGTCAGCTGCGCGCTGGTCTGGCAGGTAGCGGTTTCGTCACCGACGCACAGGTTCTGGCTTTCGCCCGTCTGGAAAAACAGACCCGCGATTTCGCTTCCCTGAACGTCAAGGTTGACCCGGCGGCTGTGAAGCTGACCGACGACGAAGTCAAAGCCTACTACGACGAACACGCCAAGGAGTTCATGACGCCGGATCAGGTGGTCATCGATTACCTCGAGTTGAAGAAGGCTTCCTTCTTTGATCAGGTCAGCGTCAAGGACGAAGACCTGCAAGCGGCGTATCAGAAAGAAACCGCGAACCTGTCCGAGCAACGCCGGGCCGCGCACATTCTGATCGAAGTGAACGACAAGGTGACCGAAGCGCAAGCCAAGGCCAAGATCGAGGAGATCCAGGCACGTCTGGCAAAAGGCGAGAAGTTCGAGGCTCTGGCCAAGGAATTCTCCCAGGATCCGGGTTCGGCCAACAACGGCGGCGACCTCGGCTACGCAGGTCCTGGTGTCTACGATCCAGCCTTCGAAACAGCGCTGTATGCGCTGGCCAAGGATCAGGTCTCGGCGCCGGTCCGCACCGACTTCGGTGTTCACCTGATCAAGTTGTTGGGCGTGGAAGCACCTGAAGTGCCGACGCTCGCCAGCCTGAAAGACAAGCTGACCCGTGAGCTGAAAACCCAGCAGGTCGAGCAGCGTTTCGTCGAAGCGACCAAGCAACTGGAAGACTCGTCGTTCGAAGCCTCCGATCTGGCTCAGCCGGCGCAGGACCTGAAGCTCACTGTTCATACGTCCAAGCCGTTCGGCCGGGAAGGTGGCGAAGGTGTTGCAGCCAACCGTGCCGTGGTCACTGCGGCGTTCAGCCCTGAAGTGCTGGATGAGGGTGCCAACAGCACCGCCATCGAGCTCGATCCGGAAACCGTGATCGTGCTGCGCGCCAAGGAACACCTGAAGCCTGCGCAACTGCCGTTGGAAAGCGTGGCTGCCAGTATTCGCGTGCAATTGGCCAAGGAGCACGCCAGTGCTGCCGCCAAGACCAAGGCTGAAGAGCTGATTGTCAGCCTGCGCGATGGCAAGACTGCGCTGGACAAGGCGATCGACGGTCAGAGCTGGAAAGTGACCCAGGCAGCCACTCGTGGCCAGGAAGGGGTTGACCCAACCGTGCTGCAGGCGCTGTTCCGCATGCCCAAGCCTGTCGCCAAGGACAAGCCGACCTTCAGCAGCGTAACCCTGGCCGATGGAAGCCTGGTGGTCGTGCGCCTGAACAGCGTGAACGAAGCCGCTGCGCCGACCGAAGAAGAGAAGGCTCAATACCGTCGCTTCCTTGCTTCGCGCATTGGCCAGCAAGACTTTGCGGCCTACCGCAAACAGCTGGAAAGCCAGGCTGAGATCAAACGCTACTGATGCCTGACTGAGTTTTGCGCTACACAAAGACCCCGGCCGAAAGGCCGGGGTTTTTTATGGGTGAAACGAAAGCAGCGCGGGTTACCCGTCGCCTGAGTATTTACCGAGCGACTTTTTCCTGTAAATGACAGTCAGTAGACTTGTAACTGTTTTAAGACACTAATCGATACTCCGCTAAGCATCGATCTGTTGCACAATACGCCCCGGACCGTTTTCCTCAGGATGTTCAATGTTTAAATCATTTCCCATGCGTGTTGCAGGGCTGGCGTTGGTGCTGGCCGCCGCGGCCGGCTGCTCGTCGAAGAAAGCCCCTATCTACGAGCATGAGAACTTCGATGACTCCGGAACGTTTTCGCGTAGCTACCCGGTGACTGATGCGCAGACGTGCGAAGCCGCCCGTCGGGCGTTGCTCAGTCAGGGCTACATCATCACCAGTTCCGACCCGAAACTGGTCAGCGGACACAAAAGCTTCCAGCAGACCGGCGAGACCCACATGGAGATCAGCTTCAGTGTGGTCTGTGCCGATGATGGCAGTGAAGGGCACCACGCGACGATGTTCGCCAATGCCCTGCAGGACCGTTATGCGCTGAAGAAGACCAACAACTCCGCCAGCGTTGGTGTGGGTGTGCTGGGCTCTGTGTCGATGCCGATCGGCTCGTCCGACGACTCGATGGTCAAGGTCGCCAGCGAAACCGTATCGGCGCCCAAGTTCTACGAGCGGTTCTTCACCCTGGTCGAGTTGTTCCTGCCAACGGAAGCGAAAAAGGCCGCACACATCAAGGATAAGCCGAAACCCGATCTCGGCGTGCCTGAAGCCAAGGTTGCACCGGCTCCGTTGGCGCCGTCTGCGGCAGAACCTGCGCCAGCACCTGCCGAAGCTGCTCCAGCAGCCGCTGAGCCTGTTGCACCGCCGCCTGAAGCCGCTCCGATTGCTCCGGCCGAGAATGCCGAACCGGCATCAACCACGGAAACCGTCACTCCGCCGCCCCAATCAAGCCTGCCTCCACCCACCGAGCCTATTTCGGCCATTCCTGTATCTGGCCAGTAATCGTGCTCTGACGCCGCGGGATCGGGTCAGACGACACCGATCGCGCAGCGGCTTTTAAAGTGATCTGCGTCAACCCAGGCCGTTGTCCTACGGCCTGTATCGAAAAAATCCTGTGATAAATTCCTGACGGCCTGCTACGTTTTATTTAAGTAGCTGCTCAGCGGCGTACCTGCGTCATTTTTCTTTCACGTGGGCACTTTATGCTCGGGGCGCTGGTCATTTATTCAGGCGTTTTTTTCAACGAGCTTCGGGGGATTAAAAAATGGACGATTATCAAGAAGAGCTGCTCGAGTATCAGGCGTTTGAACTGGACCCGCTGGAACCGGCCGAAGACGCTACCGAGCTGTAAGCGTCAAGCGGATTGGCGATGACTGCGGCGAAACTCGCCGGGAGTCTGGCCGCTCCAGCGTTTGAAGGCCCGTTGAAAGGCTTCGGCTGAGGCAAAGCCCAGCAGATAGGCGATTTCTCCGAACGCCAGTTCGGTATCGCGGATGTAGGTCATGGCCAGGTCGCGACGCGTGTCATTTAGGATCGCGCGAAATTGCGTGCCTTCCTCGGCGAGTTTGCGGCGCAAGGTCCAGGTTGGCAGCTTCAGGCGTGCCGCCACTTCTTCCAGGTCGGGTTCCCGGCCACCATTGAGCAATGGCCCCAGTAACTGAGTGATGCGTTCACGCAGGCTGCGGGTGCGTGTCAGTTGCTCCAGTTCCCGTTCACACAGTTGCAGCAAGTGTCGCCAAGTGCTCGGGCAGTGTTCCGGGTTGCGCTGGGCGAGGCTGGCAAGGCTCAAGCGCAGTTGATTGTGCTCGCAACCGAACTGGATCGGGCAGTCGCCCAGCACTTCATAAGCCGTGCGGTAATCCGGCTCATCGAACTCGATCTCGATGCGTTCGGCCCGCAACGGGGCAGGGCTGACGCTGGACAATTGCTGCAACCAGCCAGCGATGATCGAATCCACCACGAAGCGGTTGTAGGCGTTGTAAGGGCTGATGGAATAAAACCGCAGCCAGGCACCTTGGGCGTCTTCGTGAAAGCTCGATTGGCCGCGATAGTTGGAGCCATACAAGGCTTCGAAGCGAATCAGGCACCGCGCGGCTTCTCGCACCGTTGGCGCCTGAGCGGCGGTGACCCCGGCCAGGCCGACCTGGCTCAGGCGACTGAGCTGACCCATGCGCAAGCCAAGTGCCGGGTTGTCGGTCAGTTGAATGGCGCTGTGGCCCAAGCGCATGTAGCGCGGTATCGAGAGCCGGGCGCCCGCTTCGCTGAGGCGAGCCGCGTCGAGGCCGTATTGTTCGAGCAACGGCTGAGGGTCTGCACCGTGGCTGCGCACGGCGTCGGCCAGGCTATGAACAAAGCCCACCGACAGATCGCCGAGGCGCATCGGCAACGGTTTCATCGGTTACAACCAGAGGTTCAGCAAACGTGCGCCACGGGCATTGCCGTCGGCGAACTGCTGGCCGTTGCTGCTGAGAAAACTTTGACCGGCGCTGCCCTGATCCCAGAACTGACCGCGCAGGAACACGCTCATGCCGGCGATTGCCTGGCTACTGGGCGGTTGAGCGGTGAGTGTCAGACGATGCCAGGCCTGGCCTTCGCTGAGTTCCCCGGCCTTGAGGCTGACGGAGCCAGGCGTCGACAGGCCCTTGTAACCGCTCCACGGTTTGTCCCAGGTGCCGCGCCCGAGCACAAACGCCGGGACCGCGACGAACTGCGCACCCTGGTCGTCGAGCTTGCGGTAATTGTCCGGGTACCAGCTGTCGCTCCCGATCAGCACACCCAGGCGTCCGGCCGGGGTGTCGACGACGTTGAGCGTATGTTCGCCATTGGCGGCGATGACTTCATGTTCATCGAAAATCGGATGCATCTGGCGCTGGGGTTGGCCGATCGGCAGGCCATCGCGGCCGAACACCACGCTGCTGTTGTACAACGCGCCGCGGCCGATTTTCAGGGTGCCGTCGATGACGCTAGGCTCGGGCAGCACGATGGAGCCCGCCACCAACGTCACGTGGAACTCTTTCGCCAGACCACCAAACAGAGCCTGGTAGTCCTTGGCCATGCCTTTGGCCTTCATGCGCAGGTGCGCGTCGTCCAGACGTTTTTCGCCCTTGGCGCTGATCAGTGCGCGGACGAACTTCAGAGGGTTACTGACCGCCAGCCAGTTCATGGCTTCCTTGAGCGTGGTCGCCTGGTACAGCTCATCTTTCTCGCCGCTGACCATCAACCAGGTGCCGACATGTTCGGGCAGGACGACGATGGTTTTTTCATTCAGCAGGCCCTGGTCCTGGGCCTTCTGCAAATAAGCCGCCAGCTTGCGGTGCAGGCGCTCGGGGCTTTGATAGTCGGTGGGAAACAGTTCGGGCTGGATGCCCAGCAAATTGCCGCGATCAGCGGGTATGCCTTGGTCGACCGCGAGGTTGATACGCAGGTCCGACAGGTAATGGCCCACCGGACGGTCCGCGGCCCACATGGCGTAGGTCGTAAGGGCGGCAATCAATGCCATGGAGAAGGTCAGGTACAGAAGTTTGCGCATGGGGAAACAGTCAACGGCCGTGTGCAGGGTTCGCGACTAGGGTAGGGCGCATGCTGGCGCTTGCCAAGGGGCGCTGCACATTTGGATCAATAAGTTGTCAGTTACGGTCATTGAGTGACAGCCGCGCGACTCTTAGTCTGTCCAACATGACTGACGGGGGCCAAAGAGCTCCTGCACTTTTTCCGTGATCGCTCGATGTGGAGTTACCGATGGCCGCCGCTCATTACCCGCACCTGTTGGCCCCGCTGGACCTGGGTTTTACCACGCTGCGCAATCGTACCCTGATGGGTTCGATGCACACCGGTCTTGAGGAAAAACCCGGCGGTTTCGAGCGCATGGCGGCGTATTTCGCCGAACGTGCCCGTGGCGGCGTTGGCCTGATGGTCACTGGTGGTATTGGCCCGAACGACGAGGGCGGGGTGTACTCCGGCGCAGCCAAACTGACCACCGAGGAAGAAGCGCTCAAGCACCGGATCGTCACCCGCGCGGTGCACGAGGCGGGCGGCAAGATCTGCATGCAGATCCTTCACGCCGGGCGTTATGCCTACAGCCCGAAACAAGTCGCGCCGAGCGCCATTCAGGCGCCGATCAACCCGTTCAAGCCAAAAGAGCTGGACGAGGAAGGCATCGAGAAGCAGATCAGCGATTTCGTCACCTGTTCGACCCTGGCGCAACAGGCCGAGTACGACGGCGTCGAGATCATGGGCTCTGAAGGTTATTTCATTAATCAGTTTCTTGCGGCCCACACCAACCAGCGTACTGACCGCTGGGGCGGCAGCTATGAAAACCGCATGCGCCTGCCGGTGGAAATCGTCCGTCGGGTGCGTGAAGCGGTAGGCCCGAATTTCATCATTATCTTCCGCCTGTCGATGCTCGATCTGGTGGAAGGCGGCAGCAGCTGGGAAGAAATCGTGACGCTGGCCAAGGCCATCGAGCAGGCCGGTGCGACCATCATCAACACCGGCATCGGCTGGCACGAAGCGCGGATTCCGACCATTGCCACCAAAGTGCCGCGCGGCGCGTTCAGCAAAGTCACGGCCAAGCTGCGTGGCTCGGTGAGCATTCCGCTGATCACCACCAACCGTATCAATACCCCGGAAGTCGCCGAGCAGATTCTGGCCGAAGGCGATGCCGACATGGTGTCCATGGCGCGGCCGTTCCTCGCCGACCCAGACTTCGTCAACAAAGCCGCGGCCGGTCGTGGCGATGAAATCAACACCTGCATCGGTTGCAACCAGGCCTGTCTGGACCACACCTTCGGCGGCAAATTGACCAGTTGCCTGGTCAACCCGCGCGCTTGCCATGAAACCGAGCTCAACTACCTGCCGGTGCAGCAGATCAAGAAAATCGCGGTGGTCGGTGCCGGCCCTGCGGGTTTGTCCGCGGCTACCGTGGCCGCCGAGCGAGGGCATCAGGTGACGCTGTTTGATTCGGCCAGCGAAATCGGTGGCCAGTTCAACATCGCCAAGCGTGTGCCGGGCAAGGAAGAGTTCTTCGAAACCCTGCGCTACTTCAACCGCAAACTGCAGACCACCCACGTCGAGGTGTGCCTGAACACCCGCGTCGATGTGGCGCAACTGGTCGAAGGCGGTTACGACGAGATCATTCTCGCCACCGGCATTGCTCCAAGAACTCCAGCGATTCCGGGTGTCGAGAACGCCAAGGTGCTGAGCTACCTGGACGTGATCCTTGAGCGCAAACCGGTGGGCAAACGCGTCGCGGTGATCGGCGCCGGTGGTATCGGATTCGATGTGTCGGAGTTCCTGGTTCACCAGGGCGTGGCCACCAGCCAGAATCGCGAGGCGTTCTGGAAGGAATGGGGCATCGATACTCATCTTGAAGCGCGCGGCGGTGTCGCGGGTATCAAGGCTGAACCTCATGCCCCGGCGCGTGAAGTGTTCCTGCTGCAACGCAAGAAATCCAAGGTCGGCGACGGCCTCGGTAAAACCACCGGCTGGATTCACCGCACAGGGCTGAAAAACAAGCAGGTGCAGATGCTCAACAGCGTCGAGTACCTGAAGATCGACGACGAAGGTTTGCACATCCGCATCGGCGAAACCGGCGAGCCGCAAGTGCTGCCAGTGGACAACATCGTGATCTGCGCCGGGCAGGATCCGCTGCGTGAATTGCAGGAGGGTCTGGTGGCGGCCGGGCAGAATGTGCATTTGATTGGCGGCGCGGATGTGGCGGCAGAGCTGGATGCCAAGCGTGCGATCAACCAAGGGTCGCGTCTGGCTGCTCAGCTGTAATCTCCACAACGGCTGTTAAGATGCCGGCTCTTCACCCAGAGCCGGCATCGATGCTTCTCCCGCCCAACGAATGGCTACCCCAGCCCCCCCTCGAAGCCCTTCATCTTGATTGGCTCACCCGATCAAGCATCGAAGTCGCGATCCTGCGCCTCGACCAGATCGACCCTCTGATCAGCGGCAACAAGTGGTTCAAACTCATCGAGCACCTGAAAGCTGCTGACCGGATCGGAGCCAAAGGCATCATCAGTCTGGGCGGTGCCCACTCCAATCATCTGCACGCACTGGCGGCGGCGGGCAAACGTTACGGTTTTAGCACCGTTGGCCTGCTGCGCGGTCATCCGCAAGAAACGCCAACGGTGAAAGACTTGCAGGCGTTTGGCATGCAATTGCATTGGCTGGGTTATGGCGGTTATCGAGCGCGGCACGAGCCGGGTTTCTGGTTGCCATGGCAGGTGCAATATCCCGACCTGCATCCGGTGCCGGAAGGTGGCGGCGGTTTGCAGGGCGCCAAGGGCTGCATGCCGCTGAGGTCAATGGTCAGCGAGCAACTGATCGGTTTGGGCTGGAGTGATTACGACGGCTGGTGGCTGGCCTGCGGAACGGGCACGACCCTGGCCGGTCTGGTGCTGGCCGAGGCGGGCGAACACCCGGTATATGGCGCACTGGCGGTGCCCGACGATCATGGTGTGGCGCAGCAGGTCGAATCGATTGTGCGGGAGTCGGGTTTACAGCACTGCGCTTATGAATTGTTCGATGCCAGCCGTGGTGGCTTTGCCAAAGTCGATTCGCTGTTGCTCGAATTCATCGATCAGACCGAACAGGCCAGCGGCATTCCCCTCGAACCGCTGTACACCGGCAAAGCATTGTTGGCGCTCAAGCAGCAAGTAGTAGCGGGGAGATTCGAAAAGGGCACGCGGCTGATCTTCGTCCATACCGGCGGTCTGCAGGGCCGCCGGGGTTTCCAGTGAGCGGCGGGATTCACCCGCGCTTGGGCATCATCCGCAGCAAGGTGTTATCGCCCACGACATAGTGGTGATAAATCCCCGCCACGGCGTGCAGACCGATCAGCCAGTAACCAAGGGTGCCGCCGAGTTCATGCCAACCCTGAATCTGCTTGGCCAACGCCTTGTCCTCCGCGACCAGCAACGGCAGGTCGAAGCCGAAGAACATCACTTGGTGACCTTTGGCGCTGGTGGCCAGCCAGCCCAGAATCGGCATGGCGATCATGAAAATGTACATCGCCCAGTGCATCAATTTGGCCAGCACGGTCTGCCAGTGAGGCGAGGCCGGGAAGATTTGCGGTGCCGAGCCCAGACTGCGCGCAAACAACCGCAGCCAAACCAGTACAAACACCGTCAAGCCCAGCAAAAAGTGCGATTCGGTAATCAGCGTCCGGCCGCCACTGCCTTTTGGAAAGATTCCGCGAAATTCAATACAGGCGTAAACCAGCGTCAGCAGGATCAGCATCAACCAATGCAGCACGATCGATACGGTGCTGTAGCGTGAGTCGGAATTCTTCCAGGGCATACGGTGTTCCTCACAGGTCAGGTCGAGCCACCGTTCTTGTTCGACAGTGTGCTTTAACTGTAATCCGCTTTGGTGGATTTGCCTGTGGCTATTTGGGCGTTCAATGCTTTGGATCAGGTGTTCGGCCAAAAAAAAAACGCAAGTGCCGTTAAGGAACTGGCGCTTTTTTTATGAGGCGACGAGCGCAATCAGTTGGTTTGCGGCATCTCACCCTTGGCCAGGCGCTGGTTGATATCGGCGATCACTTCCGGCAAATCGGTGATGGTGTCGATCATGTAGTGCGGCCGCGAGCCTTCGAACATCCCGTGGATGCGCTTGCGTTCGCTGGCCAGTTGGTCGCTGCCGAGGGCACGGTAACCTTCGTAGTCCAGGCCCAGCGCGTTACCAGAGCAAATCAGGGCGACGGTCCACATGCCGGCGCGACGACCCTCGAGAATGCCCGGCACGGTGTCGTCGATCTTCACGCAGGCCGCGACATCATCGATCCCTAGGGCGATCACGTTAGCCAGCGCCTGGGCCGGCCATGGGCGACCGTTAGGCACTTCGTCGGTGGCGACCACGTGGTCGGCGACGTAACCGTTGGTGGCGGCCAGCTCGACAACCTTGTCCATGACCTGTTTCGGGTAGCCGGAGCAGGAACCGATCTTGATCCCTTGCTGGCGCAGATTGGCGATGGCGTCCAATGCGCCAGGAATCAGGGCCGAGTGCTCGGCGATTTTCTCGATTTGCAATGGCATGAAGCGTTTGTAGATGGCGGTGACGTCATCGTCGGTCGGCGTACGGCCGAACACGGCGCGATAACGTTCGGCCACTTGCGGCTGATCGCACAGGGTGCGGATGTGGTCCCACTTGCCCATGCCCATCGGGCCGCGGGCTTCTTCGATGGAAACCTGGACGTCGAACTCGGCGAAGGCTTCGACAAAAATCTGAGTTGGCGCGAAAGAGCCGAAGTCGACCACGGTGCCGGCCCAGTCGAGGATGGCGGCTTGCAGTTTGGTTGGGTTTGTATAGTTCATGGTGATCAAGTCCTGGGGCAACTGGCTAATAGGGGAGCTGCTTTTGGTGGGAGCGGGCTTGCTCGCGAAGGCGGTGCGTCAGACGACATCAATGTTGAATGTCAGTCAGCATTCGCGAGCAAGCCCGCTCCCACAGTGGATTGCGGTGTGGTTTATATTTCGAGGACTTCCATCTCGCGCAACACTTCGGCGATCGCCGCCACGGCCGCGTGCATCTCGTCCTGGTTGACGTGGCCTATGCAGCCGACGCGGAAGGTTTCGACCTGGGTCAATTTGCCAGGGTAGAGGATGAAACCCTTGGCCTTGACGCGTTCGTAGAATTCCTTGAACTGGTAGCGCGGATCTTTCGGCGCGTGGAAGGTGACGATGATCGGCGCCTGAATCGCGGCGGGTAGAAAACTGCGTAACCCCAATTTGGCCATGTCATCGAGCAACACCTGGCAGTTGTTGGCGTAGCGCTGATGCCGGGCTGGCAAACCACCTTCTTCGTTGTATTGCAGCAGGGCTTCGTGCAACGCCGCGGCTACGTGGGTCGGCGGAGTGAAGCGCCACTGGCCGGTCTTGGCCATGTAGGTGTGCTGATCGAAAAGGTCCATTGCCAGCGAGTGCGAGTTGCCGGCGGCATTGGCCAGTGCTTCTTTGCGAGCGAAGACGAAACCCATTCCCGGAACGCCTTCCAGGCATTTGCCCGAGGCGGCGATCAGCGCTTCGAACGGCACCTGTTGCGCATCGATCGGCAAGGCACCAAAGGAGCTCATGGCGTCGATGATCAGGCGTTTACCGTGTTGCGCGATGACGTGGGCGATTTCCGGCAGTGGGTTGAGGATCCCGGTGCTGGTTTCGCAGTGAATCAGCGCGACGTGGGTGATGCTGGCGTCGGCGTGCAGCAGGCGGTCGACATCCGCGGCAGTGGTCGGTTCGTCTTCGGCGGTTTCGAAGGTGCTGAAGGAGCAGCCGAGCACTTCGCAGATTTTCGCCAGGCGTTTGCCGTAGGCGCCGTTGATCAGCACCAGGACTTTGCCGTCGCGAGGCACCAGCGTGCCGATCGCCGCTTCGACCGCGAACGTGCCGCTGCCTTGCAGGGGCACGCAGTGGTGGCTGTCGCCGCCGTTAATGATCGCCAGCAGCTGTTCGCAGAGGCTGGCGGTCAGTTGATTGAAACGGTCATCCCATGAACCCCAGTCGACCATCATCGCCTGACGGGTGCGGGCCGATGTGGTCAGTGGGCCGGGGGTGAGCAGGATGGGTTCGGCAGTACTCATTCTCGTGTCCTCGCAATCGATGGGATGAAGCTACGGGGCTTAAATTGCAATTTGCCGTGATATCAATCAAATTGTTTATTGTTATGCCAGCCATCAGTGAGGGTTATTCATGAACCTGTTCCAGCTCCGCGCATTCGATGCGGTGGCCCGCGAGGGAAGCTTCACCCGGGCTGCCGCGCGACTGTTCATCAGCCAGCCGGCGGTCACCGGGCACATCAAGGCGCTGGAGGAGCATTACCAGATCACCCTGTTGCGGCGCACCGCACGACGGGTGGAGCTGACGGAGGAGGGCACCAAACTGGCCGCGATCACCCGGGCAATGTTCGGCCTGGCTGAAGAAGCGCAGGTGATGCTCGAGGCCAACCGGCAGTTGCTGACCGGGCGTCTGGAGGTTGCGGCGGACGGGCCGCACATGGTCATGCCGATGCTCGCCAGTTTGCGGGCGCGGTATCCCGGCATTACCGTGAACCTGCGGCTGGGCAATGCTCAGGAAACCCTGGCGGCGTTGCTGTCCGAGCATGCCGACGTGGCGGTGCTGACCGAGGTCGAAGCGCGCAAGGGGCTGCATTTGCAAGACTTAAGCGAATCACGGATTTGCGCGCTGGTACCCGACGGTCATCCGTGGGCGCAGATGTCGAAGGGGGTGCCGCTCAAGGCGCTGGATCAGGTGATCATGGTGTTGCGCGAGCCAAGTTCGATCACCCGGCGCACCTTCGACGAGGCCTGCGCGACGGCGTTGGTCAGTCCACGGGTGTTGCTGGAGCTGGACAGTCGCGAGGCGGTGACCGAAGCCGTCGCCGCAGAGTTGGGGGTTGGCGTGGTGTCGTCGGTGGAGGTCAGTCATGACCCTCGGGTGGCGGCGGTGCCGATTCTTGGTGAAGGGTTGGTCAATCGGCACATGATTGGGTGCATGGAACGGCGGCGGGATTTGCGCTTGATACAGGCGTTTTTCGACTTGGCGCCATCCAGTTGATCCGCGGCGCGGCCTTCGCGAGCAAGCCCGCTCCCACAGGGGATCTATGTTGGCCACAGATTATGTGATCAACGCAAAACCAGTGTGGGAGCGGGCTTGCTCGCGAAGGGGGAGGACCTGCCTACACAAGACTCTCGCGAACCATCTCCAGAAACGTCGCCACCACCCGCCGCGAACTCTGCTCGCGCAAGCACACCAGCGTCTCGGTCAATCGTCGTTTGCAGTCGGTAATCGGCAACGCGCAAACCCTCGAATCTGCACCGAACTCGGCGGCCGATACAACACCGACACCAATCCCCACGACCACCGCCTCACGCGCCGCTTCCCGACCTTCAACCTGAATCGCCGGGCGAATGCGAAAGCCTGCCTGAGCCATTTCTTCTTCCAGCGTCTGGCGCGTCACCGAGCCGATTTCCCGCAGGACCAACGGCGTGTCATCCAGATCCGCGAGGCAAATCGACTCGCGGTCGGCCCACGGATGATGGCGGGAAACGAACGCCACCATCGGGTCGTTGCGCAGCGGCAGCGAGATCAGACGTTCGTCACTCACCTCCCGGCCCAGCAACGCCAGGTCGGCCTGATAGTTGAACAGCCGAAACAGCGATTCGTCGGTGTTGCCGGTTTCGATCTTCACGCTGATGCCGGGGTAGCGCTCGCAAAATCGAGCAATCTGCGGCAACACGTGCACTGGCGCATCCACCGCGAGAATCAGGCTGCCGGTCTGCAAGGCCCTGGAGTCATGCAAGAGCTCCTGCGCCTCGGCCTCGATGACGAATAATCGCTGAGTAATGCTCAACAAGCGCTCACCCAGATCGGTCAGCCGGACCGAGCGTTTATTGCGATGGAACAGCAGCACACCGAATCGCTCTTCGAGCTTGCGCACTTGGTCGGAAATCGCCGGTTGCGTGAGGAATAGCCGCTCGGCGGCTTTGGTGAAGCTTCCGTGCACGGCCACGGCGTGGAAGGCTTTGAGCTGGGCGTGGGAAACCGACATCGAAACCTCCAGTAACAAGCTGAGCTTATATTGGAAATACGATAAATCGATTTCACTTATTAATCAGTAATTGTTTTTATCGACCTCAGCCCCGGTGACTGGTCAGTTGAACAGCGTCGGCGGCCATGAGCCTGTGCGTGCAACAACAGGACTCATCTGACCGATATCGCCTCAGGGAAGCTGCGATATCGAAGTGCTCAACAATAAAAAAACAGGCGTTATTTCTCAATTTCTGCCGGCACACTCACACCCTGAGGTCAGAACCACGATGAACAAGCACATCGGCACTATCAAGCGTTGGCGCGTGCAGATCTTCGCGATCACCTGGCTCGCTTACGCCGCTTTCTACTTCACCCGCAAAGCTTTTTCCGTGGCAAAACTGGGGATCGCCGAAGACCCCACCTTCATGCTCGACAAAATGGCCATGGCCAACCTCGACGCCATCTACCTCACGGCTTACGCCATCGGGCAATTCACCTGGGGCATCCTGGCCGACCGCTTTGGCCCAAGGGTCGTAGTGTTTGGCGGGTTGTTGATTTCAGCGGCGGCAGCCTTGGTGATGGGCAGTTTCGCGACGTTGCCAATCTTCGCCACCTGCATGTTGATTCAAGGGTTTGCCCAGTCCACTGGCTGGTACGGGCTGTGCAAGAACCTCGGTAGTTTCTTTCCCTCTGAACAGCGCGGGCGGGTGCTGGGGTTGTGGAGTTCCTGCTATGCCTTTGGTGGGTTGGTGGCGTCGCCGTTTGCTGGCTGGTGGGCGTATACGCTGATCGGCACCTGGCATGCGGCGTTCTTTTCCAGTGCGGCGGTGGTTGGGCTGGTCGCCGTGCTGTTTTTTATTTTTCAACGCAACAAACCCGAAGACGTTGGCTTGCCGGCGGTGGAACCCGAGCCGCAACTGACGGCGCAAGAGGCCGACGCGCAAAGCAAGATCAGCATGCTGGAACCGTTAAAAGAAATTCTGCGCAACCGCACCGTGCTGGTTTTGGGTCTCGCGTACTTTCTGCTGAAACCGGCGCGCTACGCGATTCTGCTCTGGGGGCCGGTGATCGTCTTCGAGCAGATGCCCTCGGTGGGCAAGGTCGGCGCGGCGATCATTCCGACCTCGTTTGAACTGGCCGGGTTGCTCGGGCCGATTCTGCTGGGTCTGGCTTCGGACAAACTGTTCGGCGCCCGGCGCATGCCGGCGTGTGTGCTCAGCCTGTTGGCGCTGACCGTGAGCCTGGCGTTGTTCATGGGCGCTCTGCATACCGGCAGCGTGATGCTGGTGGTGGCGCTGCTGTTCGTCATGGGCCTGACCCTGTACGGACCGGACTCGATGATCAGCGGCGCGGCCGCGATTGATTTCGGCACCGCCAAGGCGGGCGCGACAGCGGCCGGTTTCGTCAACGGTTGCGGCTCAGTCGGGGCGATACTCGGTGGATTACTGCCGGGCTACTTCGACTCGGTCACCGTGTTCATCGTCTTCGCCGGTTGCGCGATGTTCTCGGCCCTGGTGCTGATCCCTCACTGGAACAGCCGCCCGGCTGGCCTGCGTGCCGAAAGCGCCTTCGTGCCTAACCAACCGATCACCGTAAAACCTCAGCGTACTTAAGGATTGACCCATGAGACCTTTCTGGCTGGAACAGGCGCTGGCGGCCGAGTCCTGCGCGCCGTGCGACCCCTTGGCGGGCGACACCCGCGCCGACGTCTGCATCGTCGGCGGCGGCTACACCGGGCTGTGGACGGCAATCATGCTCAAGGAGCAGAACCCTGAGCTCGACGTATTGCTGATCGAGGCCGATATCTGCGGCGCTGGCGCCAGTGGCCGCAACGGTGGTTGTGCACTGTCGTGGTCGGCCAAGTACTTCACGCTGGAAAGGTTGTTCGGTGTCGAAGAAGCGGTGCGATTGGTCAAGGAATCGGAGCGCAGCATCCATGCCATCGGCGCCTTTTGCGAGCAGTACGCGGTGGACGCCGATTACCGCCTCGATGGCACGCTCTACACCGCCACCAACCGCGCCCAATGCGGCTCGACCGACGCCGTGATCGCGGCGCTGGAGCGCAATGGCATCAACTCGTTCACCCAAAGGCCGGTGGCCGATGTGCAACGCATGGCCGGTTCCAGCAAACATCTGGAAGGCTGGTTTTCCCCGGCGGCGGCCAGCGTGCAACCGGGCAAACTGGTGCGCGGCTTGCGCCGGGTCGCCTTGCAACTCGGGGTGAGGATTCACGAGCACACCGCCATGACCGGGTTGCAGGAGGGCAAGCCTGCGGGGATTCAAACCCCCAACGGCACCGTCCGTGCGGATCGCGTGGTGCTGGCGATGAACGCCTGGATGGCCCGGGCGTTTCCACAGTTCGAGCGCAGTGTGGCGATCGTTTCCAGCGACATGCTGATCACCGAACCGCGACCCGATCTGCTCAACGAGATCGGTTTGACCAGCGGCGTCACCGTGCTCGATTCGCGGATTTTCGTGCACTACTACCACAACACCCCGGACGGCCGAATCATGCTCGGCAAGGGCGGCAATACCTTTGCTTACGGCGGGCGAATGTTGCCGGTGTTCGATCAGCCATCGCCCTATGCCGGTTTGTTGCAGCACAGCCTGAGCGAGTTCTTTCCGGCGTTTGCCGAGGTCAAGGTCGAGGCGACCTGGAATGGTCCGTCTGATCGCTCCGTCACCGGTTTGCCGTTCTTCGGTCAGATGAGTGCCAGCGGCAATGTGTTTTACGGTTTCGGATATTCCGGCAGCGGGGTTGGCCCGTGTCATATGGGCGGGCAGATTCTCGCGTCGATGGTTCAGGGACTGGACAACGCCTGGACTCGTTCACCTCTGGTCAGCGGCCCGTTGGGCTTGTTTCCGCCGGAACCGATTCGTTACCTCGGCTCCCTGATGGTGCGCAACGCCATCCGCCGCAAGGAGCGCGCCGAGGATCACGGGCGCCGGCCACGGCATCTGGATGTGCGTCTGGCGAAGTTCGCGGCGGCGGCAGGCAAGGCCGACAAAGGCTGAGTGTCAGGGTGTGAGGTCCGAGCGATTGACCAGCCAATCGAGCAGCAAGTGGCTATCGCGGCGTGGCGCGGGAACAGACCGAGTGCGCGGGTGATGGCCCATGCCGACGCACAGCACCGGCCGGTCCGGGTCGCTGTCGAGAAAACTGATCAGGACGTCGCTGCCGGCCTTTGGCAGGCTGGACGGGTCAATCCGACCGTCCGGCGCTGCAAAGGCCACCGGTAGCCAGAGACCGGCAGATTCAAGCGGATCTGATTCCACCGTTGGCCACAGCCCAACCTGTATTCGACCTCGATCATCCAGCGCCGCCGGCTGCCCGGCAGGGCCCAGCACCCGGGCGGGTTGATAACCCGGGATGCTCGGCCTGGTCTGTCTGAGCGCCGGTCTGAAGACCGTTGACCAAGGAATGGCGGTGAACTGATTGCGGTAATGGCGGACAGTGACGGGTTTGTCGGTGGCAAGAATCGAAGGTTGTTGCCCCTGATGGCGGGTTTCGGTGAGCAGCCATTGATCGTTGAAATTCGGCAGTGGATGTTCCGACACTTGCACAATCCGTGCGCTGCGCAGTGCGCTCTGGTTGCTTCGACCGTGAATCTGCAGGTGCTGGCAACGCAGACGTTCCAGTTGTCGTCGGCTCAACTGATCGTGATGGATGTGCTCGGCCGCGACACGTGCCATCACCGGCAATGGTTGGCTGAACGCGTGGTTGGCGGCTCCCTCGTCGGGGTTTTGCGAGCCACGGTTCCGGGCCTCCAGTCGTGAGGGAAAGGGCGGCGAGTCATGGCGCTGGAACAACTCACTGATCACCGGCACGTCACTGTCTTCGGGCGCGTTGCCCTGGAAAGGCGTCAGGAGCGGTTCCTGGGGGAAACTCAGGCTGTCATCGGCCAGGACCAGCACATGCCCGTCGCGCTGATGTTCGAAGTGATAGTGAATGCCTTCTTCTTCACACAGCCGTTGCAGCAATGCCAGATCGGTCTCCTCGTACTGAATGCAAAAAGGCCGGACGGGATAGTGTCCGTTGGATAATTCGAAGCGATAGCTCCCCTCGGGCACATCATGTTCCTCCAGCAATTGGCGCAGGATCATCGGTACGCTGAGGTGATGAAAGACGCGGCGTGAACGCTGCCGGTCGAGCCATTGAAGGTAGGGCACCAGCACCAGTTTGTAGCCTATCCGGTGTGGGCCGCGATGCTCGCGACTGGCACTGTGAAGGACACCATGAATACCCTGGCCCTCCATCAGGCTGAGGAACACCGGCTGTTGCAGCAATCGCTCGAGGTTCATGGCCGGTGCGAGGCCGATGACTTCGATGTCGAATCGATAGGGCTGGTTGAGGGCTTCTCGGCCACTGAACTGCAACACCTGCAAACTCAAATCGCCGTCGAGGAGTGTCAGGGTGAAAGGACTTTCCTTGTCGTTGTGCATCGAACGCGCTTCTGCCATGGAATTCGGGCGCAGAGGGTACGAAACCACAGCCCTTTATGGTCACCGCAAATCGAAGTTTCAGAATCGCCCTACAACCTCAGGTGAAGATGTCGATTCATGTGGGTGAACAGGGTGGAATTTTTGGTCGATTGCCAACTTTAGGGCGTATAAACTTGCGCCATGCGTCGGCCAATAGATGTCTCGGCGCCACAGATCAAGAGAGTGAGTAATGGGCGCACAGTGGAAGGTTAAACACAAAGAAGCGGCATCTAACGCCAAGGGCAAGATCTTCGGCAAACTGGTAAAAGAAATTACCATCGCTGCCCGTAACGGTGCCGATGTCACTACCAACGCACACCTGCGTCTGGTGGTTGAACAGGCTAAAAAAGCTTCGATGCCCAAGGAAACCCTGGATCGCGCGATCAAGAAAGGCGCGGGCCTGTTGGGCGAAACCGTGCAATACCATCGCGTGACCTATGAAGGCTTCGCACCGCATCAGGTGCCGCTGATCGTTGAATGCGTGACCGACAACATCAACCGCACCGTTGCTGAAATCCGCGTCGCGTTCCGCAAGGGCCAATTGGGCGCTTCCGGTTCGGTCGCGTGGGACTTCAACCATGTCGGCATGATCGAGGCGTCCCCGGACAGCCCGGACGCCGATCCGGAAATGGCCGCCATCGAAGCCGGAGCTCAGGATTTCGAGCCGGGTGAAGAAGAGGGCACGACCCTGTTCCTGACCGAGCCTGCGGACCTGGACGCCGTGCAGAAAGCCCTGCCCGAGCAAGGGTTCACCGTGTTGTCGGCCAAGCTGGGCTATCAGCCGAAAAACCCGGTCAGCGGTCTGAGCGATGAACAGATGGCTGAAGTCGAAGCCTTCCTCGAAGGCCTCGATAACCACGATGACGTGCAGGACATGTTTGTCGGGTTGGCGGGTTAAACCGTTACTTCGGTGACCGCAAAGCGGTCACCGATTCTCCAAGGCTCGCACAATCTCGCTGAACCCCGGTCGCGCCAGCACCTGCGACTGACAGCAGCGCTGCTGCAATGCCTCCAGTTGCACACGACTCTCATCGCTCAACCCTGAGTCGATCCGCTCCAACAATTCCCCCAGCAAAATACCAAACGCCCGCACCTCGATCCGTTGCAGCGCACGGCTTTCAAGGCTGTCCGAGGTGGCATGGAAAGACGCCGCGCCAAAATCCCCCAGCAGGCAATCACCGTGCTCGTTCCACAGAATGTTGTGGCCGTAGAGGTCGCCGTGGGTGATGCCATGCTGGTGCAAATGCTCGGCTGCCGAGGCGATGCCACAGGCGATGCGCAAGGCCACGCCAGCGCTGAACCGGGTGTCGTTGGCGTAAACGTCGCGGGTACATGACGCCAGGCTCGGCAGCCCGGCCAGATTGCGATAGCTCGGATCGATCAATTGCATCACCAGCCCGGCCTGGGCTTCCGGATGCCCGACGACTCGCCCTTCAACCCGGATCAGGTTGGGGTGACTACCGGCGGTAATGCAGGCGTTCATTTCGTGCAACGGCGAACCATCGCTGGTCATTTCGCCTTTGTAGAGTTTGACCGCGACCTGTGTGGCCGGTTGGCTCAGCCGATCCCAATTAGCCCGATGAATCACCCCCGACGCGCCTTCGCCCAGTTGCTGCTCCAGGCGCAGTTCAGACCAGGGAATGCGGGGCGTGGCTTCGAGGGCGGCCGCATCGGCTTCGGTCTCCAGCGGGTTGCCGGCGTACGCCAGCCAGGCCAGGCTCGGCAGGGACAGCAGCCACTCGGGCAACTCGCTCAACTGGTTGGCGGCGATGCGAATCAGTTCGAGTCGATGGCAATGACGCAAGCTCTCCGGCAAACGTTGCAAGCGGTTGCCGGCGAGCATGAGTTTTTGCAGGTGCGGGCGTTCACCCAGCTCGGCCGGCAACTCAGTGATGCAGTTATCGGTCAGGATCAGCCAGCGAAGCAACGGTGGCAGGGCCGCGCCTGGCACGCGCTCAATGCGGTTGGCCTTGAAGCCGACCATCGTCAGTGCGGCGCATTGGCCCAGGCAGTCGGGCAGTTCGGTGAACAGATTGTCCGAGCAGAACAACACGCGCAAACGGGTCAGGCGGTGCAAGTCGTCCGGCAGACTGCTCAAGGCATTGCCGCTGAGGTTGAGGACTTCCAGCGAGTCCGCCAGGTTGAAGATTTCTCGCGGAAACTCCGTTAGGCCGCCGGTGAGGTCCAGGCGGGTGATGCCCGACAGTTGGCCGGCGCGTAGTTGGGCAAGGGTATCCATGAACAGATTCACTATTGATCAAAGGGAAGGCGCGGGGCCTGGAAATGGGCGACATGATACTGGCAAAGGTGTGGTGTCTGTCATACCGCTATCGCGACAAGCTCGCTCCCACAGTTGATCGCATTCCAATGTGGGAGCAACTGTCATGTTGGTTTCTATTTTGGAGACTTTTCAAAAGACAGCCGGGTATTCACAGTTTCAACCCGTGTGATTTCCAACAACCGCAGCCTGTTTAGGCTGCGTGTCCCGACGGGCAGTTGAATGGCCGGCGCGTCGCGTTCGGGCAGGTTCAACGACTGACGCTGCGTTGCGGTAGCGGGCCAGACGTACTGTCCCTGGGTAAACGCAGCCTCGCAGGCTCGGCAGCTGCTACATAGATAGCGCTATGCCGGAAGTTAGCGCTCGATACTACGATTCCACCGCGCATTCCATGCCGGGCGCTGTTCGTTGACCTGATCCCAATCGATTGCAATGGCCGTGGTCAGGTACTGCTTCATCGCCTCGACCTGGCCGCGAGTCTTGTCGGTGGTCGGGGTATTGGGGTTGGACGGGATCTGGTCGCCGTCTTCAAGCGCGGCGGCCTGCGCTTCAGGCGTCAGCAAGAAGGCGGCAAGTTTCTGCGCCAGTTCCGGCTGAGTGTTGTTGGCGATGGCACATTCGGCCACGTTGAGCACCACGGCGCCTTCCTTCGGTTGCGCGTACTCCACGGGCATGCCCTTGAGTTTCAGGGCGGTGACCTGGGTCGGCGTCAGCGGGAACAGCGCGGCTTCGTCCGTCTGAAGCATTTCGGAAATCTTCGCCGAACTCGGGATGTACTCCAGCACGTTGCGCCCGACGGTGTTCGGCCACGCCTTGAAGCCAGGCTCGACGTCGGTTTCGCTGCCGCCCTGAATCCGGTTGAACATCAGGAAGCCATGCAGGCCAAAGGTCGAGGAGGCCATCGACTGGAACACCAGTTTGTCCTTGAAGCGCGGGTCGGCCATGTCCATCCACGAGGTCGGCGCGGTCCAGCCTTTCTCCTTGAACAGACGCGTGTTGTACGCCAGCCCGGTCACGCCGAGGCTGACCGCCACCGCTTGATTCTTGATCCGGCCCTTGGCCGGAATTTGCGCCAGCGGTGCGCTGTCTTCGAGTTTGTCGCACAGCCCCATGGCGATGGCGCGGTACATGATGCCGTCGTCGAGGAACATCACGTGCATCTGCGGGTTGCCTTTGCTGGCCTGGACCTTGGCCAGAATATCGGCGGAGGTGCCAGGCACAATCACCACTTTGACGTTATTGGCCTTCTCGAAAACCGGCAGCACCTTATCGGCATAGAGCCGCTCCATGGTCCCGCCGTTCATGCCCAGGTAAAGCGTCGGCTCGGCCTGGGCCTGGGTGACCGGGAGCAGGGCGGTCAGACAGGAGAAACCGAGCAGTGCACTGCGTTTGACGTTATTCATTGGCGCGACCTTCGTCTATCAAGCAACGGAGATGGAGTGAAACCGGGTGATGGAAAACGCATCCAGCGACGTTTTTGAAGCGCCGCTGCAGATGATTTCGGTGAGGGCCTGGCCCACCGCGGGGCCGATCTGAAAGCCCGCACCGGCAAAGCCGAACGCGTGCAACAGACCGGGTTGAGTGCCACTATGGCCAATCAGCGGTTGGCGATCGGGCAGGTAACCTTCGGTGCCGCTCCAGGTGCGAATCGCCTGGGCGCCTTCAAGAAACGGATAAAGCTCGACGGCCTGACGCAGGATCTCGATCACCGCGTGCTGACCGGGCCGGGCGCGGGCGTCGTCGAGGGCAAAACCCTGGCCACCACCCAGCACGCAATTGCCACGCGCGACCTGGCGGGCATAGATGCCGCCGCCCTCGACCCCGGTGCTGGCATTCATCACCAACGGCAAGGGCTCGGTGACCAGCATCGCCGGGTGCCCGGCGTGCATCGGCACGCCCTCACCGAATTGTTCTGCCAGGCTGCCAGCCCAGGCTCCGGCGCAATTCAGCAGCCAGGGCGCCTGTAGCTTCAGACCGGTTTGCGTGCTGACGCGAAAGCGCTGGCCGTCGTGTTCCACCGCCGTCACCGGGCATTGTTCATGGACCTGCGCGCCATGTCTCTGCGCCGCCCGGGCAAACGCCGGGGAGACCAGTCGCGGGTTGGCGTGACCGTCATCGGGGCAAAACGAGGCACCGACCGCCACCTCACCGACCCACGGAAAACGTGCGCGTAATTCACAGCGCTCGAGTACCTGCAAATCGAGGCCAAAGCCCCGACTGCTGGCGGCATAGTCTTGCAAGGCGTGCAGGTCGCTGAGGCTGCGGGCCAGTTTCAAATGGCCGCTGCGCTGATACTCACCGTCGATGCCAATCAGCTGCGGCAGTTGCCCCCAGATGTCGTGGGCCCGTTGCGACAGCGGCAGTTGCGACAGCGGTCGGCCCTGACGACGCACGCCGCCGTAGTTCACGCCGCTGGAATGCGAGCCACAGAAGTCCCGCTCCAGCAGCGCCACGCGACGCCCGGCCTTGCTCAGAAACAGCGCGGCGGAGGCACCGACAATTCCGCCGCCAATGATGACGGCATCGACTTCAATCATGACTCGACCTCCAGACCAAACGGCAGGGGTTTGATGGGGGCCTGAGCCCGAAGCCTGCCGATGTCGGACACGCAGCGCTGACTTTCGCAGGCAATGATTTCCGCGGCGGCGGCGCCACACATCCGGCCCTGGCAGCGACCCATGCCGACCCGGCAATGCGCCTTGACCCGATTGATCTCCCAATGTCCCTCGCGTACCACTTGGCGGATGTCGCCGGCCCGCACTTCTTCGCAGCGGCAGATCATCACGTCATTCGGGGCATCGGCGGCCCAATTCTCAGGAAAGATGAAGGCCCGTTCCAGACCTTGGCGGAAGGTGTCGATCCGTCCCAGCGCCTGCTCCAATTGCGCCCCACGTTGCGGCGGGATCAGGTAACCGATGTCTTCGAGCAACGCCAGGGCCGCGCGTTCGCCGGCCATTTCGGCCGCGTCGGCGCCCATGATGCCGGCACCGTCACCGGCCAGGTAAACCTCGGCGACACTGCTGCGACCGGCGCTGTCACGTTGCGGCAGCCAGGCGCGGTTGAGCGGGTTCCAGGCGAATTCACAGCCAAGCAGGTCGGCGAGTTGGGTTTCACTGCGCAGGCCGTGGGCGAAGGCGACGGCGTCGCACTCCAGATGCTGATTGCCCTTCGCGTTGCGCCAGGTCAGCGATTGCACACGCTGTTCGCCGTTGATGTCTGTGAGGCTGGCACCCTGATGCACCGGGATGCCGTGGGCGGTCAGCCAGCTGCGGTAATAGATGCCTTTGGCCAGGGTGACCGGTTGCGAGAGCAGGCCGGGCAGGGCGCGGGCCTGAGCGCTGAAGGGCGAACTGTCGAGCACCGCGACCACCTTGGCGCCGGCCTTGGCGTATTGATACGCCACCAGGTACAGCAGCGGCCCGCTGCCGGCGAACACCACGCGTTCACCGATGGCGCAGCCTTGAAACTTGAGGGCAATCTGCGCTGCGCCGAGGCTGTAAACCCCAGGAAGGGTCCAACCCGGTACCGGCAGAATCCGGTCGGTGGCGCCCGTGGCGACGATCACGCGGGAGAACGCCAACCGCGCGGCGCGGCCTTCATGCAAGGTGTCTAGCGCACCGTCCTCGGCGTTCCATACCAGGGTTTCAGGACGGTAATCGAGTTGCTCGCGCAGCGCGTCGATCGTCTGATGCAACGCGTTGGCCTTCCCGGCTTCGAAGCCATACAGCTTGACTGGCGAACGCTTGAAGTTTGCCGGTTGGTGACGATAAATCTGCCCGCCACCGCGTGCTGCCTCGTCCAGCAGGACCGGGCGAACGCCATGGGTGACCAGGGTTTGTGCGGCACGAATGCCGGCCGGACCGGCGCCGATGATGACCACCGAGGGTGTGCTCATAAGTGTCGCCCCGGTTCGCGGCTGATCTGCTGCCCGGCTTCGAGCAACGTCGAGCAGGCGCGCACGCGCCGGCCGTCGCCCAGTCGAACCCAGCAGTCCTGGCAGGCACCCATCATGCAAAAACCGGCGCGGGGTTCGGCGCTGAAGTCGCTGCCGCGCAAGTGTTCGCTGCAGGTCAGCACCGCCGTCAGCAAGGTGTCGCCGAGCAGGCCGGTGGCAGGTGTGCCGTCGAGGGTAAAGTCCAAGGCCGGGCGGTCGCCTTCGGCCAGTCGTTTCAGCAGAGCCATGGCGCCCTCATTGTTTGCCCACCAGAACCCGATCGAGGCCGTAGACCCGGTCGAGCAAAATCATTGTCAGCGCGGTCAGCGCAATCACCAGTGCCGACACCGCCGCCATCATCGGATCGATGGATTCGGTGGCGTACACGTACATTCGCACCGGCAGGGTTTGCGTGGCCGGCGAGGTGACGAAAATCGATAGCGTGACCTCATCAAAACTGTTGATGAATGCCAGCAGCCAGCCACCGGCGACCCCCGGCAGAATCATCGGCAAAGTAATTTCCCTGAACAGCGTGAAACGCCCGGCACCGAGCGATTGCGCGGCGTGTTCGGCGCTGCGATCCAGGCCGATGGCCGACGCCAGCACCAGCCGCAGCACGTACGGTGTGATCACCAGCACGTGGGCGAAGATCAGCCAGGCGAAGCTGCCGTTGACGCCCATCAGCGCAAACAAGCGCAGCAACGCAACACCCAGCACCAAGTGCGGAATGATGATCGGCGACAGGAACAGACCGTTGAAAAAGTCCCGTCCGGGGAACTCGAAGCGCGTGATCGCCAGCGCTGCCGGCACCGCTATCAGCGTCGCCAGACTGGCCGCGCAGAACGCGAGGATCAGGCTGTTGTAGAACGCATCGACAAAGTCAGCACGCTCGAACACCGCGCGGAACCAGCGCAGGGAAAACTCGGTGGTCGGCAGGCTCAGGGTGTTTTCCGGGGTAAAGGCCACGAGGCAAACCACCACCAGGGGCGCCAGCATGAACAGCACCACGAAGGTATGGAACAGCAGGGCGAAAGGACCGTTCTTGGACATGACGAGTTATCCCAATGACTTCTTGTAGCGGCCTTCGATCATCCGGTTCCACGACAGCATGATCAGCAGGTTGAGCAACAGCAGGGCCACGGCGATGGCCGCACCCATCGGCCAGTTGAGCTCCGACAGGTACTGGTCGTAGATCAGCGTGGCGACCATTTTCAGTCGGCGTCCGCCGAGGAGGCCGGGGATGGCAAACGAACTGGCGGCGAGACCGAACACGATCAAGGTGCCGGAGAGCACACCGGGCATGATTTGCGGCAGCACCACTTGGCGCATCATGGTGAAGTGGCTGGCACCGAGGGACATCGCGGCCTGCTCGGCGGCCGGGTCGAGTTTTTGCAACGAGGTCCAGACCGGAATGATCATGAACGGCAGCATCACGTGGACCAGCGCGATCACCACCGCGAACGGCGTGTACAGCAGTTTCATTGGCGAGCCACCGAAGGCTTGCAGGGTCTGGTTGACCAAGCCGTCGGCACCCAGCAACAGGCTCCAGCCGAAGGCGCGCACCACCACCGAAATCAGCAACGGGGTGAGGATCAGAATCAGGAAAATCGAGCGCCACGGTGCGCCCATGCGGCTGAGGATGTAGGCCTCGGGCACGCCGATCACCACGCAGAGCAGGGTGGTCAGGGCGCTGATCCACATCGTGCGCAGAAAGATTTCGTAGAAGTACGGGTCACCCAGCAGGCTGCTGTAGTGGTCGAGGGTGTAGGCGTCGCCGTTGATCCCCGAGCTGTAGTCGAAGACGTTGAACGACAGCACCAAGGTCAGCAGCAGCGGAATAACCAGCAGGCCGAGGTATAAGGCCAGGGCCGGTGTCGACAGCCAGTAACCCTGGCGTCCCTGGCGAATGGCGACAAGCGTGCTCATGCCGGCACCTCGTCGACACTCAGCACCCGCAGCAACGTTGCGTCCCAATCGAGCCCGACCGCCGTGCCTTCGGTCAGCGGTGCCGAACCGTCGTTGCGGCGCACCACGCTGAGTTCGCCCAGGGTCGTCGACACGCCGTACAGCCATTGGCTGCCAAGAAAGAAGCGACTGACGATGTTGCCTTGCAGGCGACCCTGACCTTTATCCCGCAGATCGATTTTTTCCGGACGCAGGCTCAAGGTCAGTTCGCCGTCGCCACGGCTGCACACCTGAACAACACCGGCGCTATCACGCTCGCCCGGCAGCAGGTTGGCCTTGCCGACGAACCCGGAAATGAACTCGGTGCGCGGGTGTTCGTAGAGGGTGTAAGGCGCGTCGATCTGGGTAATGCGCCCGGCCTGCATCACCACCACCCGGTCGCTGATGGACAGCGCTTCGGACTGGTCATGGGTGACCATCAACGTGGTGATCCCGACTTCGCGCTGGATGCGGCGGATTTCGAATTGCATCTCTTCGCGCAGGTTGGCGTCGAGGTTGGACAGCGGCTCATCGAGCAGCAGCACCGGCGGCTCGATCACCAGGGCCCGAGCGAGGGCAACGCGTTGACGCTGGCCGCCGGAGAGCTCCCGGGGATAACGCTCGGCATGCTGGTTGAGGCGTACCAGTTTCAGCACCCGGTCCACTCGCTGCTGCAACTCGCCGTTGGCCACTTTGCGCATGCGCAGGCCGAAGGCGACGTTGTCTTTCACGGTCATGTGCGGGAACAGTGCGTAACTCTGGAACACCACGCCCAGACCACGGCTGGCGGGTTTGGCGTGGGTGATGTCGCGACCGTCCAGCAGGATGCGACCGCTCGTGACTTCAACGAAGCCGGCGATCATTTGCAGGGTGGTGGTTTTGCCGCATCCGGAGGGGCCGAGCAGCGAGACGAACTCGCCTTTCTCGACCGAGAGGTTGGTGGCAACGACGGCGTCGATCTCACCGTAACGTTTGCCGAGTCCTTCAAGTTGCACAAAAGCCATAACTGCGCTCCACCTGAGATTGTTATGCGTCGCCCGAAGGCGCGCTTTTTTGTATGGGCAGATACGAAAAGGTCTTGCTGGGTGCGTTGGCGCTCGACTTCAGTCGGCTGCCGCTGTTGTTCGAATCGCCCCTGTCTGGACGCAGAGTAGGACGAAGAATAGGATGGGCTCAATGATCTATTTCACTGAAGCAATGCCTATTTTCAATTTCATTCGGTGAGTAAATTAATACTCGAGAAAATCCATGACAGATTCCATTGAGCGGAATGAAAGCAAAAATGAAGTCGGTGTTGGCGCCGTCTCCAGACTGTTTGCCGTGCTGCGCAGTCTGGGTGACACCGTCGAGGGCGGGGAGCGGGTGACGCAACTGGCTCAGCGCATCGGGTTGTCGCAACCGACCACGCACCGATTGCTGCGCAGTTTGATGGATGAGGGCATGGTCGAGCAGGATGCGCGCAGCAAACGCTATCGCTTGAGTCTGGAATTTTTCGCCCTGGCAGCCCGCGCCGGGAACACCGGAAACCTGCGCGAACTGGTGCGTCCGGCGTTGCTGCGGCTGTCGGCGTCGTTGGGGGATTCGTTGTTCTTGCTGGCGCGCAGTGGTTTTGATGCGATCTGCCTGGATCGCAGTGAAGGGCCGTTTCCGATCCGCACGTTTACCGGAGACATCGGCGGGCGGGTGGCACTGGGTGTGGGGCAGGGTAGCCTGGCGATTCTGGCGTTTTTGCCGGAAGAAGAGCGCGACACGGTGATTCACTACAACTTGCCACGGCTCAAGGATTTTCACCTGTACGACGAGGTATTCCTGCGCTCGGAAGTCGAGAACGTGCGCAAGCTCGGTTATGCCGGACGCAACACCGGCGTGTTGCAGGGCATGGCCGGGGTGGCGGTGCCGATTCTGGATCGTGAAGGGCGGGCCGTGGCGGCGTTGAGTGTGGCCACCGTGAGTGATCGGCTCGGGCCGGATCGCTTGCCGACGGTGGTCGAAATGCTCAAGCGCGAAGCAGCGCTGATCGGGCCGCGGATCAATCCGTTCGACCCGTTACTGCGTAGGCCTTCGCAAGTGTTCGGGCAGGGCTGAAACCTGGACAAATCCAAGCGGGCTTGGTGGTGTGTTCAGAACTGGACGGTCTGCTTGAGCATCTGCGCCGCCGGCGTATCGGTCGGGCTGACCATCGCGTAGTTATACCCGCCCCCCGACCAGTACTCGGCCTGCAATTCGCCATCGCTGCGACTGCCCCTGGGCAACAGGTAGTTTTTCGGACCCGGTGGGCGGACGTAGAAGCTGACCTTATGGCCGCTTTGATCCTCGTAGACCACCATCGCCGCTGGCCCTTGCTCGGTGCTCAGCAAGCGTCCGCTGACCGGTTTGAAACCGGCGCCCGAGAGGTCAGGCAAGCGATTGGCTTGAGTGAAATAGCGGTCAAGCCAACCCTGCATATCACCGTCGTCGCTGACTTTGTAATCGGCCGGCAGGATGCCTTGCTGGGCAATCAGGCGATAGGCCTGCAGGGCATCGGTCATCGGCGGTGTGGCACTGATGAGCGTCATCTCCCGAGCTTGCCAACCGCTGAACCCGCCGACGCTGACCGCGATCAGCAACACGGCAGCGCTGGTCAGGTGACGGCGAGATTGTCGTTTGAGGCGTTGGCGAATCAGCGCCGGGTCGAGGTCTGGATTGGCCGGTTGCTGCAGGGCACCGCTTAATGCCGCGCGCAGTTGCTGGGCGTCCTGCTGCCAGGCACGCACTTTGGCAGCCACTTCAGCGTTGCTGGCCAGAAAAGTCTCCACCAGACGTCGGTCGGCATCGCTGAGTTGCTGGTCGACATAGGCGTGCAGGTCACGCTCGCTTGGGGGCAGGTTGATCATTTGAGTAGTCTGGGAATGATTTCTCTCAGTCGTTCGTCGATATCGTTCATGAAGTTCTGGCTAGTCACTACGCTGTGGACTAGAGAGACGCCCGGCATGCGAGGTTATTCCACGCCTGAAAAAATAAATACCGCGTGACGGAATAAACCGCCGTGGGGTTCGTCTGCTTGATCCTTCTCACTTGTGGCCGATGGCCCTGGAGTCTTTCATGGTAGATCGCTCATCACCGCCAACCCGGCCACCCTTGAGTGCCGCGAGCCTGACGTTACGTCTGGCCGGTATCGCTGTGGTGGTTGCCGCCCTGGCCGGGGCTTTTGCCTACGTCAACGGCACCTTTGACCCACAGCGCCTGACGCCGAAAAAGCTGATCAATGTGCTGGAGACCAACAACGGCGTGCACCCGGGTTTCCGGCGTAACCACTCCAAAGGCGTGTGCGTGATTGGACATTTCGAAAGCAGCGGTGAGGCGCGCAGCTATTCCAGCGCGCAGGTGTTCAATGTTGCGCGGACCCCGGTGGTCGGGCGTTTCGCATTACCGGCCGGTAATCCTTATGCGCCAGACAACAGCGTGCCGATCCGCAGTCTGGCCCTGCGCTTCACCCAGGCCAACGGCCAGCAGTGGCGCACCGGGATGAACAGCATGCCGGTGTTCCCGGTGGGTACGCCTGAAGCGTTCTATCAATTTCAGCAGGCCCAGTCGCCGGACCCGGCCACCGGCAAGCCGAACCCCACCGCGGTGCCGGCGTTCTTCGGCTCGCATCCGGAAGCTGCACCGTTCCTGGCCTGGATCAAAACCGCCAAGCCGTCGGCCAGTTACGTGACGGAAACCTACAACAGCGTCAATGCGTTTTACTTGGTGAATGCTGCGGGACAACGGCAGGCGGTGCGCTGGAGCATGGTGCCCGTCGCTCAGGATGCAGCGGGTGCTACGGCGCCTGAAGGGGGTGAATTCCTGGAGAAAGACCTGGATCAGCGTATTTCCGCAGGGCCGCTGCGTTGGCAGCTGAACATCACCCTGGCCAACCCCGGTGATCCGGTCAATGACGCCAGCAAAGCCTGGCCCGAGGGTCGCAAAGTGTTGAACGCCGGCACTCTGGTGCTCGAAAGCACTCAACCTCAACTCAATGGCGAATGCCGTGACATCAACTACGACCCGCTGGTACTGCCCGCCGGCATAGAAGGTTCCGACGACCCATTGCTCGCCGCTCGTTCAGCGGGGTACGCCACTTCCTACTTGCGTCGTACCAGCGAAGTCAGCCAGTTGCCCGCCGCTAATAAACAGGAGTCTCGTCAATGAGCGCTCAACCGAACCACTTCGCGCCTTTAGCGCGATTGCTGCACTGGCTGATGGCGCTGATGATCATTGCCATGCTGTTTATCGGCGCGGGCATGGCCGCTTCGGTGTCCGAGCGTTATGAGTGGCTGATTCATCTGCACAAACCCTTGGGCGTCGCGATTCTGCTGTTGGTGATCGTGCGCCTGGCCGTGCGCTTTTCCACTCAACAGCCACCGCTGCCGGCGGATCTGCCGGGTTGGCAAGCGCTGGCGGCCAGGGCTTCACATGTTTTGCTGTACGCGTTGATGCTGATTCTGCCGCTACTGGGCTGGGCGATGATTTCGGCGGCGGGGGATCCGGTGATGCTCAGCAGCTCATTGCAGTTGCCATCGATCCTGCCGGCCAATGCGCAGGTGTTTGCTTTCCTGCGCAAGGCTCACGGGTATTTGGCATATTTGTTGTTCCTGACGGTGCTGCTGCATTTGGCGGCGGCGCTGTTTCATGGTTGGGTGCGCCGCGATGACGTGCTGGACAGCATGTTGCGGGGCAAGGATCGCGGCTGATCTGATCTTCCAAAATCTATTGTGGCGAGCGTTCGCCACCAATAGATCAACGCCACAGCATTGATGCCTGCGCCCAGCAGGCATACGCCGAGCCACCCGGCCCACGCGTACATCGCCGTCGAACCGATCGACCCCAAGGCGCTGCCAATTGAATAGAACAGCATGTAGCCGGCGGTGAGTCGGCTTTGGGCTTCGGGCCGCACGCTGTAGATCATGCTCTGGCTGGTGACGTGCACGGCCTGCAAACCCAGATCCAACGTAATCACGCCAAGCAGCAATGCCCACAATGAGGACTGGGTGAAGGCGATCGGCAGCCAGGAAACCAGCATCAGCAAGAGCGACAAACCGCTGGTCCATTGCCCCAAACCGCGATCAGCCAGATGCCCGGCGCGAGCGGCGGCCAATGCACCGGCGGCACCTGCCAGTCCGAATAATCCGATTTGTGTGTGGGACAACGACAGCGGCGGGGCGCCCAGCGGCAGCACCATGGGCGTCCACAACACCATGGCGCTGGCGAAGGTCAGTAGCGCGAGCACCGCCCGCTGGCGCAGCACCGGTTCTTCCTTGAACAGCGTGAATACCGAGCCCAGTAAGGCGCCGTAGGAACTGGCGGGTTGCGCAACTTCATGTTTGGGCAACACACGAAACAGCAGCAACGCCATCACCAGCGTCAAAACCGCCGACAACAGATAAATCGAACGCCAGCCGGCGAGGTCAGCCATGCCGCCGGCCACTGTCCGGGCGAGCAGAATACCGACGACGATGCCGCTGGTGACCTCACCGACCACACGCCCTCGCTGTTCCGGGATGGCCAATGTCGCGGCGTAGGCCACCAACACTTGTGTCACGACAGCCAATAACCCGGTCAATGTCATGCCGACCAGCAGCCAGATGTTGTCAGGCGCCAGTGCGATCGTGAGCAAGGCCAGCGCCGACAGCACAGTTTGCGTAACGATCAGGCGCCGGCGATTGAGCAGATCACCCAGCGGCACCAGCAACACCAAGCCTGCGCCGTAACCGACTTGCGTCAGCGTGACGACGATGCCGATGGTTGCGGGGTCCATGGCGAAGGCCTCGGCCATGGCATCGAGCAGCGGTTGTGCGTAGTAAACATTGCCGACGGCCAGGCCGCAGGCGATGGCAAACAGCAGCACCACGGCGCCGCTCAATGGATGATCAGGTTTCATGACGGGCTTCCTTGTGTGGTTTCAAAGTGAAACCAGTTGTACGGTAAGGAAGCTGGTTTTATATTGCAACTACATTTGGATTGATGTGAGCGCGCTCATGGCTAAACGTACAAGCATGGAAAACGCCGAATGTCCGGTTGCCCGTTCCCTGGATGCCATTGGTGATTGGTGGTCGTTGCTGATCGTGCGCGATGCATTTGACGGCATACGCCGGTTCGGGGAGTTTCAGCGCAATTTGGGCATGGCCAAGAATATTTTGTCTGCGCGGCTGCGCACCTTGGTGGTCCATGGCATTTTCGACCTGGTGCCGGCATCGGACGGCAGTGTGTATCAGGAATATGTGCTGACCGAAAAAGGCAAAGGCCTGTTCCCGTTGATCATCGGATTGCGCCAATGGGGCGAGGCGTTTTTCTATGAGGCAGGGGAGGCGCACTCGCGGGTTGTTGACCGAGAGAACGGCCGACCGGTGCAGACGCTGGAACTACGTGCCGAGGATGGGCGCTTGCTGGGACCTGAGGATTGCGTGCGGATCGCTGCCGAGTGAGGCATGGCTGCATGCCGGACATGCAGCCATCGAGCGTGATCAGCGCAATGTATCGACCATGTCCGCCACAGTCGTCAGCACGTCCTTGCCCAATTGCTTCGAGCGTTTGCCAGACCAGCCGGTCAGCGCATTCGGCGCATCGTTGTTGTCCTTGAAGGGCATTTCGAGGGTTAGCGACAGGCAGTCGAATTTCTCGCCAACGCTGTTGCACGCCAGGGTCATGTTGGCTTTGCCCGGTTCGTCGCGGGTGTAGCCGTGCTTGGTCTGGAAGTCCTTGGTCAGGTGCTTCAGATGACTGCGGAAATGCTCTTCAAGTTTTTCGATTCGTGGCGTGTAGCCCGGGTTACCTTCGCAACCGGCGGTGAACACGTAGGGGATTTCTTCATCGCCATGGATGTCGAGGAACAGGTCCACGCCGTACTTTTCCATCTGCTGCTGAACGAACAGCACTTCCGGGCTGATTTCCTGGTTGGCGCTCTGCCAGGCGCGGTTCAGGTCCTGGCCCATGGCGTTGGTGCGCAGGTGACCGTGGAAAGCGCCGTCCGGGTTCATGTTCGGAACCAAATATAGATCGGCGCTAGTCAGCAGTTTGTTCAATATCGGGTCGTCGTGTTTTTCGAGACGTTCGATCACGCCTTCCATGAACCACTCGGCCATGTGTTCACCGGGATGTTGCTGGGCGATGATCCAGACCTTGCGTTGACCTTCGGCGCCCGTGCCTTTACGCAGCAACTGGATGTCTCGACCTTCGACGCTCTTGCCGGTGGCCAGCAGTTCGGTGCCAGCCTTGGTCAGCGCTTGCTCGATCAGCCAGTCGTGACGGCCACGGCTGTAGGGTTCGAAGTAAGCAAACCAGGCGTGGGTGGCGGTGGCCTCAAGGCTGAAGCGCAGGCAGTCACCTTCGAAAATGGTCGGCACCCGGAACCAGTTGACGTGGTCGTAGGACGCTACCGCCTGATAACCATCCCAGGCCTTGTTGTAGGAGGACTTGCTGGCATTGTTCAGACGAAACCAGTGTTCCTGACCGACGTGCAGGCCGCTGGCCTTGAAGTGGAACCACTGAAAGTGCTGGCTGCGGGTGTCTGGCTTGATGGCCAGCAGGGCTTGCAACGGATTGCTGATGTCCAGCACTTCAATGTTGCCACTGTCGAAGTTGGCACTGATGTCGAAAGAGGATTTAGCCACGGTCATAGTCGATTCCTGAATATGATTTTATGGCTGCTACTTTACACGCTGGGAAGGGAAAAACCGGGGGAAATTCTGCGCTGAAGCGGGGGGCGTCCTCCCTGACGCCGACGCAGCTTAGAGACTGTACGATTGATTCTCAAGCGCTATTTTTTGATTGGTTTTGGCCAATGATGCCGGGCTTCTCTTGCCAACGGATATTCTTTTGATATCATCCGCGCCATCGAATTTGCAGCACCTAAAGACTTCATTAGCCTGAAGGTAAAGCCAGAATAACTGGCAAAAAAAGACCCGGCAAAAGCCGGGTCGAAAACCGTGATTAGCCTGATGAGGAGATAGTCCAGGAGACCGACCTAAGGTCACTTGGACAATCGACTGATCTCGCGACCAGCTGCATGCAATAATAATCATTATCATTTACAAGTCAAATGTTTTTATTTGCGCGATTGGAAAGCTCTTTCCCGTCCTCCTCGACAGTACCCTCGTCTCACCCGTTCTGATCGCCCTCCAGGGATCGATCCACCATCGCCTTGGCCATGTCGATCATGTGTACCGCCGAAAACGCCAGGTCCCGACTTGCGCCCTGCAAATTGCTGGCTGACTCGTACGCGATGGCGGCGGCACAACGCAGCAAATCCGTGGCATGGACCAGCGCCTCTTCGCAGCTGATGTTGCGGTTTACGTCAAAGAAACGTTCTTCGACCACTTCCTCTGAAACAGTTGGTTTCAAGTAATAGTCCAGTGCTCGTTGCGCGGCGGCAGAGCCTTTGGGCGAGGTGAGGGAAGTGTCGATTTGCATGTCGGGCAGGTCGTTGCAGGGGATGGACATGGTGATGGCAAGCTCCGTGATAGGTTCAGATCCGTGAACCAATCCTAGTACTAACTGTATTTATGACGAAAGTTTAAATACTACAATTTGTGTTTTGATGGCCGGAGGCGCCCACGTATCGTGCTGCACATGGATAAATGGATTGAGTTGGTCAAGGCCAAGATGAGTGAGCTCAAAGTCACTCAAGAAGAACTCGCAGATCGCCTCGGGATGTCCCAGGGCGGCGTCGGCCACTGGCTGAATAAACGCCGCGACCCTGGCGTCGTCAACATGAACCGTGTGTTGAAGGCGCTGGGCATGGACTTTCTCGAAGTGGCGCTGGTGATCCGCGAACCACTCATCTTGGAAGAGGAGGAGATGCCTCTGGCGCTGAAGTACAACCCGTACTTCCGCTACCCGGTCAGTGACTGGAAGGAGCCGGCGCAGCTGCGCGATGGTGAGCTGACGGTGTATCGCAAGGAGGAACGCTTCGAGCTGACCGACTACCACGCCCAGGGCCCGGCCTTCTGGCTGAGTGTGGTGGGCGATGCGATGACCGCGCCCACGGGTATCAGCATTGCCGAGGGCATGATGATCCTGGTGGACCCGGCCATCGTGCCGGAACCCGGAAAACTGGTGATCGCCCAGTGGCCGGACAGCGCGGAGGCGACCTTTCGCAAGCTGATCGAAGAGGGCGGGCAGCGTTACCTGGTCCCGCTCAATCCGACCTATCCGAAGGCTATCTTCACCGACGAGTGCCGAATTATCGGCGTAGTGGTTCAGGCAACCGCCAAATTCTAATCAGATCGGTCCTCGCAAGACGTAGGACCGATCTTCATTTCATGCTTCCTCAAACTCGACCAATGCACTGCCTTCACTGACCATCTCGCCTTCCTGGCAATACAGCGCCTTGATCACTCCGGCGTGTGGTGCACGAATGCTGTGCTCCATTTTCATCGCCTCGAGCACCACCAACTGCGCCCCGGCTTCGACTGTCTGCCCGGCTTCCACCAATACCCGCACGATGCTGCCATTCATGGGAGCGCTCAGCCCGCCGTGATGGCTGTGACTGGCCTCGACGGCACTGATCGGGTCGTAGGCCTCGATGCGGCGCAATTCACCTTCCCATTGCAGATACAGAACGTCGCCTCGGCGGATTGCCCGATGCTGGCGGCGCAGGCCGTTGTGCTCGGTCAGCAGTTGCTCGCTCCTGAGTTGAGCTGTGTGGGCATCAGCGTCGCCCAACGTCAGCGCGCGATCCTGGCCTTCACAACTCAAATGCAGGGTGATTTCTGTCGGCAGTCCGGCGCGGAAACCATTGCTGTTGGCCCAAGGCGAAACCGGGTCATCGGCACGGGTCGTCCTCGGCTGGCTTTGGGCAAACGCCTGGGCGGCGGCTTGCCAGAATTCGTCACTGAGGTCCGAGGCAACTGGCAGCAGTTCTTCCTGATAACGCGGAATAAACCCGGTATCCAGCTCTGCCGCAGCAAATGCCGGATGAGCGACGATCCGGCGCAGGAAGTTGATGTTGGTCTTGAGCCCGCCAATGGCAAATTCATCGAGCATGCTCAGCAGCCGCAGTCGCGCCTGTTCACGATCCTCGCCCCAGGCAATCAGTTTGCCGAGCATCGGGTCGTAGAACGGTGAAATCTCATCGCCTTCTTCGACGCCACTGTCCACCCGCCGTCCCGGACCTTGCGCGGATTCACGATACAGCTCCAGTCGACCGGTCGCCGGCAGGAAATCATTGCCCGGATCTTCGGCATACAACCGTACTTCGATGGCATGGCCGATCAGCGGAACCTCGGCTTGAGTCATCGGCAGCGCTTCGCCGCGAGCCACACGAATCTGCCAGGCCACCAGATCGAGGCCGGTGATGGCTTCGGTGACCGGGTGTTCGACTTGCAGACGGGTGTTCATCTCCATGAAGAAGAACTCACCGCGAGAATCCAGCAGAAACTCCACGGTGCCGGCGCCGACGTAACCGATGGCCTGTGCCGAACGCACTGCGGCTTCACCCATGGCGCGACGCAGTTCCGGGCTCAAGCCTGGAGCGGGTGCTTCTTCAACGACTTTTTGGTGCCGACGCTGGATCGAGCAATCACGTTCGTTGAGGTACAGGCAGTTGCCATGCTGGTCGGCGAAGACCTGGATTTCCACGTGGCGCGGTTTGAGCAGGTACTTCTCCACCAGCATCCGCGAATCGCCGAACGAGGATTTCGCTTCACGTTGGGCCGAGGCCAGGGCTTCGGCCAACTGGCTGACGTCCTCGACCACTTTCATGCCTTTGCCGCCACCGCCCGCGGTGGCCTTGAGCAACACCGGATAACCGATGCGTTCGCAGGCGTCGCGGAAGGTGTCGAGGTCCTGAGCCTCACCGTGATAGCCAGGCACCAGCGGCACGCCGGCGGTTTCCATCAAGGCTTTGGCCGCGGATTTGCTGCCCATCGCATCGATGGCCGAGGCGGGCGGGCCGAGGAAAATCAGGCCGGCTTCTTCGATCGCGCGGGCGAACCCGGCGTTCTCGGAAAGAAAGCCATAACCCGGATGAATCGCCTGAGCGCCACTAGCCTTGGCCGCGGCGATCAGTTTGTCGATTTGCAGGTAACTGTCGGCGGCTTTGCTGCCACCGAGGTCGACGCGGATATCCGCTTCGCGGCTGTGCCGGGCTTCACGGTCGGTGGCGCTGTGCACGGCCACGGTGGTCAGGCCCAGGGCCTTGGCGGTGCGCATCACCCGGCAAGCGATTTCGCCGCGGTTGGCCACCAGCAGGGTGGTGAGAACAGGTGCGCTCATCAACGCGGCTCCTTGGTGGTGGTTTCGGCTTGCCAGCTCGGCGGACGCTTTTGCAGAAAGGCCCGCAGGCCTTCCTGACCTTCGGGGCTGACGCGGATGCGGGCGATGGCGTTTTCGGTGTAGCGGCGTAGTGCCGGGGTCAGCGCGCCGTGGCCGACTTCGCGCAGCAATTCCTTGCTGGCGCGCATGGCGGCCGGGCTGTTGAGCAACAGGTTGTCGATCCATTGCTCGACTTTCTGTTCAAGTTCAGCGATCGGATAACTCTCCGATAACAAGCCGATTTCCCGCGCTCGTTGTCCGCCGAAACGCTCGGCAGTCAGCGCATAGCGACGTGCCGCGCGTTCGCCGATGGCTTGAACCACGAACGGACTGATCACCGCCGGGGCCAGGCCGATGCGCACTTCCGACAGGCAGAACTGCGCGTCGTCGGCGCCAATCGCCATGTCGCAGCAACTGATCAGGCCCAGCGCACCACCGAATGCAGCGCCTTGCACCACCGCCAGCGTCGGGACTTTCAGCTTGGCGAGGTTGTACATCAACTCCGCCAGTTCCCGGGCGTCGTCGAGGTTGGTGTGGTAATCGAGTTCGGCCGATTGCTGCATCCAGGCCAAGTCTGCGCCGGCGCTGAAATGCTTGCCGCGTCCGCGCACCAGCAGAAACCGCAGGCTGGTGTCGCTCGACACTTTGTCCAGTGCGAGGATCAGTTCGCGGATCATTTCGGCGTTGAAGGCGTTGTTCTTTTCTTCACGGCTGAGCCACAGGGTCGCGAAACCACGCGGGTCGGTCAGCAGTTCGAGGGTGTTGAAGTCGCTCATGATTTTCTCCCGATCACATCCGGAACACGCCGAAGCGGCTCTGTTCGACAGGCGCATTCAGCGACGCCGACAAGGCCAGGGCCAATACATCGCGGGTTTGCGCCGGGTCGATGACGCCGTCGTCCCACAACCGGGCGCTGGAGTAGTAGGGATGACCCTGTTCTTCATACTGGTCGAGGATCGGTTGCTTGATCTCGGCTTCCTGCTCGGCGCTGAAACCGTGACCACTGCGCTCGGCCTGCTCGCGTTTAACCTGCACCAAAACACCCGCAGCCTGCTCGGCGCCCATCACGCCGATCCGCGCATTCGGCCACATCCACAGGAAGCGTGGATCGTAAGCCCGGCCGCACATGCCGTAGTTACCGGCACCGAAACTGCCCCCGATGATCACGGTGAATTTCGGCACCTTGGCGCACGCCACGGCGGTCACCAGTTTTGCGCCATGCTTGGCGATGCCGCCGGCCTCGTATTTCTGGCCGACCATGAAACCGGTGATGTTTTGCAGGAACAACAATGGAATGCCGCGCTGACAGGCCAGCTCGATGAAGTGCGCTCCTTTCTGCGCGGCTTCGGCGAACAGAATGCCGTTGTTGGCGAGGATGGCGATCGGGTAACCGTGCAAGTGGGCAAAGCCGCACACCAGGGTCGTCCCGAACAGCGCTTTGAATTCGTCGAACACCGAACCGTCCACCAACCGCGCGATCACTTCGCGCACGTCGAACGGCTGCTTGGCATCCGCCGACACCACGCCGTACAACTCGTCGCTGTTGTAGAGCGGGGCGATGGGCGTGCGTTGTTGCACTTCACCGAGTTTGCGCCAGTTGAGGTTGGCGATGCTGCGTCGCGCAATGGCCAAGGCGTGTTCGTCGCTCTCGGCGTAATGGTCGGCCACCCCGGAAATCTTGCAGTGCACATCGGCCCCACCGAGGTCTTCGGCGCTGACCACTTCACCGGTCGCGGCTTTTACCAGTGGCGGGCCGGCGAGGAAAATCGTCGCTTGCTCGCGCACCATGATCGCTTCGTCGGCCATGGCCGGTACGTACGCGCCACCGGCGGTGCAGGAACCCATGACCACCGCGATTTGCGGGATGCCCATGGCGCTCATGTTGGCCTGATTGAAGAAGATCCGTCCGAAGTGCTCACGGTCCGGGAACACTTCATCCTGACGTGGCAGGTTGGCGCCGCCAGAGTCCACCAGGTAAATGCACGGCAAGCGGTTTTGCTGGGCGATGGTTTGGGCGCGCAGGTGTTTTTTCACGGTCAGCGGGTAATACGAGCCACCTTTTACGGTGGCGTCGTTGGCGACGATCATGCATTCGACGCCTTCCACACGGCCGATCCCGGCAATCACGCCAGCGGCCGGAACATCTTCGCCATAAACCTCGTAGGCCGCCAATTGGCTGATCTCGAGAAACGGCGAACCCGGATCGAGTAGACGATTGATCCGTTCACGAGGCAGCAGTTTGCCCCGCGAGGTATGGCGCTCTTGCGCCTTCGGGCCGCCACCTTGCTGCACTTTAGCGAGCAGGGTGTGCAGGTCGTCGACCTGTTTGAGCATCGCCGCGCTGTTGGCCGCGAACTCCGCCGAACGGGGGTTGAGCTGGGTATGCAGGATAGCCATGGACAGCTCCGTTTAGCGGGTTTCGTTGAACAGTTCGCGACCGATCAGCATGCGACGGATCTCACTGGTGCCGGCACCGATTTCGTACAGCTTGGCGTCACGCAGCAGACGACCGGCCGGGAATTCGTTGATGTAGCCATTGCCACCGAGAATCTGGATCGCGTCGAGGGCCATTCGGGTCGCGCATTCGGCGCTGTAGAGGATTACTCCGGCGGCGTCCTTGCGCGCGGTTTCGCCGCGTTCGCACGCTTGCGCTACCGCATAGAGGTAGGCGCGGCTGGCGTTGAGTTGGGTGTACATGTCGGCGACCTTGCCCTGGATCAGCTGGAATTCGCCGATGCTTTGGCCGAACTGTTTGCGGTCGTGGATGTACGGCACGATCAAGTCCATGCAGGCTTGCATGATCCCGGTCGGGCCGCCGGACAGGACAACGCGTTCGTAATCGAGGCCGCTCATCAGCACTTTCACGCCACCGTTGAGCACGCCGAGGATGTTTTCTTCCGGCACTTCGACGTCGTCGAAGAACAGCTCGCAGGTGTTGGAACCGCGCATGCCGAGTTTGTCGAATTTGTTGCTGCGGCTGAAGCCTTTGGAATCACGTTCTACGATGAACGCGGTGATGCCGTGGGGGCCTTTTTCCAGGTCGGTCTTGGCGTAGATCACATAGGTGTTGGCGTCCGGGCCGTTGGTGATCCAGGTCTTGCTGCCGTTGAGGACGTAGTGATCGCCGCGTTTATCGGCACGCAATTTCATCGATACCACGTCAGAACCGGCATTCGGCTCGCTCATGGCCAGGGCGCCAATGTGCTCGCCGCTGATCAGTTTCGGCAGGTATTTGGTTTTCTGTTCGTGATTGCCGTTGCGGTTGATCTGGTTGACGCAGAGGTTGGAGTGCGCGCCGTAGGACAGGGCGACCGAGGCCGAACCGCGGCTGATTTCTTCCATGATTACCACGTGAGCCAGGTAACCCAGGCCAGCGCCGCCGTACTCTTCCGGGACGGTCACGCCCAGCAGGCCCATGTCGCCGAATTTGCGCCACAAGTCGGCGGGGAACAGGTTGTCAATGTCGATCTGAGCGGCGCGTGGTGCGATCTCTTTGGCGACGAAGGACTGAACCTGATCGCGCAGCATGTCGATGGTTTCACCGAGGGCAAAGTTCAGGGATGGGTAGCTCATGGGTCACCTTTTGGCTTTTTTGTAGGGTAGGGAGGGCAGTGATGTGGCTCTCACCTTTACGTTAACGTAAGCCTGTGACGAATGGCTGTCAATCACCCTTTACGTTAACGTCAACTTGAGCGAGAGTAGAGCCAGTTCTGAATGATCGGGGCTAGCCATATGCCTCGTTCCAACAACCCACTAATAAAGACAATAGGGGTCGTCATGGATCAACCCAGTGCAAGCCCGCAGCGCAGTTACACCCGTGGTTCCCAGGACAAAGCTTTGCTGGCGATGACCATCGGCCAGGCGTTCGATAACACCGTCGCGCAGTACCCGACCGGGGAGGCGCTGGTCGTGCGCCATCAACAGTTGCGTTACACCTGGCAGCAACTGGCCGAAGCCGTGGATCTACATGCCAAGGCGCTGTTGGCGCTGGGCTTGCAGGTCGGTGACCGTCTCGGCATTTGGGCACCGAACTGCGCCCAATGGTGTATCAGTCAGTTCGCCAGCGCGAAAATCGGCGTGATTCTGGTCAACATCAACCCGGCCTACCGCAGCTCCGAACTCGAATATGTGTTGAAGCAATCCGGTTGCCAATGGCTGGTCTGCGCAGGTGCCTTCAAGACCTCCGACTATCACGGAATGCTGCAAGGCCTCGTTCCCGAACTGGTTGAGCACTCCATCGGAAAGTTGCAGAGCGAACGACTGCCGGAGCTGCGCGGTGTCATCAGCCTTGATGCTCAGCCGCCATCGGGCTTCCTGCCTTGGTCGCAATTGACCGATCTCGCGGGGAGCGTGTCGGCCGAGCTGTTGAGTGAACGTCAACACAGCCTGCATTTCGACCAGGCAGTAAACATCCAGTACACCTCCGGCACCACCGGTTTCCCGAAAGGCGCGACCCTCAGTCACTACAACATTCTGAACAACGGTTACATGGTCGGCGAAAGCCTTGGCCTGACCGCGAGTGATCGTCTGGTCATCCCGGTGCCGCTGTATCACTGCTTCGGCATGGTCATGGGCAATCTCGGCTGCGTCACCCACGCCAGCACCATGATTTACCCCAACGACGCCTTCGATCCATTGCAGACTCTGAGCACCGTCGCCGAAGAAAAAGCCACCGCGCTTTACGGCGTGCCGACCATGTTCATCGCCATGCTCGATCAGCCCAAGCGCGCCGAGTTTGATCTGTCCAGCCTGCGCACCGGGATCATGGCCGGGGCAACCTGTCCGATTGAGGTCATGCGTCGGGTCATCAGTGAGATGCACATGAGCGAAGTGCAGATCGCCTACGGCATGACGGAAACAAGCCCGGTGTCGTTGCAGACCGGTCCGTCAGACGAACTGGAACTGCGCGTCACAACCGTCGGCCGCACCCAGCCGCAACTGGAAAGCAAAATCATCGACGAGGCGGGCAATCTGGTACCGCGCGGCACCATCGGTGAGCTGTGTACTCGAGGCTACAGCGTGATGCTCGGCTACTGGAATAACCCGCAAGGCACCGCCGAGGCCATCGATCAGGCCGGCTGGATGCACACCGGTGATCTGGCGAGCATGAACGACGAAGGCTACGTATGCATTGCCGGACGTAACAAGGACATGATCATCCGTGGCGGTGAGAATATTTACCCGCGGGAGCTGGAAGAGTTCTTCTTTACCCATCCGGCGGTGGCGGATGTGCAAGTGATCGGGATTCCGTGCTCGCGGTATGGCGAAGAGATTGTCGCCTGGATCAAGTTCCACCCTGGCCACAGCGCTACCGAAGAAGAGCTCAAAGGCTGGTGCAAGACGCGCATCGCGCACTTCAAGACCCCGCGATACTTTAAGTTTGTCGAAGAGTTTCCGATGACGGTGACGGGTAAGGTCCAGAAATTTCGCATGCGTGAAATCAGCATTGAGGAATTGGCCATCGCTTAATATTGATGAGCAAAAAAATGCCGCTGGAAACGTCATTGGGCCGGCATGCTAATGACGTTTCGGTCCTCCTGTTTGCGAGTTTGAGGTGGGTGGTAAATATATATATTTCACATTCGATTAATAGGGTTTGTGCTTCGTTATTTTCTCGATTGCTTGCAATTTTTTAGTCTGTTTTACCGCGGGTGAGGCGCGTAGTTTGTCTGTCTTGATATTTACTCAAGGCAGCTTAATGATGACTCAGACAATAGCGGAACTCCGCAATGCGCGACAAAATTCTGAAATATCCGGCGACAAGAGTATTCATAAGGACTTTATAGAAAAAAGTATTCCGCAGTGGTTGACTCGCAGCCCTCTTAAAAGAATCGGTGCCTTGAAAAGCACCAGATTCGATATTCCGGACTGGTATAGAGCGGCGTCAGAAACCCTGCATGAAGCGGCCGGTAGCGCTCTAAAAGAGACCTGGAACTCGCAAAATGCGATCGATCAAATGCTGGAAGGGCTGCCGGATGTTTATGCCTTTGCCAAGCGATTGCTCCAGGCCAGATTGAAAGTCAAGTACGGTGTAGAAGATGATGTGGAGAAAACGTTTGTAAGGCTGTATTGGCAAACCGGGCTTGTTTCTCGTGGGTTTAAAACCCGAACAGTTTCATTGTTGGATGCTGCGTTACATAATTTTTCAAATTCCGAAGTGTTTCATTCTGATTCGATGTTTATCAGTCAGCCGGATGCGCGTGGACATTTCGATGTAAAGGGCTTGACTCTTGGCAAAATGGACATCAAGCAGTTTGTGGAACTTTGTCGAGTTCTGGATATCGGCGCCAGGTACAGTCGCTATCTAAGAAGGAATTTGCTTCCTGTCGATGGCTTGGCTCAGGTGGTTCTGCAGCGCAAAGTCGTCAAAAGCCAAAAAGATGCATTGAGAACGGCTGCGCAACTGGCGCTGATGAAAGAAGACATTGATGAGAGCGCCCACGGGGTCGTCATGAGCATCATCAATGAACAGAAAGTTCTGCATTGGGCTGGCAAGAGAGTGTCGTGCTACAGCCTGGAGATGCTCGGTGTGGCACTGAGCGGAGTTTTCGTCATTACAGCGAATGAACAATCCAGTCGTGATTTCGATCCTGTGATTGCTTACGTTCCCCATGATCCTGAACATCCCCTGAAGGTGTACGCGTCGGGAGCCGACTTTACCAACGAATTGATTCGTCAGTTACGCGAAAATGCCCGCTCTGGAGCGGAAGCAGCCTTGGTCATGGTTACTCTGGGGGGGTCGCAACCTACCCGGGCAGAAAGTTACCAGCATTTTTTCACGCAGTTTGTTGCGCACAAGGAGCGAGGACATTTTCTGGCGAAGCTCAATGAGCGTCTGCGCGAGGTTAAATGGCATGAAACGCCACCAGGTGAGGGCCAGCCTGCCTGGCGTGAAGAGGACATTCAAAAGCCCAACCTGGAGTTCAAGTACCAAAGTTTTGAAGTCGATCTCGAAAACCGCTTTGACGGTGATATCTGGCAATACCTGTATCGGCTGACAATAAACAAGATTCTCAACGATGCGCGTGAAGTCGCGATATCCACGGCCTACGCTGATCGGATGGCCCGATGGGCCTGGTGGGACAATCTGGAAAAAATAGCGGCACAAGCGCTCAATGTGGCACTGCTGGTTGTGACCCCTTTTGTACCTTTTCTCGGGGAGTTGATGATGGCCTACACCGCCTATCAACTGACCAGCGATATTGTCGAGGGCGTTATGGACCTGGCCGTGGGCCATGGTGCCGAAGCGGCCGAGCATTTGATCGGGGTGGTGGAGAGCATCGTTCAACTGGGTCTGTTTGCAGCGGGGGCACAGATTGGCAAGTTGGTCCTCCCCATGCTTTCGCCTGTTCTTGAGCAGGCCATTGCTGTCGAGTCGCCCAAGGGTAAGCGCTTGTGGTATCCGGACCTGGAGCCCTACGCGCAGCGCAACCCGATTTTGCCAGCAGACTCAACCCCGGATGCACTTGGAGTGCATCAACACGAAGGCAAAAAAATCCTGCCTCTCGATGGTAAGTACTATGAACTCAAGGAGGAACCACAAACGGGACAGTACCGACTTCAGCACCCTGAACGGAGTGATGCCTATCAACCCGGCGTTAGGCACAACGGTGTGGGCGCGCTGGTCATTGAGGGCGAACAGCCAAGGTCCTGGGATGAGCAGACCCTGATGCGCCGGTTGGGGCCTTCGGTGAACTCGTTCAATGACACCGAGTTGTTGCAGATCCGTGCTATCAGCGGCACTGATGAGGCTGAATTACGGGGGGTGTATGTCGAGAACGAACCGCCGCCGCCCTTGTTGGCGGACACTATCAATCGCTACAACGTTCTTGAGGCCGTTGGTCTGGTGAAGGACCAGATTCGCTCGGGGCAGCCTATGGATCCGTCGTCCTATTGGTTTGAACAGATGGTGACCGATTTCGAGGGTTGGCCGAGCGACAGGGCATTGGAGGTCTTTCAACAGTCTGACCTGAGCGGACCTTCACGCAAATACGGGAAGGCGGATGCCGACACACAGAGCACTCTCAGGATCAGCCTCGGGGATGTCATGAGCGGAAAGTTGCCGGAGCGGGTGGTGAGCTTCCTGGATGAGGGCGAGTTGAGGGCACTGCTGGGACGGGACGTCCCCAGGGATCAGCAGGTGCGGCAGCTACGAGCCCAACTGGCCGATTACATCGAGGGGCGAAAAAGTGATGTTTTCAACAATATCTATCGCTTTCGTGAGCGTTCCGACATTGCACACCTGAGGATCTTGCAGCGTGAGTTTCCAGGCCTTCCGCGCAGTGTTGCCGAGAAAGTACTGGCGCGTGCCGAAGTTGCCGAACAGGCGGTGATGACTGACGAAGGCCGCATTCCGTTGAGGCTGAAGAATCTGGCGCGTGAACTCCAGTTTGAAGCCAGGGCCGCCCGTGCTTATGAGGGTTTTTATCAAAACACGTTGTTCACGCCCGAAACCGAAAGGCTGAGCCTGAGGGCGCTTGCTGTCTACAGCGATGCATTGACTGACCTACGCATCGATGTTCGCTCCGGAACCTCCGATGGTCCTTTGCGGAGCAGCGTGGGTGCCCAAAAGGCGTCCACGGTCAGGCATTTGGTTCGCGATGAAAACGGACTGTACGAACTCTTTGATGCGCAGGATAAAAAGCTGCGGGACGCTGATGATTTCTTTGAGGCCATCCTGTATTCGCTGCCTGCACAAAAGAGGGCTGAACTGGGATTTCGGCCTGGCCAGGGCCCGCAGCTCAAGGAATGGTTGATGGAAAAAGTACTGGCGCCGGGGGATCGCCGGGTTGCTCTGGCTCAACCCCCTGTGCGTCTCACGCCTGATATACAGAACAGCGTGTTGGTCAAGGGGCCGGTGATCAGCCGGATCAGTAAATGGCGACAAGACCGGATTCAGGATCGACGGCTTCGGGCTCTGTATCCGCGTCACACCGACGAGGAATTGAGCGCAGTAGTGCAGGCGTTGAACACCGATGCGTCGATCACACTGGAAACACTCGAACAGGAGAAAATGCAGTTAAAGGGCCAGTTGAGCGAGTGGGAAGCTTCATTCCAGGACAGTGGTTTTTGGACGGATACGCGTAGTCGGTTTTCCAAGGCACTACTCGATGCCTGGGAGGCGCCGTCCAGAGCATTCAGGGACGAGACCGGTGATCGGCGATTTGGTGTCAGGCTGCAGGTGCCGAATGTCGAAATGGATTTGCTGTTGCTGGAGTTTCCACGGTTGACGGCAAACTTCCGTAAGGTGACCAGTCTGAATCTCTCGGGTCGTCATTTCAATGAAAGCCACAACGCTTTTCTGGAGTTGTTCCCCAAGCTGGAGGCTCTCGGTTTGGCAGGGAATCAGCTTGAAAGGGTTCCCGGTGCAATCGGAAAAATGCGTAACCTCCAAAGTCTCGATCTTTCCTCAAACAAGATTTCACTGATTCCGGAAGAGGTTGCTCAGCTCAGAGAGTTGCGACGGCTTCGGGAACTGTGGTTGAACAATAACCCTGATTTGAATGCCGTGCCGGACATCAGTCAGATGCCTGATCTGCGTGAACTCGACTTGAGCGGCACGAGTGTGCAGGAGTGGCCGGTCGGGCTCTTTGCCAGTCCCCGTGATCAGTCATTCCGGTTGGAGTTGAATAACACTTCAATCAAACAAATACCTGAAGTCGCACCGGGCTCCACGAAAGCAGAAACCATCGCCCGTGCCAGGCTGGATCGGAAAAAGCTCGATCTCGACCACGAGACTCGATTTGCGCAATATCGCGAATCAGTCGGGCTGGATCCTGAGCGCACTTATGAACCAAGGGGTGACAGTGTTTTCTGGCTGGAAGAGATGCCTTTCGAAGAAAGGAGCGACCTTGAGGCGCTGTGGGATAGCGTTGAACAGGAACACGGCTCCCAAGGGTTCTTTGAAGTGATCAAACAGTTGGAAATGCCTGATCGTTTTGAAACGGTCGAAGACGAAATGGCCTATGAGTACAACCAGGAAGATCTCAGCAAGCGTGTCTGGCGAATGCTCAAAGCTGTTGCCGACGATGATGAGCTGCGCGATCGGCTCTTCAAGAACGCAAGCTTTCCTGGGCGCTGTGCGGATGGGGGCGCGGGTATTTTTAATGATATGGGCATCGACGTGCTTGCGTCGGAGCATCGTCGATACTACTTGCCCGAGCAACAGGAGATTAAGCAGGCGGCGTTGGCCAAAGGGGCGGCGCGTCGCAAACATCTCGACGAAGTTGTCAAGGCAGATATTGCCCACCGCATCAAACCTGTTGCAGAAGGAGGGCTCGGGCAGCACTTCAGAGGACAGCTCGTTGACGGTGTTCCTGAGAGAAAGGGCTTGCTTGAGGTGGAAATGTACCTGGCCTATCACACTCGACTCGCGCAGCGTCTGGACTTGCCTTGGTTATCCGACCACATGGTGTATCGCAGGCAGGCGCTGGTAACGGATGCGCAGATTGAAGCGGCCCATGATTCGGTGCTGGCATTGGGTGAGGGGGACGGATTGATCAACAAGATGCTGCTTGAGCCCTACTGGGAGAACTGTTTGAAAGAGAGGTACGGTCCTGAATTGCAGGCCTACCAGGAGCGTAACGACGGCTTGTATGAGTCACTTGATGATTTGCAGTCGGCTCACAAGGATTGGATAAACCCGCAACGCCAGTCCCCTGAAAGCAAAGCGCAACTCAAGAACCGCCTGGAGGCACTGACCAGTGAATTGAGTGAGATCGGGGTAACAAAAGCCGAGGTCTTGAGTGACATCCCCATCTCGGAAGAGCGTTCCAGCCAACTTATCAATGAACTGGGTTACAAACGTAATGAAATGTTCCGCAAGTTGACGCGAGACGCATTGGAGCGAGGGAAAGAGGTTCGCAATCGTGATGATGCCGTAGCGCTCAATTGACTTCAAAGTGATTGAGGGTGATCAAGGATACCGGGAAATGTCTTTCCCGGTGTTCCTGATGAATTAATGCTGTGGCGGAAAGCACAAAGGGGAGCCGAAGCTCCCCTTTAATTTTGTCGTTGCGCGTGCTCTTTTTTTATTATTGAGGGGCGGTCTGTTGTTGTTTTTGGAAACCGTGACCCTTTGCCGCTGTTTTTGTCGATCCCCATCCGGGATCAAGAGCAAACGTATTTTTTTGAGCGCTGATCTACTTTTTCGCTAAGCGATCCAACCAGTTCGGGAGCTACCTGAAGGTAGTTTTATTGTTCTCTGCCCGGTTGCGGGTTACTCCGAAAAGCACCCTGAAAAGCACATCCTCTCCAAAAAAATCTGTTAGCTGCGTCTCTGCCGTGTTGTTTTTGTTATGTCAGAGTCGTTACGTCTTATTTTTATTAGGTTTGCCGCTTTTTTTGTTCTTGTTATGCAATAGAGATAGCAGAAGCCGTGCCAACTTTTTAAAAGCCTTTAAAATCAATTTGTTGCGATTTTGTAGGATTTTTCGTGCAGTCAAATCCCGACAATTTGTTTCCGTGTTACTCGCTTGCTCCCCACGTTTCAGACGCAGCGGTAACACCTGGACGCCTCACTGTGCACTACGAGCCTTGGCCACGCGCGAACCGGTCGCTCGCCCCAGCACCGTGCAAATCTGCTGGCCGGCCAGAATCAAGGCGTCCAGGTCGATACCGGTTTCGATACCCAGACCGTTAAGCAGGTAAACCACGTCTTCGGTCGCGACGTTACCGCTGGCGCCCTTGGCGTACGGGCAGCCGCCGAGGCCGGCGATGGAGCTGTCAAACACCGAGATGCCTTCCAGCAGACTGGCGTAGATGTTGGCCATGGCCTGGCCGTAGGTGTCGTGGAAGTGCCCGGCCAGTTTTTCACGGGGTACGTCGGCCGACACCACCTCGAACATCTTGCGGGTCGCGCCGGCGGTGCCGGTGCCAATGGTGTCGCCGAGGGAAACTTCATAGCAGCCCATCGCGTAGAGCTCGCGGGCGACCCGAGCGACTTGTTCCGGGGCGACGTTACCTTCGTAAGGGCAGCCCAGCACACAGGACACGTATCCGCGCACGCTGACGCCATGCTGTTTGGCCGCGTCCATGATCGGCACGAAACGCTCGAGGCTTTCGCTGATCGAGCAATTGATGTTGCGCTGGGAAAACGATTCCGACGCGGCGGCGAACACCGCGACTTCCTTGACCCCGGCCGCCATGGCGTCTTCAAACCCGCGCAGGTTGGGGGCGAGTGCACCATATGTCACGCCAGGTTTGCGCCGGATTTGCGCGAAGACGTCGGCGGAACCGGCCATTTGCGGTACCCATTTGGGCGACACAAAACTGCCGACTTCTATATAGCCGAGACCGGCGGCGGTCAGCGCGTCGACCAGTTGCACCTTGTCCGCAACGCTGATGGGTTGGGCTTCGTTTTGCAGACCGTCGCGTGGACCGACTTCGACCAGGCGTACGTGGGCGGGAAGGGACATAACAATTCACCTGTTGGTTAAGGACTACTGAACGGTCTGCTGGCTCTTAATGGTCTGTTCCAGCGCCTGGGTGCAACGCTCCTGCGCGGTGTCCAGTTCCAGCTTCATCTGTTCGATGTCGAGCATTTGCTGCTCGAGCTGTTCACGACGTTCGGCGATTTTGGTCAGCATGGTTTGCAGCTGTTTCTGATTGCCGCCGGTAGGGTCGTAGAGTTCGATCAACTCACGGCATTCGGCCAGGGAGAAACCAATGCGCTTGCCCCGCAGGATCAGCTTCAGGCTGACCTTGTCACGGGGCGAGTAGATGCGCTCCTGACCGCGTCGCTCGGGGCTGAGCAGGCCTTGCTCTTCATAAAAGCGAATGGCCCGGGTGGTGATGTCGAGCTCGCGGGCGAGGTCGGAAATGCTATAGGTCTGGCTGCTCATGGAAGCGCTCGAAAAAGGTCATGGCGCTAAGCTAATGGCAGGTTGACGTTTACGTCAAGCGTCGCGCCCTGATCCTTCGTCTATCAGGTGTTTCCTACACCTTGTCGAGCTTCTTCTCATGTGCCGTCACTTGCTGGCACAACTCGATCATCTGCTCGCGCATCCAGCGGTTGGCCGGGTCCTGATCGGTGCTTTCGTGCCAGTAGAGGTGGGTTTCTACCGGCGGCACATCGTTGACCGGCAGGTTTACCGAGTACAAATCATGGCGACGGGCAAAGCGTTCCGGCACGGTCATCACCATGTCGGTCTGCTGCAATACCTGGGAAGCCATCAAGTAATGCTGGGATCGCAGGGCGATCTTGCGCTGGATGCCCATTTTGCCCAAGGCCAGGTCGACATGGCCCAGGCCGCTGCGGCGGCTGGAAATATGGATATGGGTCAGCGACAGGTAATCGTCGAGGGTGAATTTCTCTTTGCCCGCCAGCGGATGGCCCTTGCGCATGGCGCACACGTAACGGTCTTCCATCAACTTGACGTGGCGCACTTGCGGGTCAGTGTTGAGCGGCGCATCTACGGCGAAATCAAGACGCCCGGCCGCCAGTTCCTTGGTGGTTTCGCGGCGCTTGGACAGAAAGCTTTCGATGATCACCGTCGGCGCCAGGCGCCGCAGGCGCTGAAACAGTGCCGGCAGGATCACTGCTTCGGTGAGGTCGGTCATGCTGATGCGGTAGGTCTTGACCGCCTGCAACGGGTTGAAAATACGGCTTTCCTGGACCGACACCCGCAGCAAGGAGAGGGCGTTGCGCACCGGCCCGATAATGTTCTGCGCCATGGGCGTCGGGACCATGCCCTGAGCGGTACGCACGAACAACGGATCATTGAAGGTCTCGCGCAGACGGGCCAGAGCGTTCGAGACCGCCGGTTGAGTAATGCCGACAATCTGCCCGGCGCGGGTCAGGTTGGCTTCGGTGTAGATCGCGTCGAAGACGATGAAAAGGTTGAGGTCGACCTTGCTCAGATTCATTGCGCTGCACTCTTATTGTTGGGCTCTCGATCAGCCGATCATATATCGGTGATGAATGTTAATACACGCCGAGAATAGGCTAGGTAAATTTTCGTAGCTGTTCTAGCATCGATTGCATGACCTGAACAACTCCTCTAAACCCTCCGTTAAAAGGTAGAGCTGCCCATGGATTTCGCTTATTCGCCCAAGGTGCAAGAACTGCGTGAGCGCGTGACCGCGTTCATGGACACCTACGTTTATCCCGCCGAAGCGGTGTTCGAGCGCCAAGTCGCCGAGGGCGATCGCTGGCAGCCGACCGCAATCATGGAGGAGCTCAAACTCAAGGCCAAGGCTGAAGGTTTGTGGAATTTGTTTCTGCCTGAGTCCGAACTCGGCGCCGGCCTGACCAATCTCGAATACGCGCCATTGGCCGAGATCATGGGCCGTTCGCTGCTGGGGCCTGAACCGTTCAACTGCTCCGCGCCCGACACCGGCAACATGGAAGTGCTGGTGCGCTACGCCAATGAAGAACAGAAGCAACGCTGGCTCGAACCGTTGCTGCGCGGCGAGATCCGCTCGGCGTTCGCCATGACTGAACCGGACGTGGCTTCCTCCGACGCCACCAACATGGCCGCCCGTGCCGTGCGTGATGGCGACGAATGGGTGATCAACGGCAAAAAATGGTGGACCTCAGGCGCCTGTGATCCACGCTGCAAGATTCTGATCTTCATGGGTCTGAGCGATCCTGACGCGCCGCGTCATGCGCAGCACTCGATGATTCTGGTGCCGGTGGATGCCCCAGGTGTGAAGATCGTTCGTCCGCTGTCCGTGTTCGGTTACGACGACGCACCTCACGGCCACGCCGAAGTGCTGTTTGAAAACGTCCGTGTGCCATACGAAAACGTCCTGTTGGGCGAAGGACGCGGCTTCGAAATCGCTCAGGGTCGCCTTGGCCCGGGTCGGATTCACCACTGCATGCGTTCAATCGGCATGGCTGAACGTGCATTGGAACTCATGTGCAAACGGGCGGTAACCCGTACTGCGTTCGGTAAACCTTTGGCACGTCTGGGCGGCAACATCGACAAGATTGCCGACTCGCGGATGGAAATCGACATGGCACGCCTGCTGACATTGAAAGCGGCGTACATGATGGACACCGTCGGCAACAAGATAGCGAAGAGCGAAATCGCTCAGATCAAGGTTGTCGCACCGAACGTGGCCTTGCGGGTGATCGACCGGGCGATCCAGATTCATGGCGGGGCAGGGGTGTCCAACGATTTCCCACTGGCCTACATGTATGCGATGCAACGCACCCTGCGCCTGGCCGACGGCCCGGACGAAGTGCACCGCGCGGCGATCGGCAAATTCGAGATTGGCAAGTACGTGCCCAAAGAAATGATGCGCAGCAGCCACTGATAATGTGGGAGCGAGCTTGCTCGCTCCCACAGGTTCGGTTCGTCAGTCGACCATTGGCAACCCGTAGAAAGCTCGCGCACACGCCGTGCTGTGAGCCGCCAGATCTTCCTCGCTCTCCCCACGATGCAACGCCACTTCCCGCAACACTTCGGTCAGATACGCCGGTTCGTTGCGACCATTCTTCGGCTTGGGTCGCAGACTGCGCGGCAACAGATACGGCGCATCGCTCTCCAGCATTAACCGTCCCCGTTTGATCTCTTTCACCAGCGGATGCAGGTGCGTGCCCCGGCGCTCGTCACAAATCCAGCCAGTGATGCCAATGTGCAAATCCAGATCGAGATAGCTGAACAACGCCTTCTTTTCGCCCGTGAAGCAATGCACCACGGCGGCCGGCAACTGATCACGGTAATCGCGAAGGATCTCCAGCAAGCGCTGACTGGCATCGCGTTCGTGGAGAAACACCGGCAATTGCAGCTCGACCGCCATCGCCAGATGCTCTTCAAGGACTTTTTCCTGCTGCGGGCGCGGCGAGAAATCACGATTGAAATCCAGTCCGCATTCACCCACCGCCACGACGTTTGGCTCCTTGAGCAAACTGCGCAGACACTGGGCGCTGTCGGCGTTCCAGTCGCTGGCGCAGTGGGGATGAATGCCGGCGGTGGCGAACAGCCGTTGAGCCGTTTCGTCCAATTGCCGGCACAGTTCCAGCGCCTGCTCGCTGCCCTCGACACTGGTGCCGGTGAGCACCAGTTGGCAGACCCCGGCAGCGTAGGCGCGGTCGAGTACAGCCTGGTGTTTGTCGGCAAAACTGGGGTTGGTCAGGTTGACGCCGATATCGATGAGTTGCATGGTGCTACCTCGGACCAAAGGCCGGAAAGCATATCAGAGCTGTAGATTTATAAGAAAAGCCAAGAACTACAACGAGTTATAGCTGTCTCTTGATGCCGCGAGACAGGTCAGGGTGGCTAAGGTGCCATCATTGTGCCAGTCTTTCGCACTTTGCCAGCGCTCAAGGCGCTCTGTTTCTGTCGTTCGATTTCATGAAAATTCTTGAGATCGGCCCAGTATTCTTTCTGGAGAGTGGATGACACGTCCCTCGGTTTTGCTACTGCTGTGTTGTACGTTGCTGCTGCCGATGCCGGCGGTTGCACGTCTGGCCGGGCCGCTGCAAGCCGTGCCGTCGACCAAGGTGCGGGACTTGGCGGAAATCCGCAGCAGTCGTGTGTTGCGGGTGTTGGTCAACCAGAGCCGCAACAGCTCCGGCGAAGTTCAGGGCCAGGCCATCGGTGTCGAATACCACCGCTTGCGTGCCTTCGAGCAGTACCTCAACGGTCACGCCCGTGACGGTCAGGAAATTACCCTCAAGATCATTCCCAAGGGCAAGGATCAACTGATCGGCGCTTTACAGCGCGGCGAGGGTGATCTGGTCGCGCCAGGGGAACTGCTGGACCTGCAACCGGGCCACGCGGTCAGCACCAGTGAACCGATTGCCAGCAACATCCCGTTGATATTGGTCGGGATCAAAGGCGAGCGACGTTACACCCGTTTCGAACAACTCTCTGGCAAATCCCTGGCGTTGCCCACCGGTAGTGCCGCCGGGGACGCGGTCAGCCAGATCAATCAAAAGCTCGCGCTGCTTAAACTGCCACCGGTGACCATCGAGTGGGTCGATCCCAGTCTGGCGATCGAGGATGTGCTGGAGATGGTCCAGGGCGGAATCTTTCACCTGACTATCGTCGAGCAACCCATTGCCGAGCGCTGGGGCAAGATTCTGCCCAAGTTGCGTTTCGATCGGCAGGTGCTCATCAGTGAACCAGGCGAAGAGTTCTGGTTCGTGCGCCGCGACGCCTCAATGTTGCGGGCGAGCATTGATCGCTTCCTGACCGGTTACAAAAAACCATCGGATCAGGATGCCGCGTTCCTGCGGATCTATCGACGTCTGTATCAAGTGCACTATCCATTGGCCAAGGCTGATCGGCAGCGCCTCGAGAAACTTCGGCCTGTGCTGCAGAAGCACGCTGAAGCCCAAGGCATGGACTGGTTGAATCTGGCGGCCCTGGCGTTCAAGGAATCAGCCCTGCAACCCAACGCCCTCGGTGGCAGCGGCCCTACCGGCCTGATGCAGATCACCCCGTCCGCCGCCCAGCGGGTGGGGGTCAACAACATTCAGAATCTCGACGCCAATGTGCAGGCCGGGGCGAAGTATCTGGCGATGATTCGTCGCAAGTTCTTTGCCAGCCCCAAACTCAACGAGCGCGAGCGCATGGCGTTCGTGCTGGCGGCCTACAACATGGGGCCGGAGCGGGTTCAGGGCATGCGTGCCGAGGCTCGTCGGCGCGGTTTGAATCCCAATCAGTGGTTCTTCCAGGTCGAGCGCATCGCCATGGAGCAGGTGGGAATGGGCGCCGTCAGCTATGTTAATAGCGTGAACAAGTATTACCTGGCGTTCGATCGGGAGCGGGAATCGTTGGAGCCCCAGGGGCAGAAAGTTGCCTCACGAAAATAATCGAATAAACTGATTGTTATGGCGAGTTTATTGCGCTTTTAACATGAGATTTACTGATTAATATAGCGGCCAACCAACACACTCTGACAACGGATGACATAGCATGAGCACACTGATCAACAAGGTACTGTTTACCCGCGCTGGCTACGGCCTGACTGTCTTGCGGATCTTCGTCGGCATCATCTTCGCTGCCCACGGCTCGCAAAAACTTTTCGGGGCGTTCGGTGGTTACGGTCTGGCGGGCACCGCGCAGTACATGGAAAGCATCGGCCTGGCGCCGGGTTACCTGATGGCGACGCTGGCGGGCGGTACCGAGTTTTTCGCCGGTCTGGCCTTGATCATCGGCTTGCTGGTTCGCCCGGCAGCCCTCGGCCTGACCATCCTCTCACTGGTGGCGATCTTCTCGGTGCATCTCCCTCATGGTCTGTTCATGGTCAACAACGGTTATGAATTCGCCCTGGCCCTGCTCGGCGGCAGCATCGCGGTGCTGATCGAAGGCGCCGGCAAGCTCTCGGCTGACCGCGCTATCGCTGGCTGACCGCTCTGGCTCAATGAAAAGGCTCGCATTGCGCGGGCCTTTTTGTTGCTCGTCATTCTTGACACTGTCCGGTCAGCTTCTCTAGGATGCTGCCTATGCGCCGATTTAAACAGCTACTTGCGGGGCGCCAGGTAACTCATTCAGTTGCCGATAGAGGCTTTAAACAGGCTTCGAAATACCGCTAAAGCGCTGGTTCGGTGTTGCCTCTCACCTGCCATGCAGACTTTTGAGGCTGAGACACGACACAATGAATGCACTAAGCCCTGTTATACGCCCCGCGCCGATCACGGCACACCTCACCCAGCGCAATCCAAAAATCCTGCTTGGCGGCAAACATCAGCCGACACTCTTGCGTTATCTCGATGGCTGGCCACGTCGCACCGGTGGGCCTGCGGCCTTCCTGATCCAGTTTGTCGAAGAGGGTGAATCGCTGGCTCGATTTGCCAGCGACATTTTCGATCTGGCGGTGATTCAATCGCCCAGCTTCGAGGACGCCCCCGAAGTGATCAAGCAATTGACTCGCGTTGCCCGACAGGGGCTGATTACCCGCCGTTGAGGTTTAGAGCGCTGCGGCTCAAAGATAGTCGATCGCCACGATATACACGCACTGCTCACCGGTCGGTGTCTGGACTCGAACTTCGGCGTCCAGCGCCTTGCCGATCAGGGCGCGGGCCAGCGGTGAGTCGATGCTGATCAGACCCTGTTTCAGGTCCAGCTCATCCGGCCCGACGATGCGATAGCGCGACTCTTTGCCGTCCTCGTCTTCAATCGTGACCCAGGCGCCAAAATAAACCTTGTTCGGATCGCTCGGTTTTTCGCTGACGACTTTGAGCGCTTCCAGCCGCTTGGTGAGAAAGCGCACTCGACTGTCGATCTCGCGCAGCATCTTTTTGCCGTAGGTGTATTCGGCGTTTTCCGAGCGATCGCCCTGTGCCGCGGCCTCGCTGACTGACTGTGTCACCTGCGGCCGCCGAACATGCCAGAGCTCATGAAACTCGGCCCGCATCCGCGCTTCACCTTCGGGGGTGATCAGCGCGGTGCCGGCGGTGCGGGGAGGGCGATAGCGGCTCATGGCAACTTCTTGTGGTAGAGAGAGCTTGAGTCTATCAACCCTCGCGCAAGACTGTCAGGGGGCTGGCGTTCAGCGCGCGACGTGTGCCGAACACGCCGGCACCCCCGATCAGCACCGCACCGATCAGTGGCAGCACCAACAACCACGGATGCGGGTGCCACGGCAGGTCGAAGGCGTAGCGGTAGAGCACCAGACTCACCAGTTCAGAACCCAGCGCCGCCAACAATCCGCTGACAGCCCCAAGCAAACCGAACTCGATCCGCCGGGCCTTGACCAACAATTGCCGCTCGGCCCCCAGCGCTCGCAACAAGGCGCCTTGGCGAATGCGTTCATCGAGCGTCGCCTGCAAGCCAGAAAACAACACCGCCATCCCCGCCGCCAACACGAACAACAGCACGTATTCCACCGCCAGGGTGACTTGGGCGAGGATGCTGCGCAGCTGTTCGAGCAAGGCTTCGACTTGCAAGATGGTCACCGCCGGAAACGCCCGGGACAGATCCACGATCTGCTGATCATGGCCGGCCGCCAGATAAAAACTGGTCAGGTAGGTCGCCGGCAGATCCTTCAGCGTGCCGGGCTGGAAGATCATGAAGAAGTTAGGCTGGAAGTTGTCCCAGTTGATCTCTCGCAGGCTGGTGACTTTCGCTTCGCGATTGACGCCGCCCACGGTAAACACCATGTGATCGCCGAGCTTGAGCTTCAGGCTTTCGGCGACTTTACCTTCTACCGATACGCCGGGAATTTCGTCCGGCGTCTGTTCGGCCCACCAGTTACCCGCAGTGAGTTTGTTGCCCGCCGGCAAATCCGCCGCCCAGGTCAGGCTCAGGTCGCGCTGTATCGCTCGGTCACCGGCCGAATCCTTGCTGACGATTTCTTGTACCGGCTCGCCGTTGACGCTGATCAGCCGTCCAGGTACCACCGGGTAAAGGGGCGCCGATTGCGCTGACAATTTGATCAGATGATCGATGAACGCCTGTTTGTCCGCCGGCAGGATGTTCAGCGCGAAATAGTTGGGCGCGTTTTTCGGTAGCTGGTTCTGCCAGGTGTCCAGCAACTCGCCGCGCAGCAAAGCGATCAGCGCCATGGACAGCAGAATCAAACCAAAGGCCAGGGATTGCCCCGCGGCCGCCAGTGGATGACGCAGCAATTGGCCTAGCCCGAGGCGCCACGGCAAAGAGGCGCGCGCCAGCATTCGGCGCAGACTCTTCAGAAGCAGCAACAGCAAACCGCCAAGCACCAATGCTGCGATCACACCGCCACCGAGCAGGGCGAAGGTCAATACCAGGTCCAGGCTCAGACGCCACATGATCAGCCCGAGGGCGCCCAATGCCGCGCCGTAGACCATCCAGGTGCTGGAAGGAATCGGCAGCATGTCCCGACGCAATACCCGCAATGGCGGAACCCGGCCCAGTGCCGCCAGTGGCGGCAAGGCAAAACCGGCCAGCGCAACCAGCCCGGTGCCGATCCCGGCGATGGCTGGAAACAGACCGCCCGGTGGAACGTCGGTCGGCAATAAATCATGCAGCAGCGCGAACAGACCCAACTGCGCGATCCAGCCGATCAGTGCGCCGCTGATACTGGCGAGCAGTCCGAGCACCGTCAGCTGCAAACTGAACAGCACCATGGTTTCCCGTCGGGACAGCCCCAGGCAACGCAGCAATGCACTGGCATCGAATCGGCGGGTGGCGAAGCGCGTCGCCGACAGCGCTACCGCCACACCGGACAGCAGAACCGCCACCAGACTGGCCATGTTCAAGTAACGCTCGGCCTTGCCCAAGGCACCGCCGATCTGTCGGTTGCCATCGCGGGCATCCTGCAAACGCTGGTTGGCGGCCAGATCGGGTTTGATCAATTGACGATAGGTTTCCAGCGCCTCGGCTTTACCGCGCCAAAGTTCGCGGTAACTGACCCGGCTGCCGGGTTGCACCACGCCGGTCGCGGCGAGGTCGCTGAGGTTGATCAGCACCCTCGGCGTCAGGCTGTAGAAATTGCCGGCGCGGTCCGGTTCGTAGGTCAGCACGCGCGCCAGTTTGAGGGTTCGCATGCCGACGTCGATGCTGTCGCCGATCTTCAGGTTTAGCGCGGTCAGCAGTCGTGCTTCGACCCAGGCTTCACCGGGTTTCGGTCCGCCACCGGGTTCTTCCGGGGCGAAGGGCGCCGGTGCACTTTTCAGTTCGCCGCGCAGTGGGTAGACGTCGTCGGCAGCTTTGATGCTGGACAACTGAATGTCAGTGTCAGTGGCGATGACGCTGGAGAATTCCACCACCTGAGCGTGTTCGAGGCCCAGCTCTAGGCCGCTTTTAATCTGTTCGGGCCGCGCCGGTGAACTGCCTTCAAGCAACAGGTCGGCACCGAGAAACTCGGTGGCGCGCAGCATCATGGCACCGTTCAAGCGGGCGCCGAAGTAACCGATGGCGGTACTCGCCGCCACGGCCACCAGCAAGGCGAAAAACAACACGCGCAACTCACCGGCGCGGGCGTCGCGCAGCAGTTGGCGGATGGCAAGACTGAACAGGCGCAACAGCGGCAGGCGTGCCATCAAGGCTCCAGAGGGGCGACCAGCAGGCCGGCTTCAAGGCGGATCAGACGCCGGCAGCGATGTGCCAGGCGTTCGTCGTGGGTCACCAGCACCAGGGTTGTACCGCGTTCCTGGTTGAGTTCGAACAGCAGATCGCTGATGCGCTCGCCGGTGTGGCTGTCGAGGTTGCCGGTGGGTTCGTCGGCAAACAGCACATCAGGTTCGGCGGCAAACGCACGGGCAATCGCCACGCGTTGCTGTTCGCCACCCGAAAGCTGGCGTGGCGAATGGGTCAGCCGCTGGCCCAGGCCGACCCTTCGCAGCAGCTCGGTGGCGCGTTCCCGGGCGTCTTTGCGGCCATCGAGTTCCAGCGGCAGCATGACGTTTTCCAGGGCGTTGAGGCTGTCGAGGAGCTGAAAGGACTGAAACACAAACCCAACATGCTCGGCCCGGATACGGGCGCGCTGGTCTTCATCGAGATTGCTCAGGGCTTGCCCGGCGAGGGTGACGTCGCCGCTGCTCGGCAGGTCGAGACCAGCGAGCAAGCCGAGGAGGGTGGACTTGCCAGACCCGGAGGCGCCGACAATGGCCAGGCTGTCGCCCTTGTTCAGTTCCAGGCTGAGTTCGTGCAGGATAGTCAGTTCACCTTCCGCGCTGGGAACCACTTTGCTGAGGTTCCTCGCGGTGAGAATGCTTGCGCCCATGGAGAATCCGATGCGTGTGTGGTTTTTGAGTGCTGGCCTGGCCTTGATGTGCATGGCCCAGAACGCAGCGGCGGGTACAGTCCTGATCGTTGGCGATAGTATCAGCGCGGGTTTCGGGCTGGATACCCGGTTGGGGTGGGTGTCATTGCTCGAGCAGCGGCTCAGGCGCGAAGGTTTCGACGATAAGGTGGTCAATGCGTCCATCAGCGGCGACACCAGCGCCGGAGGCCAGGCGCGCCTGCCCGCGCTGCTTGCAGAGCATAAACCTGAGTTGGTCATCCTCGAGTTGGGCGGCAACGATGGCCTGCGCGGATTGCTGCCAACGCAATTGCAACAAAACCTTGCAGCAATGATCGACAGGTCCCGCGCCAGTGGCGCCAAGGTGCTGCTGCTCGGCATGCAACTGCCACCCAACTATGGCGTTCGTTATACCGAGGCCTTCGCGAAGGTCTACAGCACGCTGGCCGAGGAGAAAAAGATCCCGCTGGTGCCGTTTTTTCTCGACGGCGTGGGCGGTCATCCGGACTTGATGCAAGCCGACGGACTGCACCCGGCTGCCGGGGCTCAGGACAAGTTGCTGGAAAATGTCTGGCCTACACTGAAACCGCTGCTTTGACGCTTTTCTAGCGGCGGTGTTTCGGCTAAGGTGGCGCCCCCGATTTGGAGCCCCCGATGCCGCGTCCTGCCTGGTCACTTTTTGCCTACCAACTGATCGAGCCTGACGAACAGCTGGATCTGTTCGCCTGCCAGGAAGTGCGGGTACATCTGGTGACCCGTCAACTGGAGTTGGGCGGCTCGGCGGACCGGACCTTGTGCGGCAGCCTGCTGCCGGCGCAACCGCGCTGGTCGAGCGTCGATCGCCGTGTGTTCCAGGATCAGCGCCTGTGCTCGCTGTGCCGGGCCATTCTTGAATCGCAAAAACGCGGCACATCGCCGATCTGGCCAGAGCTGCGTTTCGAGCTTTAGAGCCCTATAGATTGCTTGCTATCGGTCAACTCCCCGATTTTCCAGATGCCGGTGTACAATCCCGTTTTTATACCCTTGTCGATCATGCGAAGGATTTTCCGGATGTTGCCGCGCTTTCCTGCCGTCACCCGCTACCTGTCTCTCGCCGCCCTCTGTGTGGCGGGTCCCGTAGCAGCATTGGAGCTGCCCCTGCCACCGCCCGGTGAAGACATCGTCGGTCAGGTCCAGGTGATCAAGGCCAAGTACGAAGATACCTTCGCCGACCTTGGCACCACCTACGATCTGGGCTATTCGGAAATGGTCTCGGCCAACCCTGGCGTCGATCCATGGCTGCCGGGCGCTGGCACCGAAGTGGTGCTGCCGACGCGCTTCATCTTGCCACCAGGCCCGCGTGAAGGCATCGTCATCAACCTGGCCGAGTACCGCCTCTATTACTTCCCGAAAGGCCGGAACGTGGTGTACACCTTCCCGCTGGGTATCGGCCGTGAAGGCTGGGGCTCGCCGATTGCCCATACCAGCATCACCGCCAAGACGCCGAACCCGACCTGGACCCCTCCAGCGTCGATCAAGGCCGAGCACGCCGCCGATGGCGATCCACTGCCGAACGTGGTGCCGGCCGGCCCGGACAACCCGCTGGGGCCGTTCAAGTTCACGTTGGGCACGCCGGGCTACCTGATCCACGGTTCGAACAAGAAGTTCGGCATCGGCATGCGCACCAGCCACGGTTGCTTCCGCATGTTCAACAACAACGTGCTGGAAATGGCGAGCATGGTGCCGGTAGGCACGTCGGTGCGCATTATCAGCGACCCGTACAAGTTCGGTGTCAGTGGCGGCAAGGTGTATCTGGAAGCGCACACGCCGCTGGACGACAAGGGCAACCCTTCTGTGGTCGACAAACACACCGCGGTGATCAACGCGATGCTCAAGCGTGAGGACATCACCAACAACCTGCGCATGAACTGGGATGTGGTCCGCGACGTGGTTGCCGCCGAAGACGGTCTGCCGGTGGAAATCGGAGTGCCGAATTCCTCGGCGCCGATGGTGACGAGTGCACCGATCGACCCGCTGCAGTAATGCTTGAACAGAACCCGCCGACGCTGACAGCGTCGGCGGATTTTTTATGGCCTGCACAAAACGCCTGGCAATAAAAAAGCCGACCCAAAAAATGGGTCGGCTTGATAACAATCCCGAAGGATTATTACTTGCGGCTAGCTTTGTCCAGCATGCGCAGAGCACGCTCGTTAGCTTCGTCAGCAGTCTGTTGTGCTTTTTGAGCAGCAGCCAGAGCTTCATCAGCTTTACGGTAAGCTTCGTCTGCACGAGCCTGGGAGCGAGCAGCTGCGTCTTCAGTAGCTGTCAGACGTGCTTCGGTTTCTTTCGATACGCTGCTGCAACCGGTAGCCAGAACTGCGGCCAGAGCCAGAGCAGAGAATTTCAGAACGTTGTTCATCGTGTTCCCCTTCAAGGACTTTCTATTAAGTAGCTGTCTCCTCAGAGTGAGGAAATAGCCGGCGTACATACTACCCATTACTTGTCGTAAGTAAACTGACGTATGGCAAGAAGCAAAAAAAATTGTAGGCGTTGATTCTTTTTCGAGCAACTTTTAACTGCATTGTTTAAAAAATATCCAGCTGGGAGGCCCGAGCTGAGCGAGCCGCCAAAAAAAAGTTCCGCGAGCGCAGGGCTCTTTTCTCCGTCTTGGCTAAAGTCTGTCTAGATGGATTCGTCTACACTTTTGTTCGGATTTTGCGTGGTGCCTCTCATATCTTTCTCCATGTTCAGGTGACTTTAACAAAGGGCGCTCGTCTTAAGTCTCAACATCCGGCAATGTTCAGGCTGTCGACCTTGAGAGATCTTGGTCGAGCCGTCTCTGCGTAACCCGGAGCAGCACCCCCGCCCCCAGCGTGATGACGAGCGTACCTTGAGCATTTCTGCCAATGGTGCCTACTATTTGATACGTGCTCGGTTGCGCGAGATTGGTGCAGTTCTTCTCGGTGTCCATTCAGGCACGGGGTGGCGTAGATGTTCCTTCGCCGGAAAAACATCGGTAAGGTAGGGGTCAGAATTCCAGACCCGCGAGGAGTAGTGATGAGCGAGGCGTTGTCCATCCACCATGACCAGGCTGGTCATCAGTTCGAGACCAATGTGGACGGTCATCGTGCCTACCTGACCTATATGGATCTGGGGAAACAGACCCTGGATATCTATCGCACCTTTGTGCCCAACGCGCTGCGTGGTCGCGGCATTGCGGCAGCCTTGACCGAGAAGGCGTTGGAGTACGCTGAAGAAATGGGTTACACCGTCATTCCATCGTGTTCCTACGTGGAACGCTACATGGAGCGCCACCAGCGGCATGCAGCCAAGCTGAGCCAGTAACCTTTCAAAGAATCGAACGCATAAAAAACGCCGGGTTAAGCCCGGCGTTTTTTTATGCGGCGAAAATTGATCAGCTGCGATCGCGTTTCGGCAGCACGTCCTTGAGCTTGGCATGCATGCTGCGCAAGGTGTTTTCGGTGGCGGACCAGTCGATGCAGGCATCGGTGATCGACACGCCGTATTGCAGGTCGGCGAGATCTTTCGGGATCGCCTGGCAGCCCCAGTTCAGGTGACTTTCGACCATCAGGCCGATGATCGACTGGTTGCCTTCGAGGATCTGGTTGGCGACGTTCTCCATCACCAGCGGTTGCAGGGCCGGGTCCTTGTTGGAGTTGGCGTGGCTGCAATCGACCATGATGTTCGGCTTGATCTTCGCTTTGTTCAGCGCTTGCTCGCAGAGCGCGACGCTGACCGAATCGTAGTTCGGCTTGCCGTTGCCACCGCGCAGTACCACGTGACCGTAGGCATTGCCCTTGGTGGTGACGATCGACACGCCACCTTCCTGGTTGATGCCCAGGAAGCGGTGAGGGCTGGAAACCGATTGCAGGGCGTTGATAGCGACCGTCAAGCCGCCGTCGGTGCCGTTCTTGAAGCCGACTGCCGAGGACAGGCCGGAGGCCATTTCACGGTGAGTCTGGGATTCGGTGGTGCGCGCACCGATGGCCGACCAGCTGATCAGGTCCTGCAAGTACTGCGGGGAGATCGGGTCGAGGGCTTCAGTCGCGGTCGGCAGGCCCATCTCGGCCAGGTCCAGCAGCAATTTACGACCGATGTGCAGGCCGTCCTGAATCTTGAAGGAGTCGTCCAGGTACGGATCGTTGATCAAGCCTTTCCAGCCGACGGTGGTGCGTGGCTTCTCGAAATACACGCGCATGACCAGATACAGGGTATCGGACACTTCTGCCGCCAGCGCCTTCAGGCGCTCGGCGTATTCGTGGGCTGCCTTGATGTCGTGGATCGAGCAAGGCCCGATGACAACAAACAGGCGGTGGTCGGTGCCATCAAGAATGTTGCGAATGACTTCGCGGCCCTTGGTGACAGTGCGCAGGGCAGCGTCACTCAGAGGGATATCACGCTTGAGCTGATCGGGAGTGATCAGCGTCTCGTTGGAGGCGACGTTTAGGTCGTTGATCGGTAAATCAGCCATCGTTTACTCGTCAGGTCACGGGTGCCGGCCGCCAGCGAACCCGCGCGGCGGAGCACAGCAAATTAAGCGCGTCGGGGAGCAGAACCTTAGCGCGTTACGCGCCTGCTCGACAATGGGCAGACACCGGTTTAATCCAGTATTGCCTGCGCAAATGCCCTGTGAACCGTGTCGTGAGAGAACTCGTCGGCATGCTCCTGGACCCATTCGAGAGCCAGGGCCTGAATATCCTTCAGCTCGTCATGTGCGTCATGCAGGCGGCAGTAACGTTCGATCTGGCACACTTGCTCGCCCATCCGGGCACTGAACATCATCTGTTCGTCTACAAAGGCAATGCCTACCAGATAGCCGCGCTTGCGTCGCAGGCACCAGGCTACATAGCCCAGAAAACGCAGGTCGGGGTTCAAGGTCGGCATGCGAACTTCCAGCGCCGTACCGTGGCGCCACGCCCGGTGATAATTGCAAGCCATGCCCCCGAGGCTGATAGTGTGCAGCTGTTGCCGTGAAATACACTCAGGTTTGAGCAACGTCAATTCGACGGGCACATCGTCAGGGTGAGGAATAAAACGTCCCATGAACACGGACTCCATGTGTCGGCCATCTGACATTGTTCCACCCAGTATAGTGGTCGAATTGGAACTGACTGATTTCGACGCCGACCAACGGCTGCTGGCGATGAGAGGTGTGTCGCTGGTCATTTTCGCCAGCGTCGGCTGCGCCAGTTGCCGTTTTGCCCGTGAGCAATTGCCACGACTCGATCTGGACGTCGATCGGTTGTGCTGGATTGATGCCGGGAACAATGGCGGGGTGGTCGAGCGTTATCAGGTTTTTTATTTGCCGGCGCTGTTTGTGGTGCGCGACGGTGAATTCTTCGGGGCACTAAAATCGCGCCTGACCCGCACTGAGCTCAATGAAGCCGTGGTTCAGGCGTTGAGTCGAATTGCAGAGGAGTTGCCATGATGGGGGGAGTGACCAAACCGACAATCGGTATTATCGGAACCGGCGCGATCGGCGGTTTCTACGGGTTGATGCTGGCGCGTGCCGGTTTCGATGTGCATTTTCTGTTGCGCAGTGAGTTTTCGGCGGTGGCCGAGCGAGGGTTGAAGCTCGACAGTGCGGTGCACGGCGCGCTGACGTTGAATCCAGTTCAGGCCTATTCGAGTGCCGAAGACATGCCGCCCTGTGACTGGTTGCTGGTGGGCGCGAAAACCACCAGTAACGCGCAGCTGGCACCGACGATCATTCAAGCCGCCGCCCCCGGTGCGAAAGTGCTGCTGATGCAAAATGGCCTGGACGTTGAAGACAGTCTGCGAGCGTTGCTCCCCGATTCGCTGCATGTGCTCGGTGGGCTCTGCTATATCTGCGTCCATCGCGACGGACCAGGCGTTATCACTCATCAGGCGCTCGGCGCGGTGAATGTTGGCTATCACAGCGGCCCCGCAGCCGATGATCAGGCGCGCATGGCGATTGTCGAGGAAGGCGCCGGGCTATTCCGCGCCGCCGGCATCGATTCCCAGGCCATGGCGAACCTGCATCAGGCGCGCTGGCAAAAACTGGTCTGGAATATCCCCTACAACGGTCTGTCGGTTCTGCTCGGGGCAAGCACCACGCCGTTGATGGCCGATGCCGACAGTCGGGAACTGATCAAGGCTCTGATGGCTGAAGTGGTTCAGGGCGCAATCGCTTGCGGTCACGACGTACCGGCCGGTTATGCCGATCATCTGTTCATGGTGACCGAGAAAATGCCGGACTATTGGCCGAGCATGTACCACGATTTTCTGCACAAACGACCACTTGAGCTGGATGCGATTTACGCCCGGCCACTGGCGGCAGCCAAGGCCGCAGGGTGCGAGTTGCCGCGAATCGAAGCCTTGTATCGCAGTTTGAGTTTTATCGATCGACGTAATACTTGAGTCGATCATCCTGAGGGGGAAGGGCATGGCAAAAACTATCGACGACAAACTGGTGCTGGCGATTTCTTCGCGTGCGCTGTTCGACTTGAGCGAAAGCCACAAGGTTTATCTGTCGAGCGGTGTCGAGGCCTATCGGCAATATCAGATCGAACACGAAGACGAAATCCTCGAGCCCGGTGATGCATTCCCGCTGGTACAAAAACTCCTCAACTTGAACACCAGCCTCGGCCGTGCCCGGGTCGAGGTGATCCTGGTGTCGCGCAACAGTGCCGACACCGGCTTGCGGGTGTTCAATTCGATCCACCACTATGGCCTGGCGATTTCCCGCGCGGCGTTTGTCGGCGGACGCAGTCCTTATCCGTACCTCAAGGCGTTTGGCTGCGACCTGTTTCTTTCGACGCATGCCGAAGACGTGCGCAGTGCGCTGGATGCCGGGTTCGCCGCGGCGACCATTCTGTCGGGTGGCGCCAGCCGTGCGGCCAGTGATGAATTGCGCATTGCCTTCGATGGTGACGCGGTGCTGTTTTCCGACGAATCGGAGCGCGTCTATCAGTCCGGTGGTCTGGAAGCGTTTCAGGCCAGCGAGCGTGAAGCCGCCCGCGAGCCGTTGCGCGGTGGGCCGTTCAAGGGCTTCCTCGCAGCCCTCAATCTGTTGCAGCGCGAGTTCCCCGAAGACGCCTGTCCGATCCGCACCGCGCTGGTGACCGCGCGATCGGCGCCGGCCCATGAACGAGTGATCCGTACCTTGCGCGAATGGGACATTCGTCTGGACGAGTCGCTGTTTCTCGGCGGCCTGACCAAGTCGGCGTTTCTCGAAGCCTTTGCCGCCGACGTGTTTTTCGACGATCAGGCCGGTCATTGCGAGTTGGCCCGCGAGGTGGTCGCCACCGGCCACGTGCCGCACGGCATAAGCAACGAGCAAAAGGTTTAAGCCCACGGTTCAACGCGTTACGCGAAACGTCGTACTCGCCAAGGCACTGCTAAGCTGAATCAATCTCCGCCATGTTGGCACTCAAGGAGGTCATATGATTCATTCGATGCTGTACGCCACTGACCTCGGCCTGTACGCACCTTTGGTGATGCAGCATGCCTTGGCGCTGGCGCGAACATTCAATGCCGATCTCTACGTGGTGCATGCCGTTGAACCGATGGGGCTGTTTGCCGAGTCGGTGCTTCAGAGTTACCTCGATGAGCAGGCGCTGAATGAGTTTCACAGCCAAGGACTGAACACGGTGATTGCCAACATCGAGCAGCGGGTGCTCGACAGCTTTCGTGAAGAATTGGGGGATGAAGGGTCGCAGGACCTGGAACGGATCAAAGCAGTGCGGGTGCTTCAGGGCGATCCGTCGCAGGTGATTCTCGACCAGGCGCAGAAACTCTCCGTGGATTTGTTGATCGTAGGTAGTCATAGCCATGGTGCTGGCGCGGAAACGCCTTTGGGCCGCACTGCAGCGCGGGTGTTGCAACTGTCTCGGGTGCCGGTCTATCTGGTGCCACTGGTGGAACGTCGCCGCCAAGGGGATCGCTAGAGCACCAATAGTGGCAGTTTGATAAAAAAGTTCTAGATTTATTCGTCAAACCATTAATATAGTTATATACCGTCGCTGATGCCCGTGGCGTCTACCTGCTTTGAGGGATTCATATGAAGCTTCAACAACTGCGCTACATCTGGGAAGTGGCGCACCACGACCTCAACGTTTCCGCTACAGCCCAAAGCCTTTACACGTCGCAACCGGGCATCAGTAAGCAGATCCGTCTGCTGGAAGACGAATTGGGGGTCGAGGTTTTCGCTCGCAGCGGCAAGCACCTGACCCGCGTCACCCCGGCCGGCGAGCGAATTATCACCACCGCCGGCGAGATCCTGCGCAAGGTTGAAAGCATCAAGCAGATTGCCCAGGAATTCTCCAACGAGAAGAAGGGCACCCTGTCGATCGCCACCACGCACACCCAGGCGCGTTATGCGTTGCCACCGGTGATCAGCAATTTTATCAAGCAGTACCCGGACGTTGCCCTGCACATGCACCAGGGTTCGCCGATGCAGATCGCTGAAATGGCCGCTGACGGCACCGTGGATTTCGCCATCGCCACCGAAGCGCTGGAGCTGTTCGGTGATCTGGTGATGATGCCGTGCTATCGCTGGAACCGCTGCGTGGTCGTGCCTCAGGGCCACCCGCTGACCAAACTGTCGAAGTTGACCCTCGAAGCCCTGGCCGAATACCCGATCGTGACGTACGTGTTCGGTTTCACCGGTCGCTCGAAACTCGACGAAGCGTTCAGCCATCGCGGCCTGACGCCGAAAGTGGTGTTCACCGCCGCCGACGCCGATGTGATCAAGACTTACGTTCGCCTGGGCCTGGGCGTGGGCATCGTGGCGAAAATGGCGGTCGATGCCAAACTCGATAGCGACTTGGTCATGCTTGATGCCAGCGATTTGTTCGAATCCAGCATTACTAAAATCGGTTTCCGTCGCGGCACGTTCCTGCGTGGCTTCATGTGCGACTTCATCGAGAAGTTCGCCCCGCACCTGACCCGCGAAGTCATGGCCAAGGCCATCCAGTGCCACAACAAACAGGAACTGGAAGAGCTGTTCGACGGCGTCGAACTGCCGGTGCATTAATCTCCCTTTCTATGCCACCTCGGTGACAGAAAACTGTTGCCGAGCGCCCGCCACCAGAATCTCCACCTCGTCCCCTTCGAACTTGCCCAGCAGGCTTTTGCCCAGCGGTGAGCGGGGGGTGATGACGGTAATCATCTGCCCCACCAGATCGACCTTCAAACCCGCGCCGTCGGGGGCCAGAAACAGCCATTGCTCACGACCCTTTTCGTCTTCCAGACCGAGCAGGGCACCGACTTCGATGCCGCGCTGATCGTCGTAAGGCCGCAGCGTCAGGTTCTGGCAAAGCGTCAGTGACTGCCGGATTTCCTCCACCCGTTTGGCCTGCCCGGCTGCCAGATAAGACGCCTCCAGACCCAGCGTGTCGTACTTGTTCTCGGCGATGTTTTCTTCGTGGGTCGCGGTTTCGTAAGCGGTTTGCGCGGCGCGTTCGGCGATGTCGAGGTCGATCCGCAGCTTGTCAAGAATCAGTTGGTGGACGGTCGGCTTGTGCATAGAGAGCTTCATGATTAATCGCAGAATTGCAGGACGTTGGCGCGGCTTTTTTCGCTCGGCGCAGTCTGGTCCTGTTGCAGCCAGAACTGGCATTTCGGGTTGGACAGATTGCGGCCGGTGCTGCGAGCCTGATCCATTCGTTGCTGTTGCTCGTTCTTGCGCAGGTTTTCTTCGTACTGTTCGAACAACGGGCTCTGCGGTGGAATATCCGGTGCCGGTTGTGCCACCACCGGCGGCTTGGCCAGTTGCTGCACGGCTTCAGCCACGGGCGCCAGCTGCTCGCTGAACAACAGTCGAGAGGCGAGCCAGCACGTCAGCGCGATCGCGATAAACCCCAGCCACACACCCAGGGCAATGCTGCCGGTCAGTTGCAAGGCGTTGATTTGGATCGGCAACGGGCGGCGCGGGTTGGGGCGATAGGGCATGGCTGCCTCCTGGCGGGTGGTCGCGGGCAAGTGGCGATTGTCGCATGAAGATTAATCGCCGTCGGCTCTTCTGCACGGGGTAATTTATGAGGACAATCGGCGCCTTTGCCAACGGGAGCCTGGAATGCCTGAAATGCCTCAAGTAAAAAACTGCTGGCGCTGGGATATTTTCTGCACGGTAGTCGACAACTTTGGCGACATCGGCGTGACCTGGCGTCTGGCCCGACAACTGGTGGCCGAACATTCGGTGGCTGTGCGTTTGTGGGTCGATGATCTGCGCGCCTTCGAGCGCTTGTGTCCGGAAATCGACATCAACGCCTCACAGCAATGGCGGCAGGGCGTCGAAGTGCGTCAGTGGACGGCCGACTGGCAGCCGACTGAAGCCGCTGATGTGGTGATCGCCGCGTTCGCCTGCCAATTGCCGAGTGCTTACATGGACGCCATGGCCGCGCGGGAAAAACCGCCGCTGTGGATGAATCTCGACTATCTGAGTGCCGAGGACTGGATCGTCGGCTGCCACGGTTTGCCGTCGGTGAAGTACAAGAACGTACAAAAAATCTTTTTCTTCCCAGGGTTTCAGAAGGGCACGGGTGGCTTGCTGCGTGAAAGTGGATTGCTTGAGCGTCGTCAGCAGTTTCAGCAAAGCCCCGAGGCCCAGCGAGAATTCCTGCAAGGTTTAGGGATTGATCGCGCGCAAGGTGCGCGGTTGATCTCGCTATTTGCCTACGAAAATAATGGGCTGGCCAGCTGGCTCGACGCAATGGCTGCCGACTCGACGCCCACTCATCTGCTGGTGCCCGAAGGTCGGATTCTTGGGGATGTCGAACGTTGGCTTGGTGTGGACGGTTTGGTGGCCGGCGCGGTGCATGTGCGCGATGCCTTGACCGTGCAAGTGCTGCCGTTCGTCCGACAGGATCAATATGACCTGTTGCTGTGGTGCTGCGATTTCAACGCCGTGCGCGGTGAAGATTCCTTTGTCCGCGCCCAATGGGCTGGCCGGCCGCTGCTCTGGCACATCTATCAGCAAGACGAAGACATCCACCTGGACAAGCTCGACGCCTTCCTCGCTCTGTACACCAAAGGCCTGTCCGAGCCTGCCGGCGAGGCGATCAGCGGTCTTTGGCGGGCATGGAATGCGGGTGAGAATATGACCGGGCACTGGCAATCGACCCGAAAACACTGGCCAGAACTGCAAAAACACGCCGAAGCGTGGTGTCTGGAACAGGCTTTGCAGGCGGATCTTGCCGCAGCGCTGGTACAGTTTTATGTAAATTGGATATGATACGCGGCCTAGATTTTTGTAAATCCCATCCAAATTCGGATATTCGCAATGAAAACTGGTAAAGAACTGAAACCCGGTACCGTGATCCGTCTCGAAAACGATCCTTGGCTGGTTCAGAAAGCTGAATTCACCAAGTCTGGTCGTAACAGCGCGATCATGAAGACCAAGCTGAAAAACCTGCTGACCGGTTACAAGACCGAGATCGTTTACAGCGCCGACGACAAGCTGGACGACGTAATCCTCGACCGCAAAGAAGCGACCCTGTCCTTCATCAGCGGCGACACCTACACGTTCATGGACACCACCGACTACACCATGTACGAGCTGAACGCTGAAGACATCGAAGCCGTTCTGCCTTTCGTTGAAGAAGGCATGACCGATGTTTGCGAAGCGATCTTCTTCGAAGAGCGTCTGGTTTCCGTAGAACTGCCGACCACCATCGTGCGCGTAGTTGACTACACCGAAGGTTCGGCTCGCGGCGACACTTCCGGCAAGGTGATGAAGCCTGCCAAGCTGAGCAACGGTACTGAGCTGCAAGTTGCTGACTTCATCGAAATCGGTGACAAGATCGAGATCGATACCCGCGAAGGCGGTTCCTACAAAGGCCGTGCTAAATAAGCACTGCTTCAGGAATGAAAAAGCCCGACCATCGAGTCGGGCTTTTTTGTACCTGAAGATCAAGATCTTTTGCTTTATTTCAGGTGTTGCTTCAGTTCTTCAGAGGCTTGCAACATCGCCGAACGCACCGCAGGCACCTTGCTCACCACGTTAAGCAAACCATAGTCGTGGATCATGCCGTTATAGCGCACCGCCGTGACCGGCACCCCAGCTTCGTCAAGTTTGCGGGCGTAGGCTTCACCTTCATCGCGCAACACGTCGGCGCCGGCGGTCTGCACCAGGGCGGGTGGCAGACCCTTGAGTTGCGCGGTAGTCGCCCGCAGCGGCGAGGCGTAGATCTCGTTACGTTGTTTGGCGTCGGTGGTGTAGTTGTCCCAGAACCACTTCATCATGTTTTTGGTGAGGAAGTGTCCTTCGGCAAACTGGTTGTAGGACGCCGTTTCGAAGCTGGCGTCAGTCACCGGCCACAGCAGCACCTGGAACCTGATCGCCGGTGTGCCCTTGTCTTTGGCGATCAGCGCAACCACTGCCGCCATGTTGCCACCGACGCTGTTACCGGCCACGGCCAGACGTTTGCCGTCGACGTTGATCTCTTTACCGTGCTCGGCCACCCATTGGGTTGCGGCGTAAGCCTGGTTGATCGCCACCGGGTAATGCGCTTCCGGTGACGGGGTGTAATTGACGAACACCGCTGTCGCCCCCGAACCCGTTACCAAGTCCCGAACCAGACGCTCGTGGGTCGGGAAGTCCCCCAGCACCCAGCCACCGCCGTGGAAGAACATGAACACGGGCAGCGGACCTTTGACCCCGGCCGGCCGGACGATGGTCAGCTTGAGCGGTTGGCCGTCGACTTGAATGGTTTTCTCGCTGACATCGGCTTTTGGCAGCGTCAGTTTCACCCCGGCCTGCGCGCCGACCAGCACGGGGCGGGCTTCTTTAGGGGTGAGTTGTTCCATCGGTTTGCCGGTGCCGGCATTCAGAACATCGAGGAACGCCTGGGTGTTGTGTTCAACCCCGTCGCCCGCGAACGCGCTGTGGATGGACAAGGCGAGAAGGGTGCCGGTCAAGACTTTACTGAAAGTGCGCATGTTCGTTTCCTGGTTCGGGCCTGGGATTCAGCGGTTAGACGGTAACGTGCAGGCGCACATCGACGTTGCCACGGGTGGCGTTGGAGTACGGGCAGACCTGGTGTGCAGCATCGACCAGGCTTTGTGCATCGGCTTGCTCAAGACCCGGCAGGCTGATGTGCAGGTCGATGTCCAGGCCGAAACCGCCAGGGATCTGGCCGATGCCGACATGGGCGGTGATCGAGGCGTCGTTCGGGATGGTGCGTTTGGTCTGGCTGGCGACGAATTTCAGTGCGCCGATGAAGCAGGCGGAGTAACCGGCTGCGAACAGTTGCTCAGGGTTGGTCGCTGCGCCGCCGGCACCCCCGAGTTCCTTGGGCGTGGCGAGTTTGACGTCGAGGATGTTGTCGCTTGAAACCGCACGACCGTCACGGCCGCCGGTGGAGGTTGCGATAGCGGTGTAGAGAGTTTGCATGGTGTGAGCCTCGTTCGAGCTTGGGTTTCTCGCGCTAAATGTTTGCGCGCTAAGTAAGTGCGAGGTAAATGTAGTGCGCTTATATTTAGTGTGCAATATAAATTTCGAAAAAAGTTTTGATCTGGAGGCGGGCGCTGATTAGATGTGTTGGGCTAGAGCTGTTGCGGCGGGATTTCTAGCGAAGAATTTTTTGATGGGGGGGAACGAAGCCGGAAGGGGCACCACAAAATAATGTGGGAGATTCTATGTTGCAGGGCAACCCCGCAACTTCAGGCCGGCTGGTATTTGCTCTGATTTTTCATCAGGGCAAATGCCACCCGGCAGAGTTTCCGGGCAAGGGCCACCAATGCCTGGGTTTTCGAGAAGCCTCTTGCCAAATATGACTCGTAAAACGGTTTCCATTTAGCTGAGCGACAGGCTGCCATTGCGGCGTTGTAAGCCAACCGGCGTACTTCCGGATCCCCTTTTTTGGTCAGGTGCCGGGGGCCGTTCTTCTTCCCGGAGTCATCGACCGTAAGGTCCATTCCTAGAAACGCGATGAACGCATCACTATTGGCAAAATCACCGCGCATAAAGGTCGTCGCCAACCCGGTTGCAGTCAGTTCGCCAACCCCTTCGATGGCTTTGCAGCGGTCGATATTCTCTTCAATACCCGCCTCTTTGCTGACCTTGCGCAGCAGTTTCTGAATGGCCTGATCCGCTTGCTTGAAGGCTTTTTGCTGGGCGGTCTGCACTTTCTTCAACAAGGGTTCATTGGCCCAGCTCAGCATCAGACCGGCATGGTTCTGGATCAGCGTTGCACGCCTGTGGAGCAGGCTTTTCAGCGAGGTGTAGGCCTTGGGTGGCGGGCTCCAGATCCGCAGTCCGTCTTGTTCGTTCGTCAAATAACGCGCCAGCAGACGGGCATCGCAGGGATCGTTCTTGGCTCGCTGGCCGATGCCGCGGCGATAGTTGCTCACCCGATAAGCATCCACGACATAGACCTGGTGACCCATCGCATGGGCCAACTCGACAGTGTCCAGGTGGTAGATGTTGGTGGCTTCAACGGCGATAGCGCTTTGGGCGGGCAATGTTTTAAGCCAGCGTTTAAGGGCTCTTCGATCGTTCTTGATGGCGTCAGTGGTTTGCAGGTCGGAGCGATAGATAACTATTTCAGCCTTGGCGATATCGATGCCAACAACCGTCTGCGAAGTAAGGATTGTCATGACGAATCCTCGGAGCTAGGGTTTAAGAGCTTGTCGGGGTCTACCGTTGCGCTGGCTTGCCTCTATCGTCGGTTTTACCGATGAATTCCTTATCGGCGCTTTGGGTAGAAAGGGCGGGACGAGAAGTCTCCCACGGTCTGTACTGGTCAGAGTCAGAATCGAGCTTTTAGTCCCGCCCACCCCTTCAAGTCTAAACATACAAGCGAGCTTGCTCGCGATAGCGGTGTGTCAGTCAACATCAATGCAGAATGTCAGATCGCTATCGCGAGCAAGCTCGCTCCCACAGGGGGATTTGTGGTGGTTTGGAGATCAGAGGCTGTCTTGCAGATTGCTGCGCAGCACTTGCAGCTCCGCTTGAAGTTTCTGCAGTCGCTCCAAGGTCATCCCGCTGGCGCCGAGGATGCACTGGGGAATCCCGCGCGCCTGCTCCCGCAATGCACGACCCTGTTCGGTGAGTTCTACAATCACCACCCGCTCGTCTTCACGGCTGCGGGTGCGGCTGAGTAAACCTTCGACTTCCAGGCGTTTGAGCAGTGGCGTCAGCGAGCCAGGATCGGTCAGCAGGCGCGTGCTGATTTCGCCTACGGTCAAACCGTCCTGTTCCCACAGCACCATCATCGCCAGGTATTGCGGATAGGTCAGGCCCAGTGCCTGCAACAGCGGCTTGTAGACCTTGGTCATCAGCAGCGAGGTGGAATGCAGGGCGAAGCAGGCCTGATTATCCAGCAGCAGGTCGTCGCAGTTATCCGGGGTGTTGCGCTCGGTGGTCATTTCGAAGCCTTGATCAGTGATCGTCATAAATCTAGCGGGCGAATCTTTAATGCACCAGACAATTTTAGCCTAGTGCCGGTCGAGGATACTTTGCAGGGCCAGATCCCACGGCGGTATCGGGCTGAAGCGGGTTTTCAGGTACTCCAGCAACAAGCGACTGCGGGGATTGGGTTGTTGCTCAAGGCGCAAGGCATAAATGCCGGTCGTTTCCGGTGGTGGCAGGCCGTGTTCGCAGAACAGCGGAAGCAGTTCACCGCGTAACAGGTATTCGCTGGTCAACCAGGTTGGCAAGTGCGCGATACCCAGCCCGGCCAATGCACCGCAAACCAGCGCCTCGGCATTGTTGGCACTCATGCGGATGCGCGTCGGGCGGTGCAAGTGCATCTGCCCGTCCCGCTCGAAACGCCAGGCGAACGGCGGGGCCAAGCCATCCCAGTCGAGGCCATCATGCTCAATCAGCTGCGCCGGATCGGTCGGCACGCCACGCCGTTGCAAATACTCGGGGCTGGCACAGGCGATGCGCACCATGCTCGCCAGCGGCGTGGCCACCAGCCGGGTATCGGCCATTTGCCCGGCGCGCAGCACCAGATCGACCTTGCCCAGATTCAAACCCTGCATGTCGACGAAACTGTCGATCAGGTGCAACTGCACGTCGAGGCCGGGGTAGAGCATCAGAAAGTCGGCAATCACCGGCGCCAGATGTCGCCGTCCGAACGCTGCCGGTGCATCGATCCGGATCAAGCCTTCCGGTGCGCTGCTCAAGGATACCGCCTCAGCCCGAGCCAGCCGCAGTTCAGCCACGATCCGCCGCGCGCGTTCGGCAAACGCCAAACCCGCCGGGGTCGCGCGCACCGCGTGGGTACTGCGAATGAACAACTGGCTGCCGACGGCGTTTTCCAGACTGTCGATGCGCCTCGCCACCGCCGAAGGGGTCAGCGGATGGCGGCGGGACGCGGCGGAAAAACTGCCGGTTTCCAGCACGTCGAGGAACAGACCCAGTTGTTCGGTCAATTGATTGGGGTTCATGGTGTCGTCAGCGCTTGTGCGAAGTTGGCACAGCCATTGTGCGTTGCTGTGCGTTTCCCCGCCAGCGTCGACTGCGTAGGATGAACAGCCTGACGTGAAGGGAAAATAGCCTGTGATTGAGTTTTTGATGTACCTGGCGTTTGGCGCCGCCCTGGGCACCCTCGGTGGGTTGTTCGGCATTGGCGGTGGTTTGATTGCGATTCCGTTGCTGGGCGTGTTGTTCGGCCTCGATCAGCAGATTGCCCAGGGCACGGCGCTGGTGATGGTGGTGCCCAACGTGATGCTGGCGCTGTGGCGTTACCACCAGCGTAATCGCATTGAATTGCGCCACGCGCTGCCATTGGCTTCGATGGGGTTCTGTTTTGCCTGGATCGGTTCGATCTGGGCGGTGGGCATTGATGCGCAAACCATGCGCGTCGGGTTTGTCGCGTTCCTCATTGCCCTGTCGGCCTACAACCTGGTGCGAATGTTCTGCGCCAACGCGCCAGTGTCTGCGCAGATGAACTACTCATGGCCATGGCTGGGCGTGCTCGGCGCCGCCTCCGGCACCATGGGCGGGTTATTTGGCGTGGGCGGGGCGGTGGTGGCAACGCCGGTGCTGACCAGTCTGTTCGGCACCAGTCAGGTGGTTGCGCAGGGGTTGTCGCTGGCGCTGGCGTTGCCGAGTACGGGCGTCACGCTGGTGACTTACGCGGTGCACCATCAGGTGGACTGGATGATCGGCTTGCCCTTGGCGGTCGGCGGTCTGATGAGCATCAGTTGGGGCGTGAGGATCGCCCACGCACTGCCGGAGCGACTGCTGCGCGGGTTGTTCTGTGGTTTTCTGGTGCTCTGTGCGGTGATGCTTGCCCTTAAAGTTTGAAACCTTCGACGATGTGTTCGGCCAGGCACTCGGTGATCGGTGAGGGGTTGTGCAGGTTGCGCACCAGCATGATGCTGGCCTCGGGCAGAATCGGCAGGTCTTCGGCTTCACCGAGAATGCGCATGTCCGGGGTGACCAGGCTTTCCAGCTGCGCGGTCACCGCCAGGCCTGCACTGACCACCGCCATGATTGCCGACAGGCTGTCGCTGTTGTACGCCACGCGGTAATCGCGACCCATGGCATCGAGCGCATTGCAGGCCCACAGCCTGCAGAAGCAATCACTGTTGAACATTGCCAGCGGCAGCGGCGTTTGCTCATGGGCGCTGAAACATTGCGCCTCGGCCCAGACAAAACGCTCCTTGCGCAGCAACTGGCCGATTTCGTTGCCCGGTTCGCGGGTGACGATGGTCAAGTCCAGGTCCTGGCGCAGCAGCAATTGTTTTGATGATTCGCAGTGCACTTCGATCTGGATCAGCGGATACGTCTGGGCAAATCGCCGCAGAATCCCCGGCAAAAATCGCATCACGTAATCGTCCGGCGTACCAATGCGCACCATGCCAACCATGTGCGGCTCGCGCAACGTATTGAACACCTCGCTGTGCAGCTTGAGGATGCGCCGTGCATAGCCGAGCAACACCTGACCCTCGGCCGTCAGCCGCACCTGCCGTCCGTCGCGCTGGAACAATTGACGCTGCAACACATCCTCTTCCAGCCGCTTCATCTGCATGCTCACGGCGGACTGAGTGCGGTTGACCAACTCGCCGGCGCGGGTAAAACCGCCCTGGTCGGCGATGGCGACAAAGGTGCGCAGCACTTCGGTATCGATACTCGGGTAGGCAGACATTCATCAATCTCCGAGATGTGTTACATCAGAAACATTCGTTGGATTGATCTTAGCCCCGGCGCGACACTTGAGCCATCCAAACGGAGGGCAACAAGATGAAAGGTCAACATGAACATCCAGCCGTAGAAAAACACTCGATCCACCTGGTATCCGATTTGCTGCACAAATTCAGCCGCTGGTACGAACTTCACCGGGAGCGCGAGCTGCTGGCGAGTCTGAGCGACGAAGCGCTGAAGGACATTGGCATGAGTCGTGCGGATGTGGAGTTCGAGTCGGTCAAACCGTTCTGGAATGACCCGATGCACAAATGAGTCATGCACAACTACACAAACCGTCTCCCGGTGAGGTAGGTTGCGAGCAGACAAGGAGATGCTCATGCCCGCAACACTGTCCTTTTCCCTCAAACAGGCTCGGCGTTTGGCGCTGGCCGCCCAAGGGTTCAACGGGCGCCAGCCGCCAGCGGCGATCAAACCGGTTCAGCTCAATCGGCTGATCGAGCGGCTGGGCATTCTGCAGATCGATTCGGTCAATGCGTTGGTGCGTTCGCACTACCTTCCCCTGTTTTCCCGCCTCGGCAATTACTCATCCGACTTGCTCGACCAGGCTGCCTGGAGTTCGGGCCGGCGGCGCACGCTTTTCGAATATTGGGGGCATGAAGCCTCGTTGCTGCCCTTGTCGATGTACCCGTTGATGCGCTGGCGCATGCTACGCGCGACCCGCGGCGAAGATATCTATCAGCAACTGGCACGTTTCGGTCGGGAGCAGCAGGACACGATTCGCCGGGTGCTGTCCTCGGTTCAGGAGCTGGGCGCGCTGGGTGCCGGAAGCCTGTCGACCCGTCAGGAACGGGCAGGACCCTGGTGGGACTGGAGTGCGGAAAAGCATGCGCTGGAATGGTTGTTCGCCGCTGGTGAAGTGACCGTGGCCGGGCGGCGCGGGTTCGAGCGGCTTTATGATCTGCCGGAGCGGGTGATTCCTACGGCGATTCTTGCGCAGCCGCTGCTGAGTGAGGCCGAGGCCCAGCACGGCCTGTTGCTGCATGCCGCGACAGCGTTGGGCGTCGGAACAGAAAAAGACCTGCGGGATTACTTTCGCCTGAGTCCCGGTGATGCCCGTCCGCGCTTGGCGGAATTGGTGGAGGCGGGTGAGTTGCTGGCGTGCGAAGTCCAGGGCTGGCGGCAACCGGCCTATTGTCTGCCTGAGCCGAAAGTGCCGCGCAAGGTCGAGGCCAGCGCCTTGCTGTCACCGTTTGATTCGTTGATCTGGGAGCGCAGCCGCACCGAGCGCCTGTTCGATTTTCGCTATCGGCTGGAGATTTATACGCCGCAGGACAAGCGGGTCTACGGCTATTACGTGTTGCCGTTTTTGCACAATGAGCGGATTGCCGCGCGGGTGGATCTGCGCGCCGAGCGGGCGTCGGGCAGGCTGGCGGTGCACGCTGTGCATGAGGAAGAGCCGGGGCTGGATGACGAGGGGATGCTGGCGTTGGCGGTCAATCTGCGGCGGATGGCGGATTGGTTGGGGCTTGAGCGGGTTCAGTTGAATTGCCCGCGGGCGAGTGCGGGGCGGTTGCGGGTGGCATTGGCTCAGATTGGCGGTGACTGAGAGGACGCCTTCGCGAGCAAGCCCGCTCCCACAGTTGACCGGGTTGTCCAGACGGACGCGGTCTAATGTGGGGCTTGCTCGCGAAGGGGGCGATGCGATTTAACGGCGGACTTGCTTCAGGGTTTCAGCAATCAAAAACGCCAACTCCAGTGACTGATCGGCATTCATCCGCGGGTCGCAATGGGTGTGGTACCGGTCCGACAACCCGTCTTCGGTAATCGGCCGCGCACCACCTATGCACTCCGTGACATTCTGCCCGGTCATCTCGATGTGGATACCGCCGGCATACGTGCCTTCCGCTTCGTGAACCTGGAAGAACTGCTTCACTTCGCCAAGGATCTGCGCAAAGTCGCGGGTCTTGTAGCCGCTGCTGGCCTTGATGGTGTTGCCGTGCATCGGGTCGCAACTCCACAGCACTTGCTTGCCTTCGCGCTGCACGGCACGGATCAGTTGCGGCAGGTGATCGCCGACCTTGTTCGCACCCATCCGCGCAATCAGGTTCAGACGGCCCGGATCGTTGTCCGGGTTGAGCACGTCGATCAGGCGAATCAGGTCTTCGGGGTTCATGCTCGGGCCGACTTTGACCCCGATCGGGTTGTTCACGCCACGCAGGAACTCGACGTGAGCGCCGTCGAGCTGACGGGTGCGGTCGCCGATCCACAGCATGTGCGCCGAGCAATCGTAGTAGTCGTTGGTCAGGCTGTCGCGACGCACGAAGGCTTCTTCATAGTTCAGCAACAGCGCTTCGTGGGCGGTGAAGAAACTCGTTTCGCGCAGTTGCGGCGAGCTGTCCATGCCGCAGGCGCGCATGAACGCCAGGGTTTCATCGATGCGATCGGCCAGGTGGCTGTATTTTTCCGCCAGCGCCGAGTTGGCGATGAAGTCCAGGTTCCACTTGTGAACCTGATGCAGGTCGGCAAAACCGCCCTGGGCGAAGGCGCGCAACAGGTTCAGGGTTGCGGTGGACTGGTGGTAGGACTGGAGCAAGCGTTCCGGGTCCGGCACGCGGCTTTTTTCGTCGAAGCCGATGCCGTTGACGATGTCGCCACGGTAGGCCGGCAGGGTTACGCCGTCGATGGTTTCATCGTTGGCTGATCGCGGCTTGGCGAACTGCCCGGCCATGCGCCCGACCTTGACCACCGGGCAACCGGCGGCGAAGGTCATGACGATCGCCATTTGCAACAGGACTTTAAAGGTGTCGCGGATTTTCGCGGCGGAGAACTCGGCGAAGCTTTCGGCGCAGTCGCCGCCCTGCAGCAGAAACGCGCGGCCCTGGGTCACTTCGGCAAACTGACGGCGCAACTCCCGCGCTTCACCGGCAAACACCAGCGGCGGATAACTGGCCAGCGTTTGCTCGACGTGCAGCAAATGCGCTGCGTCGGGGTAATGGGGTTGTTGCTGGATCGGCAGGGCGCGCCAGCTGTCAGGGCTCCAGGGTTGGCTCATCACGGTCTCTAGTGTTTTACGCTCGGACGGTCATGTTATCAGCAATTAGTGCGTGACCTGTTCCCGTCGCTTCGCGGACAATCGCGCCTTTGCCGCGCTACTCCGCGGTTTTAGTACGTTGCCGGGCACGGCGACGATCAGGAGACGAAATGACTGAGGAGCGCGTCGAGCATCTGCTCGCCGAGGTACAGGATGAGTTCGGCGTGATTCGCGTGCTGGAAGTGGCTGATTACCGTTTTCTCGAGTTCGGTGATGCCATCGAACAGAGCTGCGTGTTCACGGCTGATCCGAGCTGGCTCGAATACGATTACACAAGGGCGATGCTGATTGGCGCGTTGTGCCACGAGCAGCCGGAAAGCGCGCTGTTCCTCGGTCTCGGAGCCGGCACCCTGACCCAGGCCTGCCTCAAGTTCCTGCCGCTGGAAGACGTCGAAGCCATCGAACTGCGCCCCGACGTACCGCGCCTGGCCATTGAATACCTTGGGCTGGATGATGATCCGCGGTTGTATATCCGTGTGGGCGATGCGCTGGAACTGCTCGATACCGCTGAGCCGGCGGATCTGATTTTCGTCGACCTCTATACCGATGTCGGGCCGGGTGTCGGGCATCTGGCGTGGAATTTCCTGGAAAACTGTCAGAAACGCCTGAACCCGGGTGGCTGGCTGGTGATCAATCAGTGGGCTACCGATGATGGCAAACCGTTGGGCGCCGCCTTGTTGCGCGGGCTCTATCACCGGCATTACTGGGAACTGCCGGTGAAGGAGGGCAATGTGATTCTGTTCGTGCCTTCGGAGCTGGATCAGGAACTGGACATGGACGGCTTGATCGCCCGCGCCGAAGGACTGGCGCCGCGCTTGGGGTATTCGTTGCAGTCGTTGATCAAGGCGATTCGCCCGGCGACCTAAGTTTCTCAACAACCTTTGAACACGCCGGGTCGCTTTTCGATCATCGACCGAACGCCTTCTTTGGCATCCTCACTGGCGAGCAACTTCTTCACCAGCGGCGGCAAACCCCGCGCGGCCGCTATTTCCCCTTCATAACGCGCCTGCCTTGCAGACATCAGCGTCGCCTGAACCCCAAGCGGCGCCTGCCGGGCAATCCGCTCAGCCAACTCCATCGCCCGTGGCAGCAGATCCTCGCTGGCCATGACTTCCTGCACCAACCCCAGATGCAACGCCTCATGGGCGTCGAATTCATCGCCGGTCAGCAGCCAGCGCATGGCATTGCCCCAGCCAGCGACCTGATGCAGGCGCAACGTGGCGCCGCCGAACGGGAAGATCCCGCGTTGCACTTCTTTCTGGGCGAAGCGGGTGTTGCTGGCGCACAGGTTGATATCGGCGGCCAGCATCAATTCGATACCGATGGTCAGGCAGTAGCCTTGTGCGGCGACAATCACCGGTTTGCTGACCCTGGGGCCAGCGAATACACCCCACGGATCGCAGCCACCAGGCGGTGCCTGCCAGCCTTCGGCCAGGGCCGCGCTGGCGCTGACCAGGTCCAGCCCCGCGGTGAAATGCTCACCGTGGCCGAACACCACCGCCACCCGGGCTTCGCTGTCGGCCTCGAACTCGCCATAGGCCAGGCTCAGTTCGTTGAGCAGATCGAGATCGAAGGCGTTGCGTTTGGCCACCCGATCCAGGCCGATCATCAGGACATGACCGTGCCGTTCACGGCTCACACGACTGGAGCAGGGCTGATTCATGGTGCATTTCCTCGGGCGGGAAGGGGTGGGTAGGGGGATGTGAGACAGCAGGTCGGCGTCACAAGGGTGAACCGTTTTAGCGCGATCGTCAGCAGGGCCGGGCCTTGGAAAAATAGACCGTTGCCCGATTATCCGCAAAGCGTGTGACAGAACGCTGTACACGGCAGTTTTCCGACAAATAAAGCTCCCTTTTTGAGCGAATTCCGGTATAGTGCGCGCCGGCCTTTAACCGGGCCGCGTTTAGGTAGCGCAATTCCCCGAAGTCAGCTTCGGCTGCACGTCCGCACAGCGGACTCTCCCTTGACGAATCTTTTTCATTCATTCGTTTTCGCAAATCCCCGCCGACAAAGCAGCCAGGGCGACTCTTGAGTCTTACACGGCATGCGCAGCTTTGGAGCATGGGTCTTTGCGGATGCACTTAGAGGCAGACCCATGACCCAGGAAACCGGCGGCTTCGCCGCTTTTAATCTTAATCCGAATATTCTTGCAGCCGTCATCGCGACTGGCTACGAAGAGCCTTCGGCTATTCAGCAGCAATCGATCCCGATCATCATGGCCGGTCACGACATGATTGGTCAGGCGCAAACCGGTACGGGTAAAACCGCTGCGTTCGCCTTGCCGATCCTGCATCGCATCGATCCTGCTAAGCGCGAGCCGCAAGCCCTGATCCTGGCGCCAACCCGTGAGTTGGCGCTGCAAGTAGCAACCGCTTTCGAAACCTACGCCAAGCAAATGCCGGGCGTTACCGTTGTGGCCGTTTACGGCGGCGCCCCTATGGGTCCACAACTGAAAGCAATCCGTAATGGCGCACAGATCGTTGTCGCCACTCCGGGCCGTCTGTGCGACCACCTGCGTCGCGACGAAAAAGTTCTGTCGACCGTGAACCACCTGGTTCTCGACGAAGCGGACGAAATGTTGAAACTGGGTTTCATGGACGACCTCGAAGTTATCTTCAAGGCCTTGCCTCCAACCCGTCAGACCGTATTGTTCTCGGCCACCTTGCCGCAGTCGATCCGTGCCATTGCCGAACGCCATCTGCGCGATCCGCAACACGTGAAGATCCAGACCAAGACTCAGACCGTTACCGCGATCGAACAGGCTCACCTGTTGGTTCACGCTGACCAGAAGACCTCGGCTGTATTGAGCCTGCTGGAAGTTGAAGACTTCGATGCCCTGATCATGTTCGTGCGCACCAAGCAAGCGACCCTGGACCTGGCCAGTGCCCTGGAAGCCAAAGGCTACAAAGCCGCTGCGCTGAACGGTGACATTGCTCAGAACCAACGTGAGCGCGTGATCGAATCCCTCAAGGATGGCCGTCTGGACATCGTTGTGGCGACCGACGTTGCTGCTCGTGGTCTGGACGTTCCGCGTATCACTCACGTGTTCAACGTTGATATGCCGTACGACCCGGAATCCTACGTTCACCGTATCGGCCGTACCGGCCGTGCCGGTCGCGAAGGTCGTGCACTGCTGCTGGTGACTCCGCGTGAGCGCCGCATGCTGCAAGTGATCGAGCGTGTAACCGGTCAGAAAGTTGCCGAAGTTCGCCTGCCGGACGCTCAGGCTGTTCTCGATGCCCGCATCAAGAAACTGACCAACAGCCTGTCGCCGCTGGTGGCTGATGCCGAATCGACCCACGGTGATCTGCTGGATCGCCTGACTGCCGACATCGGTTGCACCCCGCGTGCCCTGGCCGCTGCTCTGCTGCGCAAGGCAACCAACGCTCAGGCGTTGACCCTGGCTGCAATCGAGAAAGAACGTCCACTGGTGCCGAACAACGCACCGCGTGGTGATCGTCCAGAGCGTACCGGTGATCGTCCGGACCGTGGTGATCGTGAGCGTCGTGCTCCGGTTCCATTGGCCGAAGGTCGTGCTCGTTGCCGTACCGCGCTGGGTGCGCGTGATGGTATCGCTGCCAAGAACCTGCTGGGCGCTATCCTCAATGAGGGTGGTCTGGCTCGCGAAGCAATCGGTCGCATCCAGGTGCGTGACAGCTTCAGCCTCGTTGAGCTGCCGGAAGATGGTCTGGAGCGTCTGCTGACCAAGCTGAAGGACACTCGCGTTGCCGGTAAGCAGTTGAAGCTGCGTCGCTACCGCGAAGATTGATCCGCTCTCGGGCTGATTGATCGAACATAAAAAATCCCCGACTGGTTCGGGGATTTTTTTGTCTGCCGTTTGTAGCAGGGTTATTCCGTCACTGTTCCTCCGGCTGCGGTGATCACGTGCACGCTCATGCGTGGCGTCGCCAGATCGAGCCCGGCTTCGTCCAGGTGCCGCTTGAGTGACAGGTTGAACGCTCGGGACACTTCCCATTGCTTGATCGGTGCAGTCTTGAACCGGGCACGAAGAATCGCGTTGCCTGACTCGAAACTCTCGACACCCTGAATCTCCAGTGGCGACCAGATGTTGCGCCGTTGCAGTGGGTCGGTGCGCATCTTCTGGCCGACGTCGCGCATCAGTTTGATCGCGTTATCGATGTCCATGTTGGAAGGTATCGCCACCCGGAAAATCGCGTAGCCGAATTCCCGGGAGTAGTTCTTGATGCTTTTGATTTCGCTGAACGGAATGGTGTGGACGATGCCGTCGATGTCCCGCAGGCGTACGGTACGAATGGTCAGCCCTTCGACGGTGCCCAGGTGGCCGCCGACGTCCACGTAGTCGTCGATGGCCAGCGAGTCTTCGATGATGATGAATAGCCCGGTGATCAGGTCCGCCACCAGCGACTGTGCACCGAAACCGATGGCCAGCCCGATCACGCCGGCACCGGCCAGCAATGGCGTGACGTTCATGCCCATGTTCGCCAGGGCGACGATCAGCGCAACGATGAAAATCGCCACGAACAACACGTTGCGGATCAGCGGCATCATCGTCTGCGCGCGGGCATTTGCCAGGCCTTTGCGCGAGCGGGTGAGGGCGTGGTGCACGGCAGTGTCGCTGAGAATCCAGATCAGCCAGGCAAAAATCAGCGTGCCGCCGAGGCTGAACAGTTTGACGCTGACTTCATGACCTTCGCCTTCGGTGAAGCGGATCAGCGACATGCCCCAGACCCGCAGGCCGAGTTCGATGAATGCCAGCCACACCACCAAATGAGCGAGGGTGTAGAGGAAGCTTTTCAGGCGATCCGAATACAGCGCATGACGCTTCACGCTGCGCTGTGGCTTGAGTGAATGGCGGCGCACCAAGCCGTTGATGACCATGCACAACACCAGCAGCACGGTGCAGATCAGCGACTGACGCAGCGCGGTGCTGGTATCGCCGGCCGAGACGAACGTGGCGAACAGGGAAATACCCACCAGCACCAGCGCCGGCATGTACCAGAAGGTCCCGAGAATCTCGATCGTGTCGCTGAGGGCGCGGCGAGTCAGGCGTCGGGATAGTGGTTGGTTGCGGATCAAGTGGGCGATGGGGCGACGGAACCGCAGGATGAACAGCCCCGTGAACAATGCCGCCAGTACGTTGGCGATCGTTGCGGCGGTGTGCGCCAGATGAATGCCAAGGCTTTCGACCAGTCGCGGATCGCTCAGGGCTTCACCGAAGGCGGCGAAACTGCCGATCAGCCACAGCGGCCGAAAGGCTTGATGCCGCAGGATATACAGGGCGCGGTGGCGGTGTGGGCCGTCGAGCAGCGAAAAGGCGATCACGCAGATCGCCGAAAAACAGGTGCCAACCACCAGCGCATAAGCCAGCACCATGGCCAGGCTTTTGCCCAATGACGAGGGCAGGGCGTAGCTCATGTAGACCGTCATGACCAAAGCAATCAGCCACGGCCCGAGTTTGCGCAGGGCGAAGCGCAACATGTCAAGGGCCTTGGGGTGCTGCGGCAGTTCTTCGGTCAGGCCGAAGCGCATCCGCACCCGGTGGCTGACCCAGATCAGCGCCGCGGCCAGCAAGCTCCAGACCATCAGGATCATGGCAAACGCAAAGATGATCGGCAGCCATTCATTGGCCGGCAGCACCAGCGCTGTCAGTTCATCCTCAGCCAGTTTGAATTCTTCGGACCAGCGAGTGAGAGGGCTGTCCGCGCCTGAAAACTGTTTTTCGAAACTGGCCAGGGTGCCACCGATCAGTCCCAGGACGCCTACTTCGGTGGCTGGCTGGGCCTTTTTGGTGACATCGCGCAGCTTCTTCAAGTCCGCCAGCAATTTGGTGCGTTGCTGATCGTTTTCCAGCGACTTGATGACTTCGTCCAGGGATTGCCCCAAGGGCTCTTGCGCCTCTGGCTGTTTTGCCGAGCTGTTGAGCAGGCTTGGCAAGCCGACCGCCTGGGCGGGCGCCATCGGCAGCAGCGTCATGAGGCAGACAAGAAATAAACACGGCAGGGCAAAAAGACGAGCGAACACTAGGCGGTCAACCTCGGGATGAGCGGATCGACCGAGTGTACGAGCCCGCCAAAATCAATGCGAGCCAGGGGTGAGGATTTATTCGTTGAGTTTGGCGAGGATCTTGAAAATCACGGTGGCGAGGATCGTCAGCATACCGATCCACATCGCGAACACGCCGATGTCCTTGTCGCGAAAATTGAAGCCGATTGCCAGCATGATCATCCCGGCAAGAATCGGAATCAGCATGGCGTGGAATGAAGACAACGAGATCATGAGCGACTGCCTTGTCGAAAGGGGTAGTTAAAGTGTAGGAGCTGTCGAGTGAAACGAGGCTGCGATCCTTTGATCTTGTCTTTAAAGCAAAGTCAAAAGATCGCAGCCTCGTTTCACTCGACAGCTCCTACAGGGCGTTACGGCAATTCTTGGCAGGCGTAAAACGCGCTCAGCACTTTGACCAGGTGCGCAAGGTCATGGCTGCCGCACAGTTCACGGATCGAGTGCATGGCGAAGGTGGGCAGGCCGATGTCCACGGTGCGCACGCCCAGGTGGCTGGCGGTGATCGGGCCGATGGTCGAGCCGCAACCCATGTCGCTGCGCACCACGAAGCTCTGCACCGGTACTTCTTCGGCCATGCACAGGTGGCGGAAGAACCCGGCGGTTTCGCTGTTGGTGGCGTAGCGCTGGTTGCTGTTGACCTTGATCACCGGGCCGGCGTTGAGTTTCGGGCCGTGATTGGCATCGTGCTTGTCAGCGTAGTTGGGGTGCACGCCGTGGGCGTTGTCAGCCGAGACCAGCAGGGATTTCTGAATGGTGCGCACGAACTCATCACCTTCTGGCAGCAGGCGACGCAGTGTCTGCTCCAGCATCGGGCCGTCGGCGCCGCAGGCCGAGCAGGAACCGACTTCTTCGTGATCGTTGCAGACCAGCACGCAGGTTTCGTCGGTTTCGGTGGTCAGCAAGGCTTGCAGGCCGGCATAGCACGACAGCAGGTTGTCCAGGCGCGCCCCGGCAATGAAGTCGCCATGCAGGCCGATGACCGCGGCGCTTTGGGTGTCGTAGAAGCTCAGCTCATAGTCGAGCACCACGTCGGCGTTCAAGCCATGTTCGCGGGCGAGTTGGTCGGTGAGTACGGCGCGGAAGTCCACGCGCTCGTCACCGGCAAATTGCGCAAGGATTGGCGGCAGTTCGGTCTGGGCGTTGATCGCCCAGCCCATATTGGCTTCACGGTTCAGGTGAATGGCCAGGTTCGGGATGATGGCGATTGGTGCCTTGAAGTCGACCAACTGGCTCTCGACCTTGCCGTCACGGCGGAAGGTCACGCGGCCGGCCAGGGACAGGTCGCGGTCGAACCAAGGCGCCAGCAGTGCACCGCCATAGACTTCGACGCCCAGCTGCCAGAAGCCCTGACGTTGCAGTTCCGGCTGGGGTTTGACCCGCAGGCAGGGGCTGTCGGTGTGCGCGCCAACCAGGCGAATGCCGCCGTGCAGGGGCGAATGACGGCCCATCTTGAACGCGACGATCGACGAATCGTTACGGGTGACGTAGTAACGACCGTTGGCTTCGGTGGTCCATGGCTCGCGCTCGTCGAGGCGTTGATAGCCTGCCGCTTCCAGGCGCTGAACAAGGCTGGCGGTGGCATGAAATGGGGTAGGGGAGGCCTTGAGGAAATCGATCAGGCCTTGGTTCAACTCTTCGCGCATAAGTAGCTCCAGACAGCAATGGCGCAAGTTTAACGTATTGGCTCACGGCATTGCAGAGACAATGCCGTTCGACGTGCGCCGGCTGCCGGTTGGCGAAGAGGATGAGTCAACCGGTGATCAGGTTGCCATTGAGGAACACTTCGCGACGTTGCTTGCGGCCCACATATTCATGTTTGCTCGCGAGGTATACCTCGTTGAATTTTTCCTTCGAGATACCCGGGATCTGTCGAATGTATTCGTCCACCAGTCGGTCATAGGCGGCTTCGGTGATGAGCTTGTAGATGTCCCGGCGATAGAAGAAGCCCAGTTGAAAGCCCAGGGTTTCGCTTTGATGGTTTGTCTGGCCGGCAAAGCAGTTTTCAAAGTCGATGGCTTTGAGCGGCGTCTGTGGTGTTTCCGGGATCATGATATTGCCAGCCCAGAAATCCATGTGCGTGATGTTTTTGCGCGACAAGGAGCTCAGTAATTCGAAGGCATCGAGAATGAATGTTTCGACGTTGTCCGGGTTGCGTTTAAGCCATTGCACACCGTCGATGTGATCGTCTAGCAGGCGCGTGATAATGAAATACTCCTGGGTCAGCCCCAGTCGGTCCTTGGTGTAACCGAACCCTTGCAGCGGCGGCATTTGCACGCCACGGCGTTGTGCTTCGAGCGTATTGATCAACTCTTCCAGCGGCCAGTCGAATCGGCCATTGCGCTGTGGTTTGCCAAAGGTGACCCGCACTTTTGCCTTTAAGGTATCCAGCGGCTGGACCTTGGCAAACAGTGGCGTTTCGCCGGAGGCCAGCGGGGCACTTGCGCGAGAGAGCTTGCGGGAGCGTCGTTTGTGTATGAGTTGTTCCAGCGCCTGCTGTGCTTCGGCTGAAGGTTGCTCGCTAAGGTGGAGCGTGGTGTTGAAAAGGCAGAAGGTGAATGGGTAGTCGTCTTGGAATGTCTTGTTGCCGAGCACGAGGGCTTCCTGCCTGCTATCAAAGTGCCTGCATTTTACGTTTCATTACAAAATCATGACAATATTTTCACGCCATTTTTACGTTGATTTGTAACAAAAAACCGCCCTTCAATGTAAGGACGGTTTTGGGTTCAGCGGTTGCTTAAAAAGGAGCAGGACACTCGAAGCGCATGCGCTCGCCGCTTTGCGGGTGAGTGAAGCTCAGCATGCTCGCGTGCAAACATAGTCGTGGCCAGGCGGCCAGTGCTTGCTCGTGGGCATACAGTCCGTCACCCAGCAGTGGGTGGCCGATGGAAAGCATGTGCACGCGCAACTGATGGGAGCGGCCGGTGATCGGTGTCAATTCGACACGACACCAGTCGCCGCAACGCTCCAATACCCGCCAGAAGGTCAGGGCGTGTTTGCCGAATTCATGGTCCACCACATGGCGTGGCTTGGTCGGCGGGTCGTAGCGCAAGGGCAAATCGATGCTGCCACTGTCCAGTTCCGGTTGTCCCCAGCACAGGGCGGTGTAGGCCTTTTCGGTTTCGCGGTCGTGAAATTGCCGAGACAGCTCGCGATGCGTGTCCGGATCACGGGCCAACAGAATAATGCCGGAGGTTTCCCAGTCCAGACGATGGACGATTCGCGCTTCCGGGTAGCCGTTTTCCTGCAGGCGGGTAATCAGGCAGTCCTTGTTGTCATCGGCCCGGCCAGGGACGGAGAGCAGCAGGGTCGGTTTGTTCACCACCAGTACGGCGGCGTCCTGATGGATGATGCGGATGTTGGACAGCGGCATTAAAACAGCCTCGTAACAAACGCCAACGGCGGCTCAGGCCCCTTCCATTAACAGAAGGGACCTGAGCCGCCGTGGCTCCAGCCGGATCGACTCAGCGATCTGGCAGGGTGATATTGAGTTCCAGAATCGAGCAGCTGCCCTGGTTTTCCAGAGCGACGTGCACGTCATCGGACCCGATATTGACGTACTTGCGGATGACCTCGACCAATTCCTTCTGCAAGGCTGGCAGGTAGTCCGGTGTACTGCGTTGGCCGCGTTCGTGCGCCACGATGATCTGCAGACGCTCTTTCGCTACCGACGCGGTGCTGACCTTTTTGCTGGCACGAAAGAAGTCAAAAAGATTCATTATCTACCTCCAAACAGGCGCTCGAAGAATCCCTTCTTCGTTACATCGAGAAAACGATGCTCCACAGTTTTGCCCAGCAGACGATCGACCGCATCGCTGTATGCCTGACCGGCATCGCTCTGGTCGTCGAGAATGACTGGCACGCCCGAGTTGGAAGCTTTGAGTACCGCTTGGGATTCCGGAATGACACCCAGCAGGGCGACCGCCAGAATCTCTTTGACGTCTTCGACGCCGAGCATCTCGCCGTCACTGACTCGTTGCGGGTTGTAGCGGGTCAGCAGCAGGTGTTCCTTGATCGGCTCTTCGCCCTTTTCCGCACGGCGGGACTTGCTGGCCAGCAGGCCGAGCATGCGGTCCGAGTCACGAACCGAGGACACTTCCGGGTTGGTCACGATAATCGCTTCGTCTGCGAAGTACATGGCCAGGTGGGCGCCTTTTTCGATGCCGGCCGGAGAGTCGCAGACCACGTATTCGAAGTCTTCTTTCAATGCCATCAACACTTTTTCCACGCCTTCCACGGTCAGCGCGTCTTTGTCGCGGGTCTGACTGGCGGCCAGTACGTAGAGGTTTTCCAGGCGTTTGTCTTTGATCAGGGCTTGTTGCAGGTTGGCTTCGCCGTTCACCACGTTGACGAAGTCATACACCACACGGCGCTCGCAACCCATGATCAGGTCGAGGTTACGCAAACCGACGTCGAAGTCGACGATAACTGTTTTGTGACCGCGCAGTGCGAGGCCGGTACCGATAGCAGCACTGGTGGTGGTCTTACCCACACCACCCTTGCCGGATGTAACCACGAGAATCTTGGCCAAGGTGTTTCACCCCTAAGGAAAAAGGACATTTAGCCCCTGAAAAACATCTCTAGAAAAACTACTGCAGTCGGACAGCCTTGGCTGGAATTCGGTCCAGAACGGCGCTTACCTCGGGTAAACACTGCTTATGGCCTTTTTCCTACTTCGTTTGAGCCGTTTTCGCTACGTTTTAGAGATGTTTGGAAAATGCGGCAGTATCCGTTAAAGCCGAATGATGTTCAACACATCGCCCGACAGGCTGACCTGTACGCCCGCGCCCCACAAAGGGTCGCGACGCAGATCCTCCGAAACCTTGTAGTGGCCTGCGATGGAGACCAGTTCAGCGCTCATTTGCTGACAGAAAATCCTGGCTTTCGTGTCGCCTTTGACGCCGGCCAACACTCGACCACGCATCGGGCCGTATACATGGATGTTCCCGTCGGCGAGAAGTTCCGCCCCCGGGCTGACCGACGAGATCACCACCAGATCGCAGCCCTGGGCATAAATCTGCTGGCCACCACGTACTGGCGACGTGATGATCTTCGTTGGCTTGATAGTCGGCTCCGGTGGTTTTTCCGGTTTTTTCTTGACTTGGCCTTCGAGCGGGTCAAGCGGACGTTCCCGGGCGCCGGACGGTGGCAGCACCGGCAGGTCGACCGCGATGGCCGCGGCGATGTCTTCAATGCGGCTGGCACGGATCGCCAGGGTGCGCAGGCCATGCTGGCGGCAGACGCGCATCAGGCCCGGCAGATCAACTGCACCTTCGCTGGCCGGGAGTTTGTCCAGGGCCAGCACCAGTGGCGCGTTACTGAAGAAGTTAGGCGCCTGGGCGACCTTGGCGGCCAGTTGACGATCGAGGTTCTCGAGGTCGTTACGGGCCAGTTCCAGCACCGTAATGGCGAGCATGCTGCCCTTCAGCTGGAACACGGGATCTTGGTCTAGCGGTTCGGTCTGGCTCATGGTCGGCATACAACGACTTGTCACTAAAAGTGCCGAGACTTATAACGAGAACGCCCGCGAGCCGCAAGCCGGGTCGAACGATGTAGAATGCGCGGCCATTGTCTTTCCGGAACCTTTAATGGATCGCCCGCGTTTTCGAACAGCATTTCTTTCTCCGCGTTTCTGGCCTCTGTGGTGTGGCTTGGGGCTGTTGTGGCTGATTGTCCAGTTGCCGTATCCGGCGTTACTGTCGATCGGGCGCGCCTTGGGTGCATTGATGTATCGAGTAGCGGGCGACAGACGGCGCATTGCCAAGCGCAATCTCGAACTGTGTTTCCCTGAAAAAACCGCTGCCGAACGCAAGCGCCTGCTCAAGGAAAACTTCGCCTCAACGGGCGTCGCGTTTTTCGAAATGGCCATGAGCTGGTGGTGGTCGCGCGAGCGTCTGGCGAAGCTGGCCCATGTCGAAGGGTTGGAGCATCTGAAAAAAGCCCAGCGCGACGGCAAAGGCGTGATCCTGATGGCCGTTCATTTCACCACGCTGGAAATCGGCGCGGCGTTGCTCGGTCAGCAGCACACCATTGATGGCATGTACCGCGAACACAAAAATCCGTTGTTCGACTACATCCAACGCCTGGGGCGCGAGCGGCACAACGTCGATTCGCTGGCGGTGGAACGCGACGACGTGCGCGGCATGCTCAAATTGCTGCGCGCAGGCCGGGCAATCTGGTACGCACCGGATCAGGACTATGGCGCCAAGCAAAGTATCTTCGTGCCGCTGTTCGGGATTCAGGCCGCGACCGTCACTGCCACCAGCAAGTTTGCGCGGTTGGGCAAGGCGCTGGTGGTGCCGTTCACTCAGGAACGTCTGGCGGATGGCAGCGGTTATCGACTGGTGATTCATGCACCACTCGAAGGTTTCCCCGGCGAAACCGAAGAAGCCGACTGCCTGCGGATCAACCAATGGATCGAAGGCGTCTTGCGCGAATGTCCGCAGCAATACCTTTGGGCTCATCGTCGCTTCAAGAGCCGTCCCCCGGGTGAGCCGAAGCTGTACGCAAAACGCGGTTGAACCACCGTCCTTATAAGCACCATGGAGTGTTGCGATGAGTCCTGCTGAACCGGTTACAGGGTTGATTCTTTCCGGCGGCGGGGCTCGGGCGGCCTATCAGGTCGGTGTGCTGGCTGCGATTGCCGAGCTGTTGCCGGTCGGCGCGAGCAATCCGTTTCCGGTGATCGTCGGCACCTCGGCCGGCGCTATCAACGCGGTCAGCCTCGCCAGTGGGGCGATGGATTTTCGTGGCGCGATTCAACGTCTGACAGCCTTCTGGCAGGGCTTTCGCAGTCATCTGGTGCTGCGCAGCGACTGGCCGGGCGTGATCCACCAGGCCAGCCGTTTTGTCAGCCACAGTTTGCTCGGGATTGGCGCTCAGGTGCCGGTGGCTTTGCTCAACAGTTCGCCGCTGCGCGGATTGCTTGAAGACAAACTGCAGATGAGCGGGATTGCCGAGGCCATTGCACAGAAGCAGTTGCAGGCGGTTGCGGTGACCGCGTTCGGCTACGAGTCCGGTCAGGCGGTGACCTTTTATCAGGGCGGCGGCACCATCAATGCCTGGTTGCGCCATCGGCGAATCGGCGTCCCCACTCAATTGACCGTCGACCACTTGCTGGCCAGTTCCGCCATTCCGCTGTTGTTTGCGCCAGTGAAAATCGGTGAAGAGTATTTCGGCGACGGCGCGGTACGTCAGTCGGCACCGATCAGCCCGGCGCTGCACCTGGGCGCCAGCCGAGTGCTGGTAGTGGGCGTCAGCGGCAACCCCCGCGGCGTCGACCCGGAACAACCGCTGCAACGCGCCTACACCGGCCAGCAGCCGAGCCTGGCACAGATCGGTGGGCACCTGCTCAACAGCACGTTCATTGACAGCCTGGAAAGTGACATCGAGTTGCTGCAGCGGCTCAATCAGTTCAGTCATCTGCTGCCCAATGGCACGCCGACGCGCGCGCTGGGTGTGGCGCCGGTGGACGTGCTGGTGATTTCGCCGAGTCAGCCGATCGATGAGATTGCGGCGCGGCATCGGCAGGAGTTGCCGGCGGCGCTGCGTCTGTTTCTGCGCGGGCCGGGGGCGACCAGGACGAGCGGGGCGGGGGTGCTGAGTTATCTGCTGTTCGAGGCGGGGTATTGCAGCGAATTGATTGATTTGGGGCGGCGGGATGCGTTGGCCAAGCGCGGGGAGTTGTCCCGGTTTCTCGGGTTGGCGGAGCCAGTGGTTTCGGCTTGAGATTTTTTGTGTTGCGGCCATTCGCGAGCAGGCTCGCTTCCACAGTTGAAATGCATTCCAATGTGGGGGCGAGCCTGCTCGCGAAGACGTCCTTACAGACGCCGCCGAATCAGAAGTGAACCTTGACCAGGAAGCTGGTTACGCTCTGATCGGTCTTGAAGCCCTGACTGTCTTCAATACCGTACTTGTTTTTCCAGTAGTCATACTCGACGCCGACGTACAACTGCTTTTCGCCAAGGTTCAGCGCTTTGCCCAAGTCGTACTTGACCTGCGGGTTGAAGTGCAGGTTGGCGTGGTAGTCGCCTTTGGAGTTGGAGTCGTTGTCGACCACCCAGTCCATGTAGCCATCGATCAGGATGTTCGAGTCACCGACAGGAATGGTGTAGGACCAGACCGGGGTGATCTGCCACACGTTGTCGCCTGGACGGCTGCCTTCCGTGTGACGCTGGTAGAAGTTCAGCTGGAAGTAATCAAAGCCCGGGATCGCCAGGTCGAAACCGGGACCGATCAGGTAGGACTCGGTATCGCCTTCACCGAACTCGTAGGTCATGGCCAGCAGGACGTCTTTGATCGGGCCGAATTCAATTTTCTGGTCGAGGACCTTGCCCAGCGAAATGCGCGGTTGGAACTCACCGTAATAGGTGTTCGGGCCAACGTTGAAGTCTTTGTCACCGTTGTAGAAAATCTTGTCGACGAAGAAGAAGTTGTCCCCATATTTCCATGCATCGGCATGCTCGAAGGTGACGGTCTGCTGAATGTGCGGGTTGACCTGGAAGTCCTTGCCATACAGGTAGGACAGGCTGTTGTTCTGCCATTGCAGCAAGTCGCCGGCCATGGCCTGGCCCCCGGCCAGCAAAGATCCCGCCAGCATCAGGCTAGTGCACGTACGTTTCATTCGGTTGCTCCCAAAAAGTAGGTGGTTCCACGTTATTTTTCTAAGGTCGGCGCTCTGGTGTGGCGCCTTTTTCTGTCGCTGTAAAAAATCATCCAATCGGTCAGCTTCAGTGCTGTTAGCAAGAGCTGAGCCAAGGCTTTTGAAAAGCCAAAAAACTCCCGCTCGGCTGCTCAAGAGCAGCCGATTGAGAGTGGTTTTGGAGTGCCTTGGTACCGTCCAGTGCCGGGATAAGTTGGCTTTCTGGTCAGGAATTAGATCCGGGCTTTTTTTTAGACCAGATTCGGGCGGCCGCGGAGAATACTGACTCGTTGGCCAGGTCTCAAGTGCCCCGCAACAGCGCACCGACGACAGGTTTGGAGCACGGTTGCGGATCATCTAGAAATGCACCTTCACCAGCAGGCTGGTGGTGTTCTCATGAGTGTCGAGATTGGCGTTGTTTTCGATGCCGTATTTGTCTTTCCAGTAGCTGTATTCGACGCCGACGTACACCTGTTTCTCCCGCCAGCCCAAGGCCTTCCCCAGGTCATATTTGATCTGCGGGTTCAAATGCAGGTTGGCGTGGTAGGTGCCGTGTGAGTTCTGGTCGTTATCCACGACCCAGTCGATGTAACCGTCGATCAACAGGTTCGAGTTGCCTAATGGCAGGGTGTAGGACCAGGCCGGCGTGATCTGCCAGACATCGTCGCCGGGACGCGAGCCTTCGGTCTGGCGATAGTAGAAGTTCAAGGTGAAAAAATTGAAGCCCGGTACCGTGAGGTCGAAACCGGGGCCGATCAGATAGGCCTCGGTGTCGTCTTCGCCATTCTCGTAGGTCATGGCCAGCAACACGTCCTTGATCGGGCCGAATTCGAAACGGCGGTCGAGGATTTTTCCGAAAGACAGGCGCGGACTGAACTCGCCGTAATAGGCGTGAACGCCTTTGTTCCGGTCTTTTTCGCCGTTGTAGTAAGTGCTGTCGACGAACAGGAAGTTGTCGCCGTACTTCCAGCGGTCGGCGTGCTCAAAGGTTATCGTCTGCTGGATCGACGGGTTGACCGCGAAATCCTTGCCATACAGATAGCTCAGGCTGTTGGTCTGCCACAGCAGTAAATCGCCGGCCATGGCCTGACTGGCGGCCAATAGACCACCGCCCAACAGCATGTTTGTCTGTGTGCGAATCATCTGTTGCTCCCTCTTGTTTTTATTGTTTGAGGCGCAGGTGTGGCCACTGTGGGAGCAACTGCTCCCACAGGTTGTATGACTTTTAGCGTGTCAATTCGGGTGAGCGTGGCAGTCGTTGATGGCCGCGCGTTCGGCGCCGCCGAGGATGTTGAACAGCAGGTTCAGCGACAGCGCACTCAACGTCGCCATCGCAATGCCGCTGTGTGTGATCGGGCTCATCCACAGTGGCAGGTGGGCGAAGAACTCCGGACGGACCACCGGGATCAGCCCCATGCCGATGCTCACCGCCACCAGCAACTGGTTGCGACGGTCACCAATGTCGGCTTCCTGAAGAATCTTGATGCCGGTGGCGGCGACCATGCCGAACATCGCAATCGCCGCGCCGCCCAGTACGGCGGGCGGAATCGAGGCCACCAGAAACGCCGCTTTCGGCAGCAAACTCAACACCACCAGCAAACCGCCGGCGACGATGGTCACCGAGCGGCAACGCACGCCGGTCATCTGCACGAGGCCGATGTTCTGCGCGAAAGAGGAGTGGGTGAAGGTGTTGAAGAAACCGGCGAAGAACGAGGCGCCGGCATCACACAACAACCCGCGACGGAGCATCCGTGGGCAGACGTCCTGACCGGTGATTTTGCCCAGCGCCAGGAACATACCGGTGGACTCGACGAAGATGATCACCACCACCAGGCACATGGACAGGATCGGTGCGAGTTCGAACTTCGGCATGCCGAAATGCAGCGGGGTCACGAATTGCAGCCACGGCGCCTGGGCCATGCCACTCAGGTCGACCATACCGATCAGGCCACAGAGTACATAACCCAGGCACATGCCGATCAGCACGGAAATGTTGACCCAGAAACCGCGCATGAAGCGATGGACCAACAGGATGGTGGCCAGCACCAGTGCGGCGATGGCCAGGTAAATTGGTGAGCCGAATTGCGCGGCTCCCGCACCGCCGCCGGCCCAGTTCACGGCCACGGGGAACAGCGACAAACCGATCGAGGTGATGACGGTGCCAGTCACCAGAGGCGGGAAGAAACGTACGACTTTGGACATGAACGGCGCGATGATCATGCCGAAGAACCCGGCGGCGATGGTTGCACCGAAGATCCCTTGCAGGCCGATGCCAGGCATGCCGGCCATTGCCACCATGCTGCCGACAGCGGCGAAACTGGCGCCCATCATCACCGGCATGCGGATGCCCATGGGGCCGATGCCCAGCGACTGCACGATGGTAGCGATCCCGGCCACCAGCAGGTCGGCGTTGATCAGGAAGGCGATTTCTTCACGACTCAGGCCAGCGGCCTGTCCGATGATCAGTGGCACCGCGATGGCTCCGCCGTACATCAGCAGAACGTGTTGCAGACCGACCAGAATCAGTTGCAAAAGTGGTAAACGCTGAATGGCGGGTGCGTCGGGGATGCGCGCTTCGGATAGCTCGGACATGCAACACCTCGGATCTTTTTTATTCTTGTGATTTTGTGCATCAGGTTGACCGCAGTGCGGCCATTCGCGGGCAAGCCCGCTCCCACACAGGCCATACAGAACCTGTGGGAGCGAGCTTGCTCGCGATGCTTTTCAACGGTTAGTTGGTTGGAGCTCCCTGAACAATCCACGCGCCGATCAGGTCACGTTCCTGCTGGGTCATCTGGGTGATGTTGCCCAGTGGCATGATCTGGCTGGTGACGGCTTGAGCCTGGATGCGTGCAGCGTTCTGACGGATCTGCTCGGGGGTATCGAACATCACGCCAGCCGGTGCGGCACTGAACAGCGGGCTGGTCGGTTTGGCCGAATGGCAAACCGCGCAACGTTCCTGGATCACACTGTGAACCTTGTCGAAACCGGGGCCGGCGTTGGACGCCTGAGCCGGTGCAGCGGCAGGTGCAGCAGGTTTTGCCGCTTCAGGTTTCACATCACCACCGAGGGCAGTTTCCGGCAGCGGCTGGTACTCGATGGTGCCAGGCGCCTTGGCTACTTCAGGCGCGCTGGGCATCTGCGCCGGGCCAGTCACGTACGCCAGGCAGATCATGCCCACGGCCGCAACGGGCAGGGTCCAGGCAAACTTGTGGCTGTCATGACGGGTGTTGAAGTAGTGACGCACCAACACCGCGAGCACCGCGATCCCGGCCAGGATCAGCCAGTTGTATTGGCTGCCGTAGGTGCTCGGGAAGTGGTTGCTGATCATGATGAACAGCACCGGCAAGGTGAAGTAGTTGTTGTGACGCGAACGCAGCAGTCCTTTGGCCGGCAGAGCCGGGTCGGGCGTGCGGTTCTCGGCAATCGCGGCAACCAGCGCACGCTGGGCCGGCATGATGATGCGGAACACGTTGCCGACCATGATGGTGCCGATGATCGCGCCGACGTGCAGGTACGCACCACGACCGCTGAACACTTTGCTGAAGCCGTAAGCAGCACCAATGATCAGCACGAACAGGATGACGCCGAGCAGGGCAGGGCGTTTGCCCAGGGCCGAGTCGCAGAGGAAGGAGTAGACGAACCAGCCGACGAACAACGAGGCGATGCCCAGGGCAACACCTTCAGGGCCGGTCAGGCTGCTGCCCGGTGCCAGCAGGTACAGCGTCGGGTTGGAGTAGAACACCACGCACAACAGCGCGATCCCTGACATCCAGGTGAAGTAGGCTTCCCATTTGAACCAGTGCAGGTTGTCCGGCATGGTCGGTGGAGCCAGTTTGTATTTTTCCAGGTGATAGATACCGCCGCCGTGGATCGCCCACAAATCACCGGCCAGACCGTTTTTCGGGTTGACCCGATTGAGGTTGTTTTCCAGCCAGACGAAATAGAACGACGCACCGATCCAGGCCACGCCAGTAATCATATGAACCCAGCGCACGCTCAGGTTCAGCCATTCCAACAGATGTGCTTCCACAGTCTTTACCTCTCGCCTGTCACTCTGTTGTCGAGTGATCAGACCTTCTCTTATTGGTGGGGGGCAAGGATCAAACGCTCATCCTCTTTGAAAAAATGCTCATCGCAGTTATTGCCTGTGCCACTGCGATCAACCACCAGGAAGTCATCCCGCTTTTCGATCGTCAGCACCGGATGGTGCCAAACGCCGCGATGGTAATTAATGCCCTGCCTGCCGTTGGTGACGAAGGCGCGGACCAAGCCTGATACAGGTTCATCGCCAAGTGGCGCGACCACGATCAGAAAAGGGTTGCCGAGCAGCGGAATGAAAGCCTGGCTGCCCAGCGGGTGACGCTCCAGCATGCTGACGGTCAGCGGCATGTCCTGCGCGTCGGCGCGGAAGATGCTGATGATCGCGTTGTCCTCTGGCGTGGCGGTTTGCACCGTCGCCAGTTTATGGAAGCGCATGGTCGAACCGTTGTTGATCATGAAGTGATCGCTGCCGTCGGTTTCGATCACGTCACCGAAAGGGGCGAAGGCTTCTTTGGTCAGCGGTTCAATCGTCAATGTGCGCATGCTGGTCTTCTTTTCCAAAATTCTGTGTTGTTTGTTCTGACGCCTTCGCGAGCAAGCCCGCTCCCACAGGGGAATGCATTTCAAATGTGGGAGCGAGCTTGCTCGCGATTGGGTTCAGCGCTTATTTAGCGACCTTGCCCAATACCCGCAGGCGGCTCACACCACCGTCCGGGAACACGTTCAGGCGGATGTGGGTGATCGGGCCCAGCGCCTTGATCTGCTCGGCGAAGGTGTGTTCGGCATGCATTTCCAGTTTCTGCGCCGGCAGCAATTCGCGCCAGAACAACGATTGGGTTTCGATCTGGCTGTCTGTACCGCCCTTCACGAACGCGCCCTGGATCGAGCACGTGTCCGGGTAGTTGCCCTTGAAGTGCAGGGTGTCGACGATGACTTTTTCGATTTCGCCGGCATGACCCAGCGCGACGATGACCCAGTCATTGCCCGGCGTGCGACGACGTGCAGTTTCCCAGCCGTCGCCCATGTTGATGCCACGGCCCGGGTTGAGGATGTTGCTCATGCGACCGAAGTGTTCGTCGGAGCAGGCGAGGGCGCGGCCACCGTTCAGGGCTGCTGCCAGGTCAACTTGCTCGTTGTCGCCGACAGCCGACCAGTCGTGGTGCGGCACGCCGTACACACGCAGACGCGCTACGCCGCCATCCGGGTAGATGTTGAAGCGCAGGTGGCTGAACGCCTGGTCGTTGTTGATTTCATGGAAGTGATGGCTGTTGCCTTGCAGCTCGACAGCCGACAGCACTTCAACCCACTGGGTGTTTTCAGTCGGTTCGCCTTCAGCCAGGAAACAGGCTTCCAGGGAGGCCGACGGTGGGAAGTTGCCGGTGAAGAATGAGGTGTCGATGTCCACGCCTTTGATCGAACCCGGTACGCCCAGGCGGATCACAGCGCTGTCATAGCCTTCGAAGCGCTTGCGGCGCGATTCCCAGCCGTCCATCCACTTGCCGTTGTCATCGAACACGCCTTCTTTCCACACAGCCGGGGTCGGCTGGAACAGGCGGTTGGCATCAGCGAACCAGTCATCGGTGACCGAGATGATTTTGGTGCCCAGGCGGGCGTCGGCCAGGTTGACGAACTTCTCGAAAGGTACGGCGTAAGCTTTCATTCTTCTTGTCTGCCTTTAATAAGTTGGCTTGGGATGCTTGCAGTGCCCTGGGCGATGTATGCGTTCTTCAATGTCGCTCGGGCAAGGCTCGCTATAGGGTCAGTAATCGGAACAGGGCGATCTTGTTGATCTCTGCCAGCGCGCACTTGAACTCGGTGTCTTCCGGGTTGTGAATGCGCGTTTCGAACGCCGCGAGGATCTGATGCCGGTTGCTGCCTTTTACCGCCATGATGAAGGGAAACTTGAACTTCGCTTTGTAGGCGTCGTTCAGCTCGGTGAAGCGAGAAAACTCTTCGGCCGTGCATTGGTGAATACCCGCGCCAGACTGTTCTTGAGTGCTGGCTGCGGTAAGCTGGCCCTGGACGGCAGCTTTGCCGGCGAGGTCCGGGTGAGCGTTGATCAGGGCCAGTTGGCTTTGGTGATCAGCGCTCAACAGGATGTCGCTCATGCGCTGGTGCAAGGTTTCGATCTCGTCGATCGAAGCGTCCTGGCCCAGGTCGAAGGCCTTTTCGGCCACCCATGGCGAATGTTCGTAGATGTCGGCGAAGGCAGCGACGAAGGCGTCGCGGCTCAAGGTCGAGGGCTTCAGGGTTTGGAAGTGGCTCATTTCGCGGTCCCTTGGTACGGGTGGGTTTCGTGCCAGTGGCGAGCGATGTCGACGCGACGGCTGAACCACACCTGTTCATGACTTTTAGCATATTCGATAAAGCGTTTGAGCGAGGCCAGACGCGCCGGACGGCCAATCAGACGGCAGTGCAGGCCGATCGACAACATCTTCGGTGCCTCGGCGCCTTCAGCGTAAAGCACGTCGAAGGCGTCTTTGAGGTATTCAAAGAAGTCGTCGCCCTTGTTGAAACCCTGGACCTGGGTGAAGCGCATGTCGTTGGTGTCCAGGGTGTACGGAATCACCAGGTGCGGCTTGCCGGTCGGGTTGTTCGGTTCCCAGTAGGGCAGGTCGTCGTCGTAGGTGTCGCAGTCGTAGAGGAAACCGCCTTCTTCCATCACCAGACGACGGGTGTTCGGGCCAGTGCGGCCGGTGTACCAGCCCAGTGGCCGCTCACCGGTGATTTCGGTGAGGACGCGGATCGCTTCGAGCATGTGCTCGCGTTCTTGTGCTTCGTCCATGTACTGGTAGTCGATCCAGCGATAGCCGTGGCTGCAGATCTCGTGGCCGGCATCGACCATCGCGCGGATCACGTCCGGGTGACGCTGGGCGGCCATGGCCACGGCGAAGATGGTCAGCGGAATGTCGAATTCCTTGAACAGTTTCAGAATCCGCCAGACGCCGGCACGGCTGCCATACTCGTAAAGGGATTCCATGCTCATGTTGCGCGCGCCTTGCAGCGGCTGCGCCGAGACCATTTCCGAAAGGAAGGCTTCGGATTCTTTATCGCCGTGCAGGATATTGCGCTCGCCGCCTTCTTCGTAATTGAGCACGAAGGACAAGGCGATGCGGGCATTGCCCGGCCAGTGTGGGTGAGGAGGGTTACTGCCGTAACCGATCAGGTCGCGTGGGTAGTCAGCGCTCACTGCAGTCTTCCTTCTTATTCGTTCGACTTGTTCAAGGTCAGGGTTGTGTGGCTGCCTGGCGATGAGATGACAGGCTGGCGTCACAGCGATGGGCTGATTGTATACAACTTTATATCCACTTTGTAAGCCTGATTTTTTGCATTTTTCACTGACGGTCATCTTCACATGTTATTGCAAGAAACCTGCCTGATTGGTCAGCTAATGGATGGAAGGTCCTCTGGCCCTATGGCTCGGCGGCAGATTCGGCGGGAATCCCTGAATGACGGGTATAGCGGTAAATATGTTGTTTTTATTGTGTACAATTTTTTTGAAAAGTGTCTTAATCAGTCGCTCGCCGCAGCGTTTCGTGCTCCGAATCGGTGCGGTCTCCTTTTCAACTGACTTCGGGAGGCGCGAGGTCTGACTGCTCCATGCAGGCAGGCGCGCAGAATCAATGGGACGTTTGACTACTCACGTTTTAGACGCTGCACACGGTTGCCCGGGCAGCTCGATCAAGGTCGAGTTGTACCGCGTTGAAGGTTCGCAGCTGGAATTGGTCGCCACTGCGATAACCAACAGCGATGGCCGGGTGGATGCACCGCTGCTGCAAGGCGATGACTACCGCTCCGGGGTCTATCAGGTTCAGTTTCATGCGGGCGATTACTACCGCGCCCGTGGCGTTCAGCTACCGGAACCTGCGTTCCTGGATGTGGTGGTGCTGCGCTTCGGCATCTCTGCGGAGCAGGATCACTACCACGTGCCGTTGCTGATTTCGCCGTACAGCTATTCGACCTACAGAGGAAGCTAGGACTTTCCCCCCAAAAATCCTGCGCATATAGCTTCTTTGGTCTTTCGCCCGCTCACACTGCGGGCTTTTTTTTGCCTGCTTGAAAGTCAAAAGACCTTAGCGGCTCAACAACGAAACCGCACCTGCACCACCAAACAACCCCGCACTCACCCGGTTAAACCAGCTCTGCCCCTTGCCACTGCGCAAATACCGCGCCGCACCATGGGCACCCAGCCCATAAGCCAACTTGCACAGCAAATCCAGCACGGTCCAGGTCGCAATCATCACCAGCAACTGCGGCAGGAACGGTTGCTCGGCACTGAGGAACTGCGGGAGGAAAGCGGCGAAGAACAGAATGTCTTTCGGGTTGCTGGCGCCCAACATGAACGCGCGCCCGAACAGTGCGCGAAAGCGTGGCACTGGCGCAGCCTGGGGCACTTCAGCGCCGTGGGAGGGCTGACGCGATTGTTGCCAGCTCTGCCAGGCCAGGTAGAACAGGTACAGCGCGCCGACGATCTTCAAGGCGCTGAACAACTGTTCCGATGCCAGCAGCAAGGCGCCCAAACCCAGCGCCGACGCACTGAGCAAGCAGATCGACGCAATCACGCCCCCCAGAAACGCCGGGTATGAACGACGCAAGCCGTAATTCAGACTGTTGCTGATCATTAGCAAAGACAGTGGCCCCGGGATCAGGATTACCACCAGCGCAGCGCCGCTGAACAGCAGCCAGGTTTCCAGACTCATCACTTTCCTCCATTTGCACAAAAGCCTCACCCGACGGGGTGAGGCTGTTTTGAAACACTGTTTTTGAAACGTAGACGGCTTACAAGAAAATGAACTTGGCGATGAAGATCGCGCAAAGCACCCACAGACTGATGGAAATTTCCTTGTGCTTACCGGTACAGGCTTTCAGTACCACATACGTGATAAAGCCCAGCGCGATGCCGTCGGCGACCGAGAAGGTCAGGGGCATCATGATCGCGGTAACGATCGCCGGAATGCTGTCGGTCGCTTCGTCCCATTCGATGTGCGCCATACCGCCCATCATCAGCATTGCCACATAAATCAGCGCACCGGCGGTTGCGTAAGCGGGGATCATGCCAGCCAGCGGTGCGAAAAACATTGCGGCAATAAATAGCACACCTACGGTCACGGCGGTAAGACCAGTCCGACCACCAGCGGCTACACCCGCGGCACTTTCCACGTAGCTGGTGACCGGCGGAACGCCGACCATCGCACCGAATACGCTGGAAGCACTGTCGGCTTTAAGGGCGCGGGAGAGGTTTTCGATCTTGCCATCCGCGTTCACCAGACCAGCCCGCTGGGCGACGCCCATCAGGGTGCCGGCGGTGTCGAACATGTGCACGAAGAGGAAGGCCAGCACTACGCTGATCATGCTGATGTTGAACACGCCGGCGATGTTCATGGCCATCCAGGTCGGCGCCAGGCTCGGCGGGGCGGACATGAGGCCCTCGTAGTGCACCAGGCCCAGGCCCCAACCCGCCAGCGTGACGGTGATGATGCTGATAAGAATCGCGCCAAACACTTTGTGGTAGCTGAGCACGGCGATCATCAGGAAGCAGATGGCGGCCAGCAGCGGGCCAGGTTCGCGCAGGGAGCCGAGCTTGATCAGGGTGGCCGGGCTGTCGACCACGATACCCGCGGTTTTCAATCCGATCAGCCCCAGAAACAGGCCCACGCCAGCACCCATGGCAAAGCGCAAACTCACCGGGATGCTATTGAGCAGCCATTCGCGAATCCGGGAAAAAGTTAGAAACATGAACAACACACCGGAAACAAACACCGCACCCAGAGCGGTTTCCCAGTTGTAACCCATGGTGCCGACCACGGTGTAAGTGAAGAAGGCGTTCAGGCCCATGCCTGGCGCCAGGCCGACCGGCCAGTTGGCATACAGACCCATCAACAGGCAACCCAGCGCGGCGGCGATGCAAGTGGCGACGAACGCGGCACCGTGATCGATCCCGGCGTCGGCCATGATGTTGGGGTTGACGAAGATGATGTAGGCCATGGTGATGAAGGTTGTCAGACCGGCAATCAACTCGGTCTTCACCGTGGTGCCATGCAAGCTGAGTTTGAAGATGCGCTCCAGCCAGCCATTGCGTAATGGCGGCGAGAGTTCCAGCGTCGGGGCTTCGGATTTGCGGCTTTCCACAGCGAGTACTCCTCAAGAGTTTTATTGTTATTTCCAGGGCCGGACCCATGAGGGTGGCAGCGACCCTTTGAGGTACTTGCGAATTTGTTGACCGCTTGGTCAGGAACTCGCACGAAGTGGATTATGCTTTTGTATACAAATAAAGCAAATAATGTTTTTGATTTTGTAGACGAAAAGTTTGTTGATCGGGATATATCGGCTATAGACGATCGTTCCCACGCAGGGCGTGGAACGATCAGCTTGGAAAGACCTGGGCTTTACCCAGCGCCAGATTCACCGCCAGCCACCCATTCACCGCCGTCTCCCCAGCCTCGGCAAACACCCGCTCCAGCAATTTCACCTGCTCACGCCGCAACGACTGCTCAAACCGCGCGCCATCGTCGGTGAGTTCCAGCAATCGCTTACGCTTGTCGGTCTCGGACGCGACGCTGTTCACCAGATGCATCTCCACCAACTGGCGCAGCGGAATGTTCAGCGCCTGCTTCGTCACCCCGAGCAACGCCAGCAACTCCTTGACGCTCAAGTTCGGGTAGCGCGCGATGAAAAACACAATGCGTTGATGCACCCGGCTCAAGCCACGACGCTCGAGCATTTCGTCGGCTTTCGCGGTGAACGCCTGGTAACCGAAGAAAAACGCTTCCATCGCTTGTTGCTGAGTGGCGGGGTTTTTAAGGTCAAGCATATTGACGTATCCGTTCGGTCTGTCGTAATTTCGGTCAATCAGTTTGACTCATTTTCCTCAGGCCTCGCTACCGGTGACCCCATGGCATTTTCCGAACGTGTCTCGCGCCTTAAAAGTTCTTTGATCCGTGAAATCCTCGCTGCCGCCCAGCGCCCGGAAGTGATGTCGTTCGCCGGCGGCTTGCCCGCCGAAGCCATGCTGCCCAAAGTCGAGTGGGCCGACATGCCGCTGTCCATGGGCCAATATGGCATGAGCGAAGGTGAGCCGGCGCTGCGTGAAGCGCTGGCAGCAGAGGCGCGGGCTCTGGGCGTACCCTGCGAGGCGAGTCAGGTGTTAGTGGTCAGCGGCTCCCAGCAAACCCTCGATCTGGCGGCCAAGCTGTACATCGACAAAGGCACCGAGATTTTGCTCGAGGCGCCGACTTATCTGGCGGCCTTGCAGATTTTTCAGCTGTTCGGCGCCGACTGCATCACTGTCCCGCTGGAGGCTGATGGCCCGAACCTCGCGCAGTTGCGTACTCGTCTGGAAAAACACCGTCCGGCGTTCATCTACCTGATCCCGACTTTTCAGAATCCTTCGGCCGTGCGCTACAGCGAAGCCAAGCGCGATGCCGTGGCAGCCTTGCTGGATGAGTTCAGCGTGACCTTGATCGAAGACGAGCCTTACCGCGAGCTGACTTTCGACGGTGGCAGCGCCACACCGATTGTCAGCCGGTTGAAAAAGGCCAGCTGGATCTACACCGGCACCGTGTCGAAAACCCTGTTGCCCGGATTGCGAGTCGGCTATCTGATCGCCAGTCCGGATCTCTTTCCTCACTTGCTGAAACTCAAGCAATCGGCCGACCTGCACACCAATCGCGTGGGCCAGTGGCAAGCGCTGCAGTGGATCGGTACCGACAAATTCCAGCATCACTTGAGCGAGCTGCGGGACTTTTACCGGGTTCGTCGGGACGCGTTCCAGTCAGCCTTGGAAACGCATTTTGCTGATTTGGCGGACTGGAATGTGCCGCAGGGCGGGCTGTTTTTCTGGCTGACTCTCAAGCAGCCGCTGGACACTTGTACGTTGCTCGAGGCTGCACTGGCAGCGGATGTGGCGTTCATGCCGGGCGAACCATTCTTCCCCGAACCTGACAGCAATCCGGGGCATTTGCGCCTGAACTTCAGTCACATCGACCCGGCACGGCTGGACGAAGGGCTCAAAAGGCTGGCAGTGGTGGTGTGTCAGGCCCAAGCAGCGAAAGCGGCTTGAGGCTACTGGTGCGAGAGGGTGCAAAAACAATTAAACCGGCCAATGGGCCGCCAATGGGCCGGTTTATTTTTATCCGAAATCTGTACGGCTTCAGGCGGCGGCAAACCGCTTGTCCAGGTAATCGATGATCACCTTGGACTCATACATCCAGGTCGTCTGGCCATTCTCTTCGATGCGCAGGCACGGCACCTTGACCTTGCCGCCCTGTTCCAGCAGGGCCTGACGATCCTGTTCGTTGTTCTTCGCGTCGCGCAGCGCCACCGGCACGTTCAAGCGGCGCAGGGTGCGGCGGGTTTTCACGCAGAACGGGCAGGCGTGGAACTGATACAGGGTCAGGTCCTTGGCGGCCGTCTCTACCTGAGCCTGAGCGGCGGCAGGGCGCTGCTTTTTGCCTGGGCGGGTAATGAAATCGATGAAGATGATCAGTTGGCCAAGGCCGACACGAAGCGCTTTAACGAACACGGTATAAGCCTCACAGGGGCAAACAGAAGGCGCGCAGCTTACCTGATTTTTCACAGGCGAAAAAAAACCGGCGATGAATGCCGGTTTTCTTCTGCTGCGAATTACTTGATCAGGCTGAGAAACTCGCTGCGGGTGGCCGCGTTTTCGCGGAACTCCCCCAGCATCACCGAAGTGATCATCGACGAATTCTGTTTCTCTACACCGCGCATCATCATGCACATGTGCTTGGCTTCGATCACCACTGCAACGCCCAGGGCGCCGGTGACTTGCTGGACCGCATCGGCGATCTGGCGGCTGAGATTTTCCTGGATCTGCAGGCGGCGGGCGTACATATCGACGATCCGCGCGACTTTCGACAGGCCCAATACCTTGCCGCTCGGGATGTAGGCGACGTGAGCCTTGCCGATAAACGGCAGCAGGTGGTGTTCGCACAGCGAGTAGAGCTCGATGTCCTTCACCAGCACCATTTCGCTGTTATCGGAGCTGAACAAGGCACCGTTGGTGACCTCTTCCAGTGTCTGTTCATAACCACGGCAGAGGTACTGCATGGCTTTGGCGGCACGTTTTGGCGTGTCGAGCAGGCCCTCGCGGGAGACGTCCTCGCCCAATTGGCCGAGAATCGCGGTGTAATTCTGTTCCAGTGTCACAGAGGCTGATTCCATACGGGTTTCAGAGGGGTACTGTTTCTGTCTGTACCAATTTTGTACCAATCAAGCTCTTTTCAAGCTTCCCGAGTTCGCCCCAGTCTGTGCTGGCGTTGATCCATCGGGTGTAGGTCGATAGCAACATCTGAACGCTATGACCGAGCTGAGTGGTAATAAACGCAGGGTTCATACCCGCCATGAGGCACATGGTAGCGTATGTGTGCCGGCAGTTGTATTGCCGGCGGGCGCGAAGCCCCAAATCGGTCATTTCGGGTCTGCGCATCCCGCTACACCCTGTCGCCAAAGTGCAGCAGTGATGCTTCCCTGAAGCCTGTTTTGCTCATCATGCCGAGCAGGTCGTATCAGGCGTGAGTGATAGACAGATCGCTGATAACGCAGACAGAACCGTCTAGCGGGTCCGTGGTGTCGGAGTAATCGATCTGGTTGTACACGCCACCGTGGAAGGCGAGTGTTTTCGTGTCCCAGGTGTTGTCGAGGCGCATGATCGCGGAAGTGGATTTGACGCCGTTACAACTAGCCGATACAGAGACGGCGCCGCTCGAGTTGGCGTGAATGTTGATTTTGAAAAGTGCACCGAGCGGCACGTTCTCCAAAATCGTCGAGTTGACCGGATCGTCCTGTAGGTAACTGGTTCGGAACCCCATGGTGATTTTTCCTTTGTTCCAGAACACCTTTACCGGAGGTCGCTCTGAATCCTTTACATGGATCTGGCCGATCACGACTTTTTGTAGCGAGTTGACCTTCGTCAGCCGCATTTCTTGTCGGTTCCAGTGGTCCGCTGCGCTGGAGAACAGCCAGTAACCTGGCTCCTTCCACTCGCAGCGGGTTCGTAGCGTGCTCTTGCTCGAGGCTCCAAGTGTCGGCGCCGTCATCTGCAGCGAACCATCGTCAAGCATTGAGATGACGTCGGGGCATTCGATCAGTGCACGCCAGCCGATGAGCTCAAGCGCAATCGGGTTGGTGTCGGAGATTGGAAGCGGGGTAGCGATGGGGAAGTTGCTGATGTCTACAGTCATGGTTTTTGCCTCAGTCCATTGATGTCGCTTTTTGCTCTGGTGAGCCTTGCGTTTGATGCAGGCCTACATCCCACTGCTCACTCGGTGAATGGGCAGAAGTGATGCTTGGCAGCTTCCGATCGATTTCCCGTTGGCTTGAATGAAAATATGGGTTTTCCCGTATTTTGTGTCAATAGGTATTCCCATATGTTATTTGGCGCCTATATTCCAGGTGCAAAAAAAGCCCGCGCTTGGCGGCAATGCTGTTCACTTAAGCGGAGCAGCCTTGCGGTTAACCGGATACCGGGTTTTAGACATCTTCACCGGCCTAGGCCTCGCAGGCCTGGGGCGTTTTACTATAAAGAGCACACCAATGCTGCCGCGAAGCTCGTCCAGGCGTCTTGGCGTGTGTGAGGGCGAGACCGCTCCGGCCATGACCACTAGATGGCTGGCG
>NZ_VOBM01000012.1:0-148892 GCF_008370005.1 Pseudomonas sp. ANT_J28
CGACGTGATTACGCCAACCATGCCGAGGCGATACGCGACATCACTGAGTACATCGTTGGGTTTTACAACAACGAACGGCTGCACTCGAAACTGGGATATCTGCCACCGACCGTTTACGAACGGGCGATGGCGTCAAAATCACCTATCGAGGTGTCCGGAATTAGTTGACCACTACAGCGTCAGCTCTTCGATAATCGCGAGAATTCCACTTGAGTCGCCTGCTGCTCTCTGTTCGGCTGCCCGCATAATGCGCCGCCCGATCTCCAATGCCTTGGCCTGATCGACATTTAGAGGCTCTGTTGAGGCTATCTCTCCAAGGTCATCGTTAAGGTCTGAATAGACTTGTCCCATTCCACTCAGACCATCCCACATAGAGCGAGTCTGTAACACGCCCTCAGCGAGCCATAGAAGATGGGCCTTGAGTTCCTCCCACGTCGCCTCATGGTTGTCCAGGTGGAAGGCTCTAAGAGTGCTCAGAAGGTGCGATGCAGTGGCCAAAGCGACTTGCCTGTTCGCTGTTTTGAGGGAAAGTGTGCAGCTCTGTTTGGAGCCTTTGGGGCGAACTCTGAGAGTGTATCGACCCTCCCTCCTGTACAGATAAGGACAGGCAAGGTCTAACAGTTTTCTAACAGTTCGTGACGGTGTGTGAATGGTCATGAGAGCCCAGCCCGTATGGTTCTTAGGGTGTGGCCTCATCGGATGTGGTCGGCAAAAAACTCCACAGGGACTCCTTTAATACGATGCGCTGCAAAAACGCGCGCGGGATACCTCCAGCATACCCATGCACCGCCGCGGCGGCCAGCCGTGAAACCTTCGGCAACAGCCCTGTAACGGGCATTTCAAACAAGCGTATGTTTTTTCATTGACAGCTCACCCTCATCCTCATAACCTCGCCGGACCTTCAACGTACCGGGATGACGCGGACGTGGGCAGTATCTATTTGATTCGACATGGCCAGGCCTCCTTTGGTGCAGACGACTATGACGTCCTGTCGCCGACCGGTATTCGCCAGGCAGAAGTCCTGGGCCAGCACCTCGCCGACCTGGGTATTAGCTTCGATCGCTGCCTCTCGGGCGATCTGCGCCGACAGCAGCACACGGCCAACAGCGCACTGGAACAGCTCGCTGCGGCAGGCCTGCCGGTGCCCGTCCTGGAAATCGATTCCGCTTTCAATGAGTTCGACGCCGACGCGGTGATCCGCGCGCTGCTGCCGGCCATGTTACCGGACGAACCCGAAGCGCTGCACATCCTGCGCAATGCCGCGCAAAACCGCGGCGAATTCCAGCGAATATTCGCCCTGATTATCGAACGCTGGCTCGCCGGCACCTATCACACACCGGGCCTGGAAAGCTGGCTGGAGTTTGTCGAACGGGTGCAAGCCGGTCTGCAGCGAATCCTCGAAAGCGCCGACAACACCCAGAAAATCGCCGTGTTCACCTCCGGCGGCACTATCACGGCCCTGCTCCACCTCATTACGCAAATGCCGGCAAAGCAGGCGTTTGAACTGAACTGGCAAATCGTCAACACCTCGCTCAACCTGCTGAAGTTTCGCGGTCGCGAGGTGGCTCTGTCTTCTTTCAACAGTCATGCGCACCTGCAACTGTTGAAGACCCCGGAACTCATCACGTTTCGCTGAGTCCGGACTATTGTGACCCTGGCTGTATTCACCCAGCTCTAATTACCCAAGAAAGGATCGAACCATGACCTCCGTAGCTGATGCCGTACAAGCAATGAAAGCCAAGTTCAACCCAGCCGCTGCTGCCGGTCTGGACCTGGTATTCGGTTTCCGCATCGACGACACCAAGAACTTCTCGCTGATCGTCAAGGACAGCACCTGCGAGCTCCAGGAAGGCGAAAACCCGGACGCCCAGGTGACTCTGGTGATGGACGGCGAAACCCTGGAAGGCATCGTCAGCGGCGAAACCGACGGCATGCAAGCCTTCATGAGCGGAAAACTGCGCGCTGAAGGCGACATGATGCTGGCCATGAAACTGTCCGAGCTGTTCCCGGCCTAAGCGCGCCGCTCCCGACCTTCGGGGCTCGCCTGGCTGCAAACGAATCCCGCCCCTCGAGGCGGGATTCGTCGTTTTTCGCCAGCGGAAAACGGCTACCTTTGGATTTGCCGTCTATATTCCCTCTGGCCGTATGCGTCAGACATCGGCTGTTTGCCCCCGGATCATATTGCGCGGAGCACTGCCATGAGCCCACCTGACGACCACGACGGATTTAACCATCGACGTGTACTGCAAGGCCTTTCGGCAGGCGCCGTCGGTGCCTGGATCAGCCCGCTAATCGCAGGGAGTAAAACCATGCCCGACGCCCCAGCCGACCTCATCCTGTACAACGGACGCCTGCACACCGTCGACCGCAAAAAACCTCAAGCCAGCGCCGTCGCGATCAAGGACGGACGCTTCGTGGTGGTCGGCAGCGATGCCCAGGCCATGGCCCTGCAAGGCCCTGGCACACAAATTATCGACCTGCACGGTCGCACGGTGATTCCCGGCCTTAACGACTCGCACCTCCACCTGATCCGTGGTGGCCTCAACTACAACCTCGAACTGCGCTGGGAAGGCGTCCCCTCACTGGTCGACGCGCTGCGCATGCTCAAGGATCAGGCAGACCGCACACCCACGCCGCAATGGGTGCGGGTGGTCGGTGGCTGGAACGAGTTCCAGTTCGCCGAAAAACGCCTGCCGACGATTGATGAATTGAACAAGGCCGCGCCGGACACCCCGGTGTTCGTCCTGCACCTCTACGACCGCGCCCTGCTCAACCGAGCCGCGTTGAAGGTGGTCGGTTATACCCGCGACACGCCGAACCCGCCGGGTGGAGAAATCCAGCGTGATGCCAATGGCGATCCGACGGGTATGCTGATCGCCCGTCCCAACGCGATGATTCTCTACTCGACCCTGGCCAAAGGGCCGAAACTGCCGCTGGAATATCAGGTCAACTCGACCCGGCAGTTCATGCGCGAACTCAATCGCCTCGGTGTCACCAGCGCCATCGATGCCGGCGGCGGTTATCAGAATTATCCGGACGACTATCAAGTCATCCAGCAATTGGCCAAAGACCAGCAGCTCACAGTGCGTATCGCCTACAACCTGTTCACGCAGAAACCCAAGGAAGAGCTGACCGACTTCAAGAACTGGACCAGCACCTCCCACTACGGTCAGGGCGATGACTTTCTACGGCACAACGGTGCCGGGGAAATGCTGGTGTTCTCGGCGGCCGACTTCGAAGACTTCCTCGAGCCCCGCCCAGACCTGCCGCAAACCATGGAGCAGGAACTGGAACCGGTGGTCCGCCATCTGGTGGAACAGCGCTGGCCGTTCCGTTTGCACGCCACGTACAACGAATCCATCAGCCGCATGCTCGACGTGTTCGAGAAGGTCAATCACGACATTCCGTTCGACGGTTTGCCGTGGTTCTTCGACCACGCGGAAACCATCTCCCCGCAGAACATCGAACGGGTCAAAGCCTTGGGTGGCGGCATCGCGATCCAGGACCGCATGGCATTCCAGGGTGAATACTTCGTCGACCGTTACGGCGCCAAGGCTGCCGAAGCCACGCCGCCCATCGCTCGTATGCTGGCCGAAGGCATTCCGGTCGGCGCCGGCACCGATGCCACGCGTGTGTCCAGCTACAACCCCTGGACCTCGCTGTACTGGCTGATCAGCGGCCGCACCGTCGGTGGTCTGGCGCTGTACCCGCAAGGCTTGAGCCGCGATACCGCGCTGGAACTCTTCACCCACGGCAGCGCCTGGTTTTCCTCCGAGCAAGGCAAAAAAGGCCAGATCAAGGTCGGGCAACTGGCGGACCTGATTGCGCTGTCGGCGGATTACTTCCACATCGAGGATGAAGCCGTCAAATGGATCGAATCGGTCCTGACCATCGTCGACGGCAAGATCGTCTACGGCAGCGTCGAGTTTGAAAAACTCGGGCCGCCTCCAGTCCCCGTGGTGCCTGAATGGTCGCCAGTGGCCAAAGTACCGGGCCATTGGAAACCCCTGGCGCCGCTGACGGCGCAGGTTCATCAATGCGTCGGGGCTTGCGCGGTGCATGCGCACAGTCACGAGAGAGCGAGACTGTCGTCCGCGCCGGTCAGTGACTTTCAAGGTTTTTGGGGGGCGTTTGGCTGTTCGTGTTTCGCATTTTAGAAAAAACGCATAAAAAAGCCGGAACTCATTTGCAGTTCCGGCAATCACGTTCGACAGTTCAATCATCAACGAGTACGGCGTTAAAAACGAACCGTTTATTTTTATACGATGGCATTCCTGTGTATTAGCGAATGGCGTATTTAAGAATATAAGAATAAAGGTTGTTCACTACCAACTCTCCATCCTTGCGATCCAGCTGAAGAGTACCCGCCAGAGCCGCGTGACATTCAAGCACCATCTTTTCACGACCATAACGGTGAAAGATTGCCCCATCGGCAATATCGAAAAATGCCTTGTACACCCCGAATAGAACAGCACCGGACTTGTATTCAATACGCACCTGATTCATGGCCACCGGAACCGAAACACTTCCATTGTTTATCGGCTGCGGCGTCAAGTCCCCGACTTCTACGCACTGACTGCGGCAAATCATCCTGCTTTTTTTATCTGTACCAAAGTTACGTTCATACAACGTAATTTCCGAACCTTGCACCCTGGAACACGCTTCTTCGAAGGCAGTCAATACCGCTTTGGCATTCGCCATGCCCGCGTCTATGTCCCGACGTGAAACGAAGCGTTCCAACTTGTTCCCCTTCACGCTATCCAGTGCCCGCACGATGGTCGACACGTGCGCAAAATCTTTTTTGCTCGCGATGACATGAACCTCATATTCATAGACACAAGCATGCTCACCCGTTTGAAAACCGGCAAATTCAGGGGTTTCAAGGCCCGCCTCCATGATGATGCTGTACTTGTCTTCAAGGGACTTCTCAAAGATCATCGCTCCCAGATCCCTGATAAACGCTTCGGTCTGCTTGTAGGCATACACCACGCCATGCTTCTCGATCTCGTCGTAGTGCGGATGACGGGTGCGATATTCAGGCTCGTACAGCGGGACGTAATTTGAATAGCGGGAAGTTTTGAGCAGCTCATTGAGCAAATGCGTTTTACCCGCCCCCTCCACGCCAACGACCACCAGCATCTTTGGCACTGATTCGTCGTCTGCACCTGGCGTTCTGGACGCGAACAACTCTTCTTCCATTTCCTGGAAAACTTTTTCTACATCTTGTTTCGTATAAGCATATTTATTCGACACTTTCTGAAGTTCCTTTTCAGTTGAAATAAGTCCTTTAAATAATCCGGACTTCGACACAGCAAAAGTTATTGACAATCGTCGAAACCGTTCAAAAGACAATTCAAGCTAAAGCCATTTTGTTACATCGGACAACCAAGAAGATCTTGCAAAACATTTCAGAAAAATATCAACCGCAACTTCGGAAAAGCCCCTACAGAGCAAGCAGCAATGGACCACCTGGCACACATCATTAAGTATCGCGCTCAGCGAAACTTCATCGACCTATCAACGAATACCCCTATGCTCAACTTGACGGAATCACTTCCAGAAACTCCCTGTTTCTTATAAACCAATGACCCCATTTCAAACTCGAAGATCGGCCTGCGAGGTATCCGTTGCCGGCCCCTGCTCTTACAATGCCGGCACCTCCGACACCGGCCGCACCATGGATATCGATCTCGCCCGCACCTTTCTGGAAATCGTCCGCCACGGCAGCCTTGCCGCGGCGGCTGAAAAACTCCACGTTACCCAGACCGCGATCACCGCGCGCGTGCAGAAACTCGAGAGTCAACTGGGCAGCACCCTGTTCGTGCGCAATCGCGCCGGTGCGCGCCTGACGCCGAACGGTGAAGCCTTCGTGGTCTACGCCAATCAACTGGTCGAAACCTGGGAAGCGGCGCGGCGGGACTTGCCGTTGCCCGAGGGTTACCGCGACGTGTTGCACATCGGTGGCGAGGTCAGTCTGTGCAACCCGCTGATGCTCAGCTGGGCCGGCGCGCTGCGCGAGAAGATCCCCAGCCACGCCCTGCGCATGGAAATTCGTGACGGTGAAAACCTGCTGCGCCAACTGGAACTGGGGGTTCTGGATGCGGCGCTGGTCTACCAGCCCGAGTATTGGCCGCGCCTGCAAGTCGAGCAGGTGCTGGAAGAAAAACTGGTCCTCATCCGTCTGGCCGCAAGACCCGATCCCTACGTGTACATCGACTGGGGCCCGGACTTTCGCCGTCAGCACGATGCGGCCCTGCCGGAAAAAGCCAAAGCCGCGCTGAGCTTCAACCTCGGCCCACTGGGTTTGCAGTACATTCTGGAAAACGGCGGCAGCGGCTACTTCCGCACCCGGGTGGTCCAGAGTTATCTGCAAAGCGGTGTGCTGGAGCAAGTGCCCAAAGCCCCGGAATTCAGCTACCCGACTTATCTGGTTTACTCCCGCGACCGCGACTCCGCGACCTTGCAACGCGCCTTTGACCTGCTGCGCGAAGTGATCAAATCCGATGATGACTGGTCGCAACGCTGGAACCCGCTGACCTGAGTGCGGTTTGCACCGAAGCATGGCGGTTGTGTCCTCAAGGTTGGGCCAGCCAAAACGCCGGGATCGTCTAATCTGCTGGAGATAACAATAACCACAGGTGAATGCAGTGAGGCAGACCACCGAAGCATTTCGCGCCCGCTACCGCGCTGAGATTCATCCGCTCTACAACCCATGGCTGCACGGCGCTTTTGTGCTGCTGTTCGGGGTGCTGGCCATCGGCGGATTCTGGAGCACCGTGCACCAGGTTCAGCCACTGGAATGGCTGGCGATGCCGTTGACGTTGTTGTTCTTCAACTTCGGCGTGTACATGGTCCATCGGCACGTGGGGCATCATAAAAAAAACTTCGCGCGAATGTTCTACGCACGCCATGCAGGCGACCATCACAGCTTTTTCGCCCCCGGTCACATGACTTACGCCAGTGTCCGGGACTGGCGGGTGATTTTGTTTCCAGCCTGGCTGATCGTGTTGCACACGGTCGTCATCACCCTGCCCGTCTGGTGGCTGCTTGCGCAGTTCGATGCCAACGTCGCCGGGTTGTTCGGCGGCTGCCTGGTCCTCGGCTACCTGACCTATGAAGTGTTCCATGCCTGCGAGCACCTGCCACCGAAGAACCCCGTTACACGGTTGCCGTGGATCCGCCAGATGCGCCGCCTGCATGAACTGCATCACCGTCGTGAGTTGATGCAGGAACGCAATTTCAATATCGTTTTTCCGCTGATGGACTACCTGTTCGGCACCCTCTATTGGGAACCGGAGCCGACGGACCCGCACCCGACGAGAACAACCATGACCCGCATGCAGCATCAGATCGACATTGCTGGAGACCCGATTGACGTGCTCGCCTATGCCAGCAGCGTGACCCGTTGGCCGGAGTGGCATCCCTCGTCCCTCAAGGTCGATGGCCAGAGCGGTCCGCAGCATGCGGGGGGGCGGTTTGAGGAAGACATCAAGGCGGGCGGGCGTGAGGGACACTTGCGCTGGGAGGTTAAGGAATACCTGCCAGGACGCCGCTGGAGTGCCTGGGCCCATGACGATCACGGGTTGTCTTTAGTGGTGACTTACGAGTGTGAGGCCCTGATCCAAGGCACACGCTTTGTGCGCACTCTGGAGTACCAGTTCAGCGGCCTGGCGATGCGCATTGCCAATCGACTGCTGCTCAAGCGCCGCATCGAGCGTGAGTCGGCAGCGTCGATGCTGGCGTTGCGCGAGATGGCGCAAAAACAGTTGGCCCCGGCAGGAGTCAGCGCGTGAGTCGAACCGTCAAGTTTCGCCATATGCTGTTGCTGGTGATCGTCGCCATCGGCGCCTTTCTGCTGCTGATGCCGACCAAGGTTCAACCGGTGGCCTGGACACCGCCACCGGCGCCCTCCCTCACCAGCGGCATCTACGCCGACAATCAGCGCCTCAACGGTGTGGAGCGCGTCGGCGCCGCTGATATCGATGGACCGGAAGCGTTGCTGCTGGAGGAAGACGTCCTCATCACGGGTTTGCATGACGGCCGATTGATCCGTACCAGCCTCGACGGCAAGGTCACCAAGGTCCTGGCCGATACGGGCGGCAGACCCTTGGGCCTGGCCCGTCACCCCAACGGTTTGCTGGTGATTGCCGACGGGGTCAAAGGCTTGCTGTCACTGGATGCCCAGGGCCGGTTGATTCCATTGACCACGGCGTCCAACGGCGTGCCCTTCGGTTTCACCGACGACGTTGCGATCGACAAATCCGGGCACTACGCCTATTTCAGCGATGCCTCCAGTCGCTTTGGCTACGGCAGTGACGGCGAAGCGATCATTGAGCACGGCGGCGATGGCCGCTTGCTGCGTTATGACTTCCAGACCGGCAAGACCGTGGTCCTGCTGGATAAGCTGGAATTCGCCAACGGCGTGACGCTGGGACCGGATGATGCCTTTGTGTTGGTTAACGAAACAGGCGCCTATCGCATCAGTCGTTACTGGTTGAGCGGGCCGAAAGCCGGCACCCGTGATCTATTCATCGACAACTTGCCAGGCTTGCCGGATAACCTCGCATTCAATGGCCACGACCGCTTCTGGGTAGCGATTTATGCACCGCGCAACGCACTGCTCGATGCCACCGCGCCGCATCCCTTCGTGCGCAAGATGATCGTACGAGCAATGACTTTCCTGCCGAAACCGGTGGAGAAACGCGCCTTTGCGCTTGGCCTGGACCTGGACGGCAAAGTGATCGCCAACTTGCAGGACAGTAGCCGCGACAACTATTCGCCGATCACTACCGTTCGCGAGTATGGGGATTGGTTGTATTTCGGATCGTTGAAGGCGAAAAACATGGCGCGATTGCCGTTGAACAAGGCATTGCAACAGTAAACGTGCCTGACTCAACGCGGATTCACCTCACCATCGCGCACCGCATTATCCGTTTCCTCAAGCACCCTTTCCGGGTCCATGGCGGTGGTTTCATCCTCGTCCAGCGGGCGCGTGCCTTCATTGTCGGGCAGTTCGTCGATGCCCGGTTCATCTTCTGGATTGACGGCAGTGCGTCCTGGACTCAAAGGCTCGGGATGTGTCGGGATGGGGTCGTAGCCACCCTGCTCTTCGCTGGGGAATTTTGGATTCATGAGGCACCTCGCATGGAGCCGTAAATTCGGACTCTATTCATTCGAGGTGCCGGTATTTATCGCCGTTCCAATTTTTCAGTCACCGATCGTCGGTGACCAGACAGGGCGCGTCAGGACGGCGTCTGGAGCCGATCAACGATCTTTTGCTTAACCTGCACGCGCTTCTCCTTGAGCTTCTTCAATGCGTCATCGCTGGGCGCATCCGATTTGGCGGTTTCGGCCTTTACGACCTCGGCGTCCGCCTGCGAATACTTGTTGATCAGTGAATCCAATAACGGATCCTTGGTGCGTTTTTGCTGGATATCTTCCTTTGAAAGTTTGAGGTCCTGATAAAGGTCGTGTGGCACCGGCATGGAACACCTCCGTTTGTTGATCGGAGGCAAACGCGATCAATTGCGTTCACCAACTATCAGAATGGCCTTGGTCAGCCGGTTCTGTCGACCGCCTATCAGACCAGCGGTGCCCGTTCGTCGCCATGCCGCAAACGCAATAAAACCTTTGTCCGCTCGTCGACCTCCACACGTTAACGATCAATCGATCGCCCATGAAAACCTGTGTGGAGAATAACCAATGGACCGATTTACCTTGCGCCACCTCACGTTGGCCGTTGCCTTGAGCACCAGCATGGGCACGGTATTCGCTGCCACTTCCAATGACTTCGTCGACAACGCCGCCGCGGGCGGTATCGCGGAAATCGAAACGAGCCGACTGGCCCTGAAAAAAAGTTCATCGGCGGACATCAAGGCATTCGCTAACATGATGATCACCGACCATTCCAAGGCCAACGATAAACTGGCGGCGCTGGCGAAAAAGAATGACATCGAGGTGCCGGACAGCACGACGCTGGTCAAACAGGCGAAAGAGAAAATCCTCGACTTGCGCGATGAATCTTTCGATGCGGCCTATGCCAACAATCAAGTGAAGGCTCACGAAGAAGCCATCAAGCTGTTCAAGGAAGAGGCCAATACGGTGACCGACGACAAAGTCAAAGGCGCCACGGACCTGAAAGGTTTCGCGCAAAAAATGCTGCCGGCGCTGGAAAAACATCTGGATATGGCGAAAAAACTCCAGGCGGCTCATCCGGGCAAATAACCCTCCCACAAAAAGGCCGCACCGTTTGATGCGGCCGTTTTCAATGCCTGACTAGCCGCCATCGGTGTCGATGTCGGCATCGGTGTCATCCCCGGGTTTGGGCCGATCGGGATTCGGCTTGAAACCCGGGCTGAACTCATTGTCGTTATCGGTGTGGAGTTGCTTCTGGTCGACCGCTTCGTCTGCGCTTTCCGGTTCGGCGGTTTTCGCGTTTTCCTCAAGACCACTGTCATCGTTCATAAGTACCTCGTTCATCACTGCACGTGCGCGGCTGAAACAGTCGCGCCTTGAAGATTCGAAGCCGACCCGGGGACAGGGTTCCATCGCAAGGCCGAATCAAGACCAAAAGATCGCAGCCTTCGGCAGCTCCTACTAGAGTCCATGTGCACCAGATCAAAAAATCCTGCCGGAGCGAACAACTATCTTATTCGGCAAATGTCACTGACTTTACGCCGGTCAATATTCGGGAAACCGGCAAACACTTCCAGGGAGTCAAGGCACATGGCGGCATTGCAAACCAGCACACTCGATGCGATGAAAAAAAACCAAACGCAACTGTTGGCCGAATGGAGCAACAGCCTTGAAGCCAGCGGTGCCGCGCGCAACCTCAAAGAGCAGGATCTGCGGCAACAGACGTCGGAGTTTCTGCAACTGATCGTCTCGGGCCTTGAACGAGGTAACGGCCAGAACGTTGCGGCGCCGGGCTGGGACGAGATTCGCCAGTTCCTCGAAAAACTCTCCCATAGCCGTGCCCTGCTTGGCCAGGACTCGCACCAGACCGCCAGCTTCATCTTCTCGCTCAAAGGCCCGCTGTTTGCGCTCCTGCAGAATCACTACCAGGACAATCCGGCGCTGTTGGCCGAACAACTCTGGGAAGTCTCCGAACTGCTCGATGCCCTGGGCATGCACACCATCCGCACCTTTCAGAAGTCCCGCGAAGCGGTGATCAAACGCCAGCAGGAAGAACTGCTGGAACTGTCGACCCCGGTGGTCAAGCTCTGGGACGGCGTGCTGGCGCTGCCGATGATTGGCACCCTCGATTCACAACGGACTCAGGTGGTGATGGAATCGCTGTTGCAGCGGATCGTCGACACCGGTTCGGAAATCGCCATTATCGACATCACCGGCGTGCCGACTGTCGATACTTTGGTGGCTCAGCACCTGCTCAAAACGGTGACCGCCATTCGCCTGATGGGCGCCGATTGCATCATCAGTGGTGTGCGTCCGCAGATCGCCCAGACCATCGTGCACCTGGGGCTGGACCTGCAAGGCGTGGTCACCAAGGCCAACCTGGCCGATGCCCTGAAACTGGCCCTGACCCGGCTGGGATTGACTGTCAGCAAGGCGGACTGAGCCGATGGAGCGCATTCCGATTTTGCAAATGGGCAACTTCCTGCTGGTGACCATTCAGGTCGACATGCATGACCAGTTGGCCCTGACGCTTCAGGACGACCTGTCCGAGCGCATCTGCAAGACGTCGGCCCGCGGCGTGCTGATCGATATCTCGGCCCTGGACATGGTCGACTCGTTCATCGGCCGGATGATCGGCACCATCTCCGGGCTGTCGAAAATCATGGATGCCCAGACCGTGCTGGTCGGCATGCAACCCGCCGTTGCTATCACCCTGGTTGAGCTTGGCCTGACCCTGCCCGGCGTCAGTACTGCACTGAATGTCGAGCGCGGCATGAAACTGTTACAGGAACGAGTACGCGAACAATGACTGTGCGCAGCAGCGGCACTCACCCGATTCACATCGAGCAGGACGTGGTGCTGGCTCGGCAGATGGCGCGCAAGCTGGCCACGGAGTGCGGCATGCGCCTGATCGACCTGACCAAACTGGTGACGGCGGTCAGCGAGCTTGCGCGCAACACCATGGTCTATGGCGGTGGTGGCGACATGGACTGGCAAATCCTCGACGACAACGCACGCACCGGTTTGCGCCTGACCTTCCGCGACGAAGGGCCGGGCATTGCCGACGTCAAACTGGCGATGACCGACGGCTGGACCTCCGGCAGCGGCCTGGGGCTTGGTTTGACCGGGGCCAAGCGGCTGGTGGAAGAGTTCGAACTCGATACCGCGCCAGGCAAAGGCACTCGCGTCACGATCACCCGATGGACGTGAATATGCCGGGTTCAGTGACGCAAGTGCTGCCGATCGAAGACACCAGCCAAATCGGCCATGCACGGCGCACCGCGCAAAAACTCGCAGAAGAACATGGCTTCGACGCCACCGATGCCGGGCGTGTGGCGCTGGTGGCTACCGAGCTTGCCAGCAACATTCTCAAGCACGCCGCCCGGGGGGAACTGCACCTTCGGATCTTGCCTCGAGCGTCAGGCGCCGGGATTGAAATACTCGCGGTGGACCGTGCCAAGGGGTTTGATTTGCAGGCGTGCCTGACCGACGGCTTTTCCACCGGCGGCACCCAGGGCATCGGACTTGGAGCCGTGTCGCGCCAGTCTGAAGTGTTCGACGTCTATGCCGACTCGCGGGGGACGGTGCTGTTGACGCGGTTGTATCCGCGCAGCGACAAGACCCCGGACCGGCGAGTCGGTATCAGCCAACATTCGTTGCACAACGATCCTGCCTGCGGCGATGTCTGGCACCTGGCATTCGACGGGGCACACATCAGCGCCTTGGTGATCGACGGCCTGGGGCATGGCGAAGAAGCCGAACGTGCCGCCCGCGCCGGTGAGAAGACGTTCGCCCTGTCGCCCTTCGCCTCACCCATGCTGTTGCTTGAGGACATTCATCAAGCCATGATCGGCACCCGTGGGGGTGCGCTGGCCATCGCGCAGTTTGACGGTGACCACGTGAAATTCGTCGGGATCGGCAACATTGGTGCCTGCCTGATCGCGCCCGACAAATCCCGCGGACTGGCCTCCCACCCCGGCATCGTGGGCGGGCAATATCGAAAGGCGCAACCCTTTGACTATGCTCAAGTGAACGGACACTTGTTGATCATGTACAGCGACGGCCTGCAGACCCGTTGGAACCTGCAAGATTACCCCGGCCTGGTGCACCGCCATCCCGCCGTGATTGCCGCCATTCTGCACCGCGATTTCTGCCGTGGACGAGACGATGTCACGGTATTGGTCATTGCTCTGGAGGCAGTCCATGGCTGAGACACCCATGAGTCAGATTGACGAGCAAGCCGCGCTGATCGCGCAGTTACAGGCCGAAGCCATTGCCTTGCGCGAAGAACTGGATGAGACCAACCAGGGCGTTCTGGCGCTGTACGCCGAGCTCGATACCCAGGCCGAACAGTTGCGCCAGGCTTCGGACCTCAAAAGCCGTTTTCTGTCGTACATGAGCCATGAGTTCCGCACGCCCCTGGGCTCGATTCTGAGCATCACCGGCCTGCTGACCGATGAGCTCGACGGGCCCTTGAGCACCGAGCAGCATAAACAGGTGGCCTTCGTCAGCGTTGCCGCCCGCGAGCTGAGCGACATGGTCGACGACCTCCTGGACCTGGCGAAAATCGAAGCCGGGCGCATCACCATTTCGCCCGCCTGGTTCGACATGTTTGACCTGTTCGCCGCCCTGCGGGGCATGTTCCGACCGATTGTCGACGCCAGCACCGTGGACCTGATTTTCGAAGAACCGGTGGGCCTGCCCAAGCTGTACACCGATGACAAGAAACTCGCGCAGATCCTGCGCAACTTCATTTCCAACTCGTTGAAGTTCACCACTCGCGGGGAAGTCCGGGTCTCGGCCCGGCTGGAGGGCCTCGACCACGTGCGCTTCGCCGTCAGCGATACCGGAATAGGTATCGCCCCGCAGCTACATGGCGCATTGTTCGAGGACTTCTCTCAGGTCGACTCACCGTTGCAAAAACGCCTTCGCGGAACCGGGCTCGGACTGTCCTTGTGCAAACGCTTCGCGCAGTTGCTGGGTGGCGACGTCGGGGTTCAGAGCACGCCGGGCACAGGCTCGACCTTTTTCGTGATCATCCCGCTGGCTATCGCCATGGAGCCCGTCGATGAAGCGTGAAATCCGTTTGCTGATCGTCGACGACAACGTCGCCACGCGCTACGCGCTGCGCCGGCGCCTGGAACGCCACGGCTATGAAGTGCTCGAAGCCGGCACCGGCACCGAGGGCCTGGAGCTGATCGATAGCGTGACGATCGACGCGCTGATCCTCGACGTCAATCTGCCAGACATGAGCGGCTTCGACATCGTGCGCAAACTGCGCGCCGAACCCGCCACTGCCCTGCTCCCGGTGATTCACGTCTCGGCGGCCTCGATCCAGACCGGCGACATCATTACCGGGCTGGACGCGGGTGCCGATGCCTACCTGATCCACCCGGTGGATCCGGATGTCCTCCTCGCGACCTTGCGTACCTTGCTGCGGGTGCGTGAAACCGAAAATGCCTTGCGCGAAAGCGAGGCGCGATTTCGGGAAATCTTTGTCAATGTGTCGGCGCCCATCGCGGTGCTGGATGCCGAGTTGAAGGTGCACGAATGCAATCATGCCTTCGCGCAGCTGATTCAGGACAATCTCAACCCGGACACCCTGCGCGAGTGCTTTGCCGAGGATCAGGACGTGGTCATCGAGGAACTGCGTCTGCGTCTGGCCTATGGCGAGCGCTGGAAAGGCACCCTGAGCATGCGGGTCCACGGCGAGACTCGCGAAACCGAGTGGCAGATTTCGCCGTATCGCACGCCGGAACTGAGCCTGGTGTTTGTCGAGGATGTCACTGAACACCGTCACCGCGAACGCTCGCACCTGGCCCGGCTTGACGACGCCACCACCCAGTTGGCCAAAGAAGTCGCCGAGCGAGCACGAACCGAAGCTCAACTGCTGCAAGTGCAGAAAATGGATGCACTGGGCAAGCTGACCGGGGGCATCGCCCACGACTTCAATAACTTGCTGACCGGCATCATCACCAGCCTGGAATTGATTCAGAAACGGATCGCAGCCTCACGCACCGACAAGGTTCAGTTTTACGCCGAAGCCGCCTTGAACTCGGCCATGAGTGCCGCATCCCTGACCCATCGCCTGCTTGCCTTCGCGCGCCAACAGCCACTCGATACCCGGCCCGTGGACATCAACGAACACGTGCGCTCCCTTGAAGAATTGCTGGTGCGCACCATCGGCGAACGCATCGCGCTGAAACTCGAATTGACCTCTAAAGCCGCCATCGCCCTGGTCGACCCCATTCAGCTTGAAAGCGCGATGCTCAATCTGGTGATCAACGCTCGCGATGCCCTACCCCAGGGCGGCAACATTTGGGTCAGCACCTATGCCGCCTATTCCCATGGCGATCCCAATCTGGCCGATGGCGCCTATGTCGCGTTGTCGGTGCGCGATGACGGTACCGGTATCGAACACAGCGTGATCGACAAGGTGTTCGACCCGTTTTTCACCACCAAGCCGCTGGGCCAGGGCACCGGGCTGGGGTTGTCGACGATCTACGGGTTCGCCCGTCAATCGGGTGGCGATGCACACATCCGCAGCGTCGCCCGGCGCGGCACCGAAGTGACCATCATGCTGCCGGCCAGCTCCGACCCCACGGCCGACGAAGTCGCGTCAGCCACCGTCGATCATCAGGGTGCCGGCGAACATGTGTTGATCGTCGAGGACACGCCGTCGGTGCGCATGTTCGTGGCCGAAGTGTTGGTGGATGCCGGTTACCGTTGCACGCAGGTGGGCGACATCGAAGGTGCCCTCGAGCGCCTGCAAAACGATGAGTCCATCGACCTGCTGCTGACGGATGTCGGGCTACCGCGCATGAGCGGCCGCGAGCTGGCCGATGTGGCACGGGGCTGGCACGAAAAGCTGCCGATCCTGTTCATGACCGGTTATGCCGAAACCGCGATCAACCGTCAGGTGTTCCTCGGCGATGGCATGGAGATGCTGATCAAGCCGTTCCAGATCAATGAACTGCTGGACAAGGTGCGGCGTACGCTGGACAGCGCCTGAACGATCAGCGGAGGGTTCTGGCCAAAAACGGTGCCGTCCGGCTCTTTTTACTCTTGGCGACTTTCTGCGGCGTACCGCTGACGACAATCTTCCCGCCCTGATCCCCCGCCCCGGGGCCGATGTCGATCACCCAGTCACTCTGCGCCACCACGCGCATTTCATGTTCGACGACGATCACCGTATGCCCCGCCGTCACTAGATTATTCAACTGTTCGAGCAAGCGATCGACATCCCTTGGGTGCAAACCCGTGGTGGGCTCGTCGAGCACATACAACGTTGCCCCACGCTGGTTGCGTTGCAGCTCGGTGGCCAGTTTGATCCGTTGGGCTTCACCACCCGACAGTTCGGTCGCCGGCTGACCGAGGCGCAGGTAACCCAGGCCGATATCGCGCAGCACCTCCAGCGAGCGGCGAATACCCGGTTGCTCGGCAAACACCGTGACCGCCTCGTCCACCGTCAGTTGCAACACCTGGGCGATGTTCAACCCTTGCCAGATGATTGCCAGCGTCTCGGGGTTGTAGCGCGCGCCGTGGCAGGTCGAGCACGGTGCATAGACGCTGGGCATGAACAGCAATTCGACGCTGACAAAGCCCTCACCTTCGCACGTCGGGCAACGGCCCTTGGCGACGTTGAAGGAAAACTGACCGGCGTCGTAGCCCTCGGCCTGAGCCTCGGGTGTGGCGGCATACAATTTGCGCACGTTGTCGAAGAGACCGGTGTAGGTCGCCAGGTTCGAGCGCGGTGTGCGGCCGATGGGTTTCTGATCGACTTGCACCAGGCGCTTGATCGACTCCAGCCCCGCCGAGACCTGACCGCCGCTGACTTGCGGCGCGTCATCCTCCAGGCTCAACGCTTCGGGTTCGCTGTCACTTGCCGCGCGCCCGAGATGCGCGCCCACCAGTTCCAGCAACGCCTGACTGACCAGGCTTGATTTACCGGAACCGGAGACGCCGGTCACCGCGGTAAAACAGCCCAGCGGAAACTCGACGCTGAGGTTGTTCAGGTTATTGCGAGTGATGCCTTCCAGCCGTAGCCAATCGTTCGCCTTACGGCTGGCTTGGGGCTGAGTGACCTGCTCGGCGAACAGATAAGCGCGCGTCTGCGAGTTCGTCACCTGCGCCAACCCTGGCGGCGGTCCGCTGTACAGGACTTGGCCGCCATGCTCGCCGGCCGCCGGGCCCACGTCGATCAGCCAGTCGGCGCGGCGCATGGTTTCCAGGTCATGCTCGACCACGAACAAGGTGTTGCCAGCGGCCTTCAGGCGTTGCAGCGCTTCGAACAATGCTTCGCCATCCGCCGGGTGCAAACCGGCCGACGGTTCATCCAGCACGTAGATCACGCCGAACAACTGCGAACCCAATTGCGTCGCCAGACGCAGACGCTGCAACTCACCGGACGACAGCGTCGGCGTGCTGCGTTCCAGCGCCAGGTAACCGAGCCCCAGATCGGTCAACGTGCTGACCCGTTCCAGCAAATCCTGTGCGATCCGCTGCGCGGCCAGGCGTTTCTCCACTGACAGGTTCGGTGTGTGGCGTACATCCGGCGCGTTGGCGTGACCACTGGCACCGTGGGCCACACGTTGCTCGCGGGCTTCGCGGGTCTGGTCGTGCGTCAATACCTCACCCGCCGCCTCGGTCTGTTCGAGGTAGCTGTGAGCGGCCACTGGTTTCAAGACTTCGGCCACTTGCAGCAAAGGCATCTGCGACAACTCGCCGATGTCGTAACCGGCAAAGGTCACCGACAACGCCTCGCGCTTGAGCCGTTTGCCGTCGCACAACGGGCACGGGCTGCCGAGCATGAATTGCGCGACGCGCTTCTTCATCAACGCGCTTTGGGAATGGCTGAAGGTGTGCAGGATGTAGCGCCGGGCGCCGGTGAACGTACCCTGGTAACTCGGTTCCATGTTGCGTTTGAGCGCGACTCTGGTTTCTTCGGGGGTGAGCCCGGCATACACCGGTACCGTGGGTGTTTCTTCGGTGAAGAGAATCCAGTCGCGCTGCTTTTTTGGCAGGTCACGCCAGGGTTTGTCGACGTCGTACCCCATCGTCACCAGGATGTCGCGCAGGTTCTGTCCCTGCCAGGCGGTAGGCCAGGAGGCGACCGCGCGCTGGCGAATGGTCAGGCTCGGGTCCGGCACCATCAACGCTTCGGTGACTTCATACACCCGCCCCAACCCATGACATTCGGGGCACGCGCCCTGAGGCGTGTTGGGCGAAAAATCTTCCGCATAGAGCATCGGTTGCCCCGGCGGATAACTGCCGGCCCGGGAGTACAGCATGCGGATCAGGCTCGACAACGTCGTCACGCTGCCCACCGAAGAGCGCGTGCTCGGCGTACCTCGTTGTTGCTGAAGCGCCACCGCGGGCGGCAAGTCTTCGATGGAGTCGACGTCCGGCACACCGACCTGATCGATCAGGCGCCGCGCATAAGGCGCCACGGATTCGAAATAGCGGCGTTGCGCTTCGGCGTAGAGGGTCGAGAATGCCAGCGACGATTTCCCCGAGCCGGACACGCCAGTGAACACCACCAGAGCATTCCGGGGGATGTCGACATCGACGTTTTTCAGATTGTGTTCCCGGGCGCCGCGCACCCTGACCATGCCTGAGGGGGGATTGGATGTCATGAGCAGCCTTGATTGGAAGGTTCAAAGAAATGCGGCTCCTACGGGGTCGATCGTTCCCACTCTGTGGGAACGATCGAATCGGGTCAGCCGTTGAGGACGGTGCGAACCATCTGTGTGAGCGCCTCGGGACCGTAGGGTTTGCTCAGCAGATAGGTGTCGGGGCTGAGTTGGTGATTGCGCGAAATAATGTCACGGGTGTGGCCCGAGGTGAACAGCACGGCCACCGGCGGCGTCTGCACCTTGGCCCAGGCGGCCAGGTCCGAGCTTTTGATCAGGCCGGGCATGACCACGTCGGTGAAAATCAGGTCCACCGCCGCGCCATCCAGCAACATCTGCATGGCGGCGTCGCCGTTGGCAGCCGTCAGGACTTGATAGCCTTCTTCGCTGAGTAATTCCACCGCAGTGCTGCGCACCGCCTCGTTGTCCTCAACCACCAGAATGGTTTCGTGTCCGCCTGGCTGGTGCGGGTCATGACGTGTCGTTTCGTTGAGCATCGGGCGCAGGCTGCGAGGGAAATACAGCTGCACCCGAGTGCCCTGCCCGACCACGCTGGAAATCTCGATATGGCCGCCACTCTGCTTGACGAAACCGAACACCATGCTCAGGCCTAGCCCCGTGCCCTGACCATCGGCCTTGGTGGTAAAAAACGGTTCGAAAGCCTGCGCGAGCACCTGCGGCGACATGCCGACACCCCTGTCAGCCACCGCTACACAGACATAGTCGCCGGCAACGATGCCCTTGCCTGCACAAAACTTGCTATCAAGGGCGATGTTCTCAGCGCTCAGGTCAATGGTCCCCTCGCCTTTCATGGCGTCCCGGGCATTGATCGCCAGATTGAGGATGGCGTTTTCCAGTTGATTGCGGTCCACGTAGATGTACCAAAGGGCTTTGGCCGCGCTGACATTGATCTGGATAGTTTCCCCCAGCGCTCGCTGCAACAATTCCCCGACTCCATCGAAGACCTGCCGCAGATCGCAGACCGCTGGCGACAAGGGTTGACGACGGGCGAACGCGAGCAATTGCGAAGACAGTTTGGCGCCACGTTCGACCGCGGCAATCGAAGCGCTGACCCGGCGCTGCACATTGGCGTTGTCCGGTTCATGCCGCGCCAACAAATGCAGGTTGCCGGCGATCACCTGCAAAAGGTTGTTGAAGTCATGGGCCACGCCGCCGGTGAGACCGCCGATGGCTTCGAGTTTCTGCGATTGCCGCAGTTGTTCTTCAGCGGCCAGCCGCGCTTCGACTTCGTCGGCAACGCGCTGTTCCAGATTGCGGGTGAACTTGAGCAGGGATTCTTCGGCGGTCTTGCGTTCGTGGATGTCGATCAACACCCCGGGGAAACGGAACGGTTCACCTTGCTCATTGAACTCGCAGCCACCACTCGCCTGCACCCACAGATAACTGCCATCCGGACGCAGGACCCGATACTCGGCGTTAAAGGGTTCGCCGGTTTTCACTGATTGATTGATCTGCTCCTGCACCCAGCTGCGGTCATCGGGATGGATCCGTGCTTCGGCGATGTCCGTTGGCAGATCGGCCAGGTTTTGCTCCGGCGGGTAGGAAAAGGTGCGGGCGAAACGCTCGTCACCGGAGAGCGCATTGCCCGTGATGTCCCACACGAACGAGCCGAGCAAAGCCCCGGCATTGAGTGCCAGGCGCACCCGTTCGTTGTCGGCGTGATAGGCGTCCTCGGCGGCCTGACGGCGGCGTTCGGAAATCACATGCTCGGTGGTCTCGACCACCATCGCCATGACCCCGGCCGGTTTCCCGTCATCATCCGCCACCGGGCTGTAATAGAGGTCCAGCCAAACGTCTTCGGGAATGCCGTCCCTCAAAAGCACAAGCTCTTTATTGCGATAGGACAAGGTGCCGCCGGCCAGGCAGGTATCGACCACATGCCGATTGAAGTCGGCGACTTCCGGCCAGCCCAGTTCCACCGGGGAGCCCAACAGGTAAGGATGGCGGCCACCGGCGAACTTCGAGTACGCATCGTTATAGATCATGTAACCCGGTCGGCCCCACAGCATCACCATCGGCAGTGGGGACGCGAGCATCAACTGCACCGCGCTGCACAGGCTTCTGGGCCAGGTCTCCATGTTCCCAAGCTCAGTCAGGCTCCAATCGAACGCGCGGATGCGCCCGGCCATTTCACCGTTCCAGCCTGCACACCCATGGCAATCGTCTAGAAACTGCATCGACTGACTCTGTATCCCTGTAGAGGTCTGGCTTAAGGGATCGCAACGGTATTAGGACGGTGCGTGCCCGTTTGTTTCGAGCATCGCGGTCACCAATGGTTTCATAGAGGTTAGCTGATTCACCTCATCCAGGCTTTTGTGGCGAGGGAGTTTGCCTGCGGACGAACCTTGTAGCAGCTGCCGAGCCTGCGAGGCTGCGTTCGGCTGCGTTCGGCTGCGAAGCAGTCGTAAACCCTGCATGCGAGTTTGTCCTGACACACCGAGGTGTTTGATTTCACGACTGCTTCGCAGCCGAACGCAGCCTCGCGCAGCTCGGCAGCTGCTACGGATCTCGCGACTAAACCTCGATCAGGTGCTTGAGTGGGTGGTAGCCGGTTTTCAACGTGGCGGCGACGTCGAGAATGGCCTTCTCGATGCCATTCAAATGCATGCAGGTCAGTTCGATCGCGGCGCTCTGGTTGCCGGCTTCGATGTACTCGATCAGCCGCAGGTGTTCGTCGTCGCGGCAAGCTTCGTGACTGTCGTCATCCAGCGCGGCGGCGTACAGCGAGGCGCGGGAAATCAGCTTGCGGAACCAGTCCAGCAACACTGGGTTGTTCAGGCTTTGCGCGAGTTTGATGTGGAACTCGCCAAGCAAATGAATCAACCGTTCGTGGTCGCCGCTGCGGTGCGCTTCATCCTCCAGTAACAGGTGATCACGCAGGTCCTGGGTCACGGCAGTATCACGACGACGACAGAGCTCAGTGACGATGCCGATCTCGATCAGGCGCCTCGTTTCAAACAGCGAGCGGATCTCCTCATCACTGGGCAACGACACCGACGCCCCTTTGTTGGGCTCGGTAGTGACCAAGCCATCGGCCTCCAACTGCTTGAGCGCGGCACGAACCGACGTCCGGCTGACATTAAAAAGTTCGGCCAATGACGTTTCGCCGAGCTTCATGCCGGGACGCAATGAACGTTTGCTGATCGCCTCGTAAACCCCTTGGTAGACGCGGTCGACCGTGGTCTCGAGTTTTTTCTCGGTCATCTGAACACTCCTTTAGCGCTAAACAACCGGCCCCAGGCGATGAGCAGCCTTCGAAAAAGGGGGTTGCACGAGCAGATTAATCCGGTTATTTCTAGATTGCATCCAGATATTGCATACAATAATTAGAGGAATGCACCAATATGAGTCATCCAGCAGCGATTGAAGTGCGCAACGTCTCCAAGCGGTATTCCGACGATCCGGGGCTGGCTCCAGCCCTCGACAACGTTTCAGTCGACATCGCCGACAACGAATTCTTCACCCTGCTCGGCCCTTCCGGCTGCGGCAAGACCACCCTGCTGCGCACCATCGCCGGCTTCGAACACGTCAGTGACGGCGAGATCCGTCTGGCAGGCGAACCGGTCAATGATTTGCCACCGTTCAAGCGCCGGGTCAACACCGTATTCCAGAGCTACGCGCTGTTTCCACACATGAGTGTCGCGCAGAATATCGCCTTTGGCCTCGAGATGCAGGGTCTTGATCGTAAGCTCATCCCGCGACGGGTCGATGAGATGCTGGTGCTGGTGCAAATGCAACACCTGGCCCAGCGCAAACCGGCCGAGTTGTCCGGTGGCCAACAGCAGCGCGTGGCCCTGGCCCGGGCTCTGGCGCCGAAACCCAAAGTGCTGTTGCTCGACGAACCGCTGTCAGCGCTGGACTTGAAGCTGCGCAAGGAAATGCAGGTCGAACTCAAGCGCGTACAGAAGGAAGCCGGGATCACCTTCATTTTCGTCACCCACGATCAGGAAGAAGCGCTGACCCTGTCCGACCGAATCGCCGTGATGTCCGCCGGCAAGATCCTGCAAATCGGCACGCCGAACGATATCTACGAACGGCCGCAGCACCGCTTCGTTGCTCAATTCATCGGCGACATCAACTTCCTCCCTGGCCACCTCAAGCGCGGCCAGCAAAACGAAAAACTGTTCGTACCGAGCGGCATGCCGGTGGAAATCCCTTGCCCGGCTCAAGGTTTCGACGGTGCCAAAGTGCAACTGGCGTTCCGCCCGGAACGCTCGCAATTGGTCGACCCGGCGCAACCGCATCACCTGCGCGGGGTGATTGAAGCGGTGTTGTATGTCGGCACCGCAACCCTTTACCAGTGCCGGTTGAACAACGACATCAAGGTCATGCTGCGCGAGAACAACGAAGGCCTGAACCGTGGCCGGATGGTCGGCGATCGCGTCGCGGTCAACCTGCCGCCCCACGCCTGTCTGTTGATGGAGGCCTGAGATGAGCGTCAGCAGCACTTCTCCCGCCCTTAACCGTGCGCTGTTACTCAGCCCCGTGGTTCTGACTTTGCTGGCGCTGATCGCCATTCCGCTCGGCATCATGGGCTACATCAGCCTGTTGCCGCGCAACGTGTATGGCGGCGTCGACTGGCAGGCCAACTGGCAATTGCAAAGCTACGTGCAACTGTTTTTCCAGGAAGGTTTCGACGGTGAACTGGAACTGAACTGGGTCTACGCCCAGGCGCTGTTGCGCTCAGTGTTCCAGGCCGGCGGCACCACGTTGCTGTGTTTTCTGTTTGGCTTCCCGGTGGCCTTGTGGATGTCGAGCCTGACACCGCGTCGGCGCAACCTCATGGTGTTGCTGATCACCATTCCGTTCTGGACCAACCTGCTGATCCGCAACTACGCCTGGCTGATCATCCTGCGCGAACACGGCTGGGTCGCCCAAAGCATTAATGCGCTGTTCCCCCAGGCGGGCGGCATCACCCTGCTCTACAACGACTTCGCGGTCAGCGTCGGGCTGGTCTACAGCTTCCTGCCGTTCATGATTTTGCCGATCTACTCGACCCTGGAAAAACTCGACTGGCGTCTGGTGGAAGCGGCTTACGACCTCGGCGCCAATCGCTTGCGTGCGTTGCGGCGGATCATCCTGCCGCTGTCGATGCCCGGCGTGATTGCCGGCGCGCTGCTGGTGTTTGTGCCGAGTCTCGGTGCCTTCATCACCCCGGCGATTCTCGGCGGCGGCAAGACACTGATGATCGGCAACCTGATCCAGCAACAGTTCGGCACCGCGCGTAACTGGCCGCTGGGCAGTTCGCTGTCGTTCCTGCTGCTGGGGATTCTGCTGCTGTCCCTGGTGCTTTACGCCCTTTATAGCCGCAGCACCGCTAAAACCCTGCATCGGGGAGCCACCGAATGATCGCCCTGCACCTGAAAAAACTGCCCCTGACCCGGGAAGTCAGCCTGTTGATCCTGGCCTATCTGTACGTGCCGATCTTCGTGCTGATCGCCTACAGCTTCAACGCCAACCGTTCGGCGACGGTGTGGACCGAGTTCTCGTTCGCCTGGTACGGGCGGATTCTGGCCAACCCGTCGATTCAGACGGCGGCGCTGAACTCGATCATCGTCGCCGGCATCGCCACGGTCTGTGCCACGGCGATTGCGTTGCTCGCGGCGTTGGCGACGTACCGGCCGTTCTATGGACAGAAGATGGTCGAGGGCGGGATCAACCTGCCGCTGATCCTGCCGGAGATCGTCACCGCCGTGGCCACTCTGCTGCTGTTCATGGCGCTGGGGATCAAGCTCGGTTTGCTGACGGTGATTGTTGCGCACATCGGCTTCTGCATTCCTTTCGCCTACCTGCCGATCCGTGCGCGGCTCAATGACCTCGACAAGAGCTTGCTGGAGGCGGCGAACGATTTGTACGCCAACCCGTGGCAGGTGTTTCGTCGGGTGACGTTGCCGCTGCTGTGGCCGGCAGTGCTGTCCGGTTCGGTGCTGGCGTTCGTGGTCAGCCTCGACGATTTCATCATGACCTTCTTCGTCGCCGGACCCGGTTCGACGACGTTGCCGGTGTACATCTTCTCGGCGATCAAATCCGGTGTCACGCCGGAGATCAACGCGATTTCGACCCTGATGCTGGTGATTTCCATCGTGCTGGTGGTGCTGGCCTTCTGGCTGGGACAGCGCGGCAAAAACCAATGAGCCCTTTCCTTCGCGGTACTTTCGGAGCGTAAAACAATGATATTGAAAAGCATGCGTTACGGCGTCGCCGGTCTGGCCCTCAGTTGCTTCAGCGTTTTCACCGCCCAGGCCGCCGAACCCAAGGAACTGTTCTTCTATAACTGGACCGACTACTACCCGGTTGAATTGCTGGCCAAGTTCGAAAAGGAGACCGGGATCAAGGTCACCATGGACGGCTACGACAGCAACGAAACCCTGCTGGCCAAGTTGCAGGCCGGCGGCGCGGCGTACGACGTGATCGTGCCGTCGCAGTCGATCATGCGCACGTTGATCAACCAGGACCTGCTGCTGAAAATCGATGCGTCGACCTTGTCCAACTTCCAGTACGTCAAACCGGCGTTCCGCGACCCGAGTTTCGACCCGGGCCGCAAGTTCTCCGCCCCGTACCTGTGGGGCACCACCGGGTTTTCCTATGACAGCGCGCGGGTGCCCGGCGGCAAACTCGATGACTCCTGGAAAGAGTTCTTCGAACCGCGCAAGGAACTCGAAGGCCAACTCGCCGCCCTCGACACCTCCAGCAGTGTGATCAACGCCGCCAGCCATTACCTGAACGTCGACGAATGCAGCGAAAACCCACAGGACGCCAAGCGCATTCTGGAGCTGCTGCAAAAACAGAAACCGCACTTGAAGATGTACAGCTCGGACAACACCGTCGACCGCATGGCCTCCGGTGAAGTGATCATGATGCAGAACTGGAACGGCTCCACCGCCCGGGCCACATTGCAAAAAAGCACCATCAAGTACGTGTACCCCCGCGAAGGCCTGGCGATGTTCCAGGACAACTTCGCCGTACCGAAAAGCGCCCCGCACCCTGGCAACGCGAAGATCTTTATCGACTGGATGATGAAGCCGGAAAACGCCGCGGCCGTGTCCAACGCCATCGCCTACGACAACGGCATCCAGAGCGACAAACTGATCGACGCCAAATGGCGAGTGATGGACGCGATCAACATGCCCGACGAGTTCGCCTCGCGCCTGCGCCCGGAGAAAGAGTGCAGCAACAAGGCGCGGGAGTTGCAGGACCGGATCTGGTCGAAGCTCAAGGGTTGATCGGCTGACTTGAGACCGAGTCGCGGCCATCGCGAGCAAGCTCGGCTCCCACAGGGTATTGGGTTGTTCACACATTTCATGTTCAACACAAAACCACTGTGGGAGCGAGCTTGCTCCGGGCGGCGTTCCGACGATGAGGCCCGCCCAAACACCACAAAATTTGAGGTTCGATATGACCCAACCCCGCTGGCTGCGCAATGTGCGGCCCTACGGTTCAACCGCCGAAGACCTGCTGATCGAAAACGGCCTGTTCAAGCAACGCCGCCCGGCATCGACCGCTGCCCTCACCACCACCGACATCGACGGCCAAAACCAGCTCCTCACCCCTGCCCTGGTTGAAAGCCACGTCCACCTCGACAAAACCCTCTGGGGCCAACCCTGGCGTCCGAACAGCGCCGGCCCGACGCTCAAGGACTACATCGCCAACGAGCGCCGCGTGCTGCGTGAAGTCAACGCGCCCATCGCTCAACGCGCTGGCGCCCTGCTGGAAAACTGCATCGCCCGTGGCTCGCTGATGATGCGTTGTCACGTCGACATCGACCCGGAATTCGGCCTGCGCCATGTCGAGGCCATGCAACAGCTGCGCGAAAGTTACCGCGACCTGATCGACCTGCAACTGGCGGTGTTCCCCCAAACCGGCCTGATCAGCCGCCCCGGCACCGCCGAACTAATGCGCGAAGCCATGGCTCTGGGCGTGGAGAACGTCGGCGGCCTCGACCCCTGCGGCATCGACAACGACCCCATCGCGCAGCTCGACTTTGTGTTCAAACTGGCCAGCGAATTCGAGCGTGGCGTCGATATTCATTTGCATGACAAGGGAGAACTGGGCCTGTGGCAGATCGCACTGATCGCCGACTACACCGAACGCTTCGGGCGTCAGGGTCGGGTGATGATCAGCCACGCCTACTGCCTTGGGATGTTGCCGTGGAGCCAGGTCAAACCAGTGGCGGAGCGTTTGGCGGCCTTGGGAATCTCCCTGATGAGTTCGGCACCCGCGGATTGCGCGGTGCCGCCGTTCCTCGCCTTGCGTGAGACCGGGGTGAACGTGTGCCTGGGTTCGGATGGCATTCGCGATGCCTGGTCGCCCATGGGCAATGGCGACATGCTCGAACGGGCGATGCTGCTGGCCTTTCGTTTCGATTTGAACAAGGACGATGAACTGACGGCGGCGTTTGAAGCAGCCACGGTGAATGGCGCCCGGGCGTTGGGTTGTGAAGGTTATGGGGTGGAGATCGGGCAACCGGCGAACTTTTTGCTGATGCCGGTGCAGACGCTGGGTGAGGCGGTGGTGTCGCGTCCGGCGCGGCAGGTTTATCGCGGCGGTGAGTTGATCGCCTCAGGTGGCCGACTGCTGGAAAGTCGCTTGTGAAAAGGATTGGATTGAAAGCCAGTTGCGTGGTCGGGTTCGACGGCACCCAGCATGTGCTGTGGCGCGACGGCGAAGTGGTGTTCGAAGGTTCGCGCATCGTGTTTGTCGGGCGCGATTATCCGGGGCCGGTGGATCAGTGGATCGATTACGGCAACGCGTTGATCGGCCCGGGCTTCATCGATCTGGATGCGCTCGGGGATCTTGATTCGACGGTGCTGACGCTGGACAACGGCGATAAACGCGACATGGGCCGGATGTGGTCCGAGGACTACCTGGCGAGCGGTCCGCAGGAGAGTTACAGCCTTGATGAAGAAGTTTTCAAATACCGCTACGCCTTCACTCAGTTGATCCGCAACGGCATCACCACCGCCATGCCGATCACCTCGATGTATTACCGCGAGTGGGCCGAAACCTACGACGAGTTTTCTAAGGTGGCCGATGTGGCGGCCGAGTTGGGGCTGCGGACTTACCTCGGCCCCTGCTACATGAGCGGCATGAGTTACTGGCGTGCCGATGGAAGCCTCGGGCATCACTGGGATGAAGCGCGAGGCATGGCCGGGCTCGACTCGGCTGCTCGGTTTTTCCATGATTTCGACGGCGCGCACGAGGGTTTGATTCGCGGCGCGCTGGTGCCGGATCGCATCCAGACCTGCACCCCGGCCCTGCTGCAACGCACCGCCGCGCTCAGCCTGGAGCTGAACGCGCCGATGCGTTTGCATTGTTGCCAGGGGCTCGGTGAGGTGGCGATGGTCGAGCAGCTGCGCGGTACTTCGCCGCTGGGCTGGTTGCAGCAACTGGACCTGCTGACCCCGCGCAGTCTGCTGCCACACGGCATCTACACCTCAGGCGATGACGATCTGCAACGCGTGGTGGATGGCGGCGCGAGTCTGGTGCATTGCCCGGTGGTGTTTGCCCGTGATGGTGAGGCACTGAACTCTTTCGGTCGCTATCGGGCCAAGGGCATCAACTTCGCCTTGGGCACCGACACCTGGCCGGCGGATTTGCTGGAAAACATGCGCCAGGGTCTCAACATCGCGCGATTGATGGAGGGCGGGAACTTGCTCACCAGCACCCTGGATTTGTACAACGCTGCCACCCTCGGCGGCGCCAAGGCCCTGGGTCGCGATGATCTGGGCCGTTTGGCACCGGGCGCCAAGGCCGACATCACGGTGTTCAGCCTTCGCGGCCTGCATTTGGGGCCGCTGTTCGACCCACTGAAAAACCTGGTATTGGCCGGGCGCGGTGACGACTGCATCGCCAGCTACATCGACGGCCGCTGCGTGATGCAGGACGGTCAGGTTCAAGGCGTCGACTACCCCGCCCTGCAACGCCAGGCCCAACAACAATTCGAAAAACTGATGCGCAGCCACAGCGACCGGGCCTTCGGCCAACCGGACTGGAAAGGCCTGTTCAAACCGGCCATCCCGTTCGCTGACGACTACAGCGCACACGCGCCGCTGAGCACGATTGATCCACTTCTTTAGAGAATTCTGCCCATGCAAAGCTTCGACTTCAGCCAATTGAGCCCGCGAGACAAATACTAGATCGTCAGCGATGCCCTGGTGGAAGCCATGAACGTCTGCGCCGTGCCGTTCGCCCCCGGTTTCGACGAACTGACGGCCGCCGGCCTCACTGCCATTCCCGGGACCACGGTCAAATGTCCACGAATTGGCGAAGCCCCGGTGGCATTGGAATGTCGGCGGATGATGGCGCTGTCCATCGGGCAGTCACGGGAGATTATCTTTGGCGAAGTGTTGATGGCCCATGTGCGGGATGAATTGATCGACCCGAAAACCTTGTATATCGATCAGCTCGGGCTCGATGCGATTGGCCGGATGGGTGGGCATGGGTATGCGCGCACGCGCGATTATTTTGATTTGCCGACACGGTCGTTGCAGGCGTGGACGGAGGCGCCGGGGGGTGGGGAGCGGTTTTGGCCTTTGGGTAAATGATCGTTCCCACTCCGCGTGGGAACGATCCTGCACAGAGGGTTCAGTCAGTGCCGTATTTCGGCGAACGCGGCCCGTACAGCAACCCCGCCGGTTGTCCTGCCGACAGCAGCCGTGCACTGGTCACACCGGCAATCGGGTGACCGGCATCGGTGGAGTTGTTGATCACTTGCTTGACCGCAGCCGTAATCAGCATGCCAATCAAACCACCGCCACCGTTATTACCGCCCTCCTCGCTCGAAGCCCGAGCCGAGCCGGTCCACAGGGTGGCGCCGCTCTTGAGGTCCACCAGTTTCGCGCTAGCCGTAACCACGGTTTCGCTGCTGATGATCATGTAGCGAGTGCCGTAGTCCGTCACAGTGATGTACAGCGCAGCATCGGCACCGAAGATTTCTTGCAGTTTGTTGGCCGGTGCCTGATGGATATCCGCCGGGGTGGTCAAGCCATTCTGGCGGAACGTCTCATCGACCAGGGCGATCGGCAGCACGTAGTAACCGGCTTCAGCCAAAGGGTACGTGACCTGCGACAACAGGCTGTAGGACGCCTTGACGTCCGGCGAGTTGTTGAGCGGCGGCAGCACCAGAATGGTTTTCGGACGACTTTGCTTGTATGCCGAATAGTCCACGGTCTTGGGACTGACGCAACCGCCGAGTACCGCCAGAGCCAGTAGCCCGGCCATCAGTTTCAATGAGCGCGCGATCATTGGGTGTCTCCGGTCTTGGCGTTTTTAAGCAGAAAGTCCATGTACGGCGTCGACTCGGGGAACAACGTCTTCTCGGTTCTGAATTGCTGCACCATCTGATCGTCCTTGCCCATGCTCAGGTACAACAGCCCCAAATGAGCGTGGTAGCCAGGCGGCGGCGTCTTGCCGGTGGACCTGATTTTCTGCAGGTCGCGCTCCAGGGCTTCGGCCTGAGCTTCCTTGGGCTCTTCACCCTTGAAGTACTCGTAGACTTCCGGCTGGTAGCTTTCCCACTGGTAAAGGGTTTTCGGGCCGCTGTTGCAGCCGGCCAACAGGCCACTGACCAGCACGGTCGACGCCATCAGCGCCCATTTCGCATAAATCTTGAACATGCTTGTACCGCTCCTTGTCTTCGACCTTGATCAGTTGCCCGGTTTCCATGCACCGGCATTCATGCCGTCCACCAGACGATTGATCGCCTCGCGCATGGCCAGGTCGAGCACTTTGCCGTTGAGGGTCGAATCGTAGGCAGCGGTGCCGCCAAAGCCGATGACTTCACGGTTGGACAAGGCGTATTCGCCCGCGCCCTGAGTCGAATAAACGACTTCGGACGTGCTGATATTGACGATGTTCAGGTTGACCTTGGCGTAGGCCACCTGGGTCTTGGCGCGACCGAGAATGCCGAACAACTGGTGATCGCCAGTCTCTTTGCGGCCGAATTCGGTGACATCACCCGTGACCACAAAGTCAGCCCCCTTGAGGCGCTGGGACTGGCCCTTGATCGCGGCCTCCTGCTGGATCTCGCCCATGTTGTCGCGATCCAGCACGCTGAAGCGGTTGGTTTGCTGCAAGTGAGTGATCAGGATGGTCTTGGCCTGACCGCCAAGGCGATCTACACCGTCGGAAAAGATCCCGCGCATGTAGCTCGAACGGTTGTCGAACTTGCCGACCGCCATGGGTACGCGAACGCCGGCATAAGCGAGGCTGGCGCTTTCGACCTTTTCTACCGGCAAGGCGCGCGAGCTTTCGGTCGCACACCCAGCCATCGCGCCCAAAACGGCAACTGCTGCCGCCGATACCAACATCCGAGAGATCATTCTCACTGTGCATTCCTTTTGAAAAACGGTTTATCCCGGCACGGCAATAGCCAGCCACTGCGGGTTGCAGCGGCAAAAAAGCGAGGGGGAATCAAATCGACAGTCGACGTGCGGGACGTCGGCGGCCGGCATTATGCCAAAGTGCCATCATTGAAGACAGTATTAAATTATTCGGGCATCAACGTGTGGGAACAATCATGTCCGAGGTCAACGGAAATCCCGGCTGCGCACACTGATGCCGTCGAGCAACGGGCTCAGGTCACTCAACCGTCCGGCAATCAAATGCCGCACCTCGCCTTCCTTTTCCCAGCGCCCGTCGACCTTGAGCAATTGCGAGCCGACCAATACCTGGCGCTGCCGGTCGGCCAGGTCGCGCCAGACGATGACGTTGACGTTGCCGAACTCATCTTCAAGGGTGACAAAGGTCACGCCACCGGCGGTGCCCGGGCGTTGTCGTCCGGTCACCAGCCCGGCGACGCTGACCGGTCGTCCATGCTCGACCTCCAGCAGTTCCTTCGAACTGCGGCAGCGCCGGGCTTTCAATTCACCGCGCAATAAAGCCAGCGGATGCGGACCGAGCGTGGTGCCGACACTGTTGTAATCCGCTAGCAGGTCCTCGCCGACGGTGGGTTTGGGCAACGACACCGCGCCCTCCTCCTGACTCGGCAGACCGGCAAACAAGCCGAGCTGTTTCTGCACCCCCGCCACTTCCCAGCGCGCCCGATGACGGTCGCCAGCCAGTCCACGCAGCGCACCGGCATCGGCCAGTTGCTCCTGGGCGCGGGAATCGAGTCGCGCCCGTTCGCCGAGGTCGGCAATGTCGATAAACGCCCCCTTCGACCGTGCGGCTTCGATGCGCCGGGCATCGTCCTCGCGAAAGCCTTTGATCATCCGCAACCCCATGCGAATCGCCGGCTGCGCGCCGGTGATGGGCTCCAGGCTGCAATCCCAGTCACTGGCGCGCACGTCCACCGGGCGAATTTGCAAATGATGCCGGCGCGCGTCCTGCAGAATCTGGTCCGGGCTGTAGAAACCCATGGGCCAGCTGTTGATTAGCGCACAGGCGAAGGCCGCCGGCTCGTGGCATTTCAACCAGCAACTGGCGTAGGTCAGCAAGGCGAAACTGGCAGCGTGGGACTCGGGAAAACCATAACTGCCAAAGCCTTTGATCTGCTCGAAAATCTGCGCGGCAAACTCGGCCGTGTAGCCGTTTTTCTTCATCCCGGCGGCCAGGCGATCCTTGTGCGGCTCCAGCCCGCCGTGGCGTTTCCAGGCAGCCATGGAGCGGCGCAACTGATCGGCCTCGCCGGGGCTGTAGTCGGCGGCGACGATGGCGATCTGCATCACTTGTTCCTGGAACAGCGGCACGCCCAGGGTGCGCTTGAGCACGGTTTCCAGTGCCGGGGACGGATAGATCTCGGGCTCTTCCTTGTTTCGGCGTCGCAGGTACGGATGCACCATCCCGCCCTGAATCGGCCCCGGACGGACGATCGCCACCTCGATCACCAGGTCATAGAAGGTCCGGGGCTTGAGCCTCGGCAGCATTGACATCTGCGCCCGGGACTCGATCTGAAACACGCCGATGGTGTCGGCACGGCCGATCATGTCGTAGGTCTGCGAGTCTTCGGCCGGGATCGTCGCCAGGCTCAGGTCCCGATGGCGATGACGGCGCAACAGATCGAAACAGCGGCGGATCGCACTGAGCATGCCCAACGCCAGGATATCCACCTTGAGCAGCCCGACGGCATCGAGGTCGTCCTTGTCCCACTGGATGATGGTGCGCTCGGCCATGGCGGCGTTTTCCACCGGGACCAGGCTGTCCAGAGGCTCCTCGGAAATCACGAAACCACCGGGGTGCTGGGACAGGTGTCGGGGGAAACCGATCAGCTGCCCCGTCAGGCTGAGCACCCGGCGCAGCACCGGACTCTCGGGATCGAACCCGCCTTCAAGCAGGCGCTCCACGGGCGGTGTTTCATCACTCCAGTGGCCACAGCAATCGGCCAGGGCGTTGATCTGATCCGGCGGCAAGCCCAAGGCCTTGGCCACATCACGCACCGCGCCGGCCGCGTGATACGTGCTGACCACCGCCGTCAGCGCCGCGCGGGTCCGGCCATAACGCTGGAACACGTACTGCAGGACTTCTTCGCGGCGTTCGTGTTCGAAATCGACGTCGATGTCCGGTGGTTCGTTGCGTTCCTTGGAGAGAAAGCGCTCGAACAACAGCGTGGTGCGATCCGGATCGATTTCCGTAATGCCCAAGGCAAAGCACACCGCCGAGTTGGCCGCCGAACCACGGCCCTGACACAGGATTTTTTGCTCACGGGCGAATCGCACAATGTCGTGAACCGTCAGGAAATAGCTTTCGTAGCCCAGCTCGGCGATCAGCTCCAGTTCCTTGTCGATCTGCGTCAGCACTTGGGCCTGCGGGCCTTTTGGCCAGCGCCACGCGATGCCATCGTCGGTCAGATGACGCAGCCAGGACGTGGCTGTCTGACCTTCTGGTACCAACTCCCGGGGATATTGATAGCGCAACTGACCGAGGTCGAAGGTACAGCGCCGGGCGATGTTCAGCGTTTCGTCGAGCAGTGTTTGCGGGTAGATCGATTGCAGAGCCTCGAGACTGCGCACATGCCGCTCGCCATTGGGATGAAGACGCAGCCCGGCCTCTGCCACCGGCAGGTGATGACGAATTGCGGTCATGGTGTCCTGCAAGGCGCGCCGCCCACGAGCGTGCATGTGCACATCGCCGCTGGCCACCGCCGGGATTCGCAGTTCGCCCGCCAGGGTGAGCAACGCAGCCAGCCGGCGGGTATCGTCCTGGCCGCGATGCAGCTGGACGGCCAGCCACAGGCAATCGACGAAGGTCTGTTTCAGCCAGTGGCCCTGTTCGAAGTCATCGACCGCATCCGGCACCCACAATGCCAACAGCCCCGGCAAGGGTTCACTGAAGTCTTCCCGCAGCACTTGATACTGGCCTTTCTGCGTGCGGCGCCTAGCTCGGGTAATCAGTCGGCACAGGGTCTGGTAACCCTCGAGGTTTTCCACCAGCAACACCAGTTTCGGACCGTTCTCGATGCGCACTTCGCTGCCGATAATCAGCGGCAGCTCCACGGATTTGGCCGCTTGCCAGGCGCGGACGATACCGGCCAGGGTGCATTCATCGGTGATCGCCAAGGCCTGATAGCCCTGCTTTTTCGCCCGTTGAAAGAGTTCGAGGGCACTGGAAGCACCGCGCTGGAAACTGAAGTTCGACAGGCAGTGCAGCTCGGCATAGTCGATGCTCATGCGAACCAGCCTTGCAGCCACAACGGGCCGTCCTCACCGACCGCACGATAGGCCCAGCCCTGCTGGCCGGAACGGGTTTCGATCAGGAAGTAATCACGGCGCACATCGGCGCCGTCCCACCAACCGGACTCGATGCGTTCCGGCCCCATCAGGATGCGCGTAGAACCTTGGTGCACCGCCAGCGGTTCAGTCAGCAGCCAGCCCGGACGTTGCACGCCAGGCAGCCCTGCACAGCGCTGACTGTCGACACTGGCCTGCCACGCGCATTCCGGTCGGTGATCGGCCTGCAACCGCAAGCCCTGCACCGCGTCATCTCCCAACCGCGCGCGCAAGCGTTCGCGCAGTTGCTCCCACGGCAAGGACTGCTGAGGGCGGTCGTCGAACAGCTCCTGGCGCTGGGGAACGAAGGCCGGCAAGTCTTCGGCGCGCAGGCGAAAACCGCGCACCGGGGCCTCGACCTGGACGTGCTCCAACCGGCCCCGGGCCAGTTCAAAGAGCATCGCCGGATCACGTTCGGCGCTGAGCAGGCCGACCTTGATGACGGTGTCCGGCAACCCGGCGTGCTCCAAATGCAGGTCAAAACGCTGCACGCCGCTGTCTCGTCCGCAAAGAAACGCCGACAGGTCACCGGTCAGCCGGCGTAACGGAAACAGCAGCGCCTGATGGGACTGCACGTCGAAGTTGAGCTCGATGCGCACATCGAACCGGTCCGGCGGCAGGTAGAACGCCAGCGCCAGCCGCCGTAATCCGAGCACGGTGTCCAGATGCTTGAGCACCTGGGCCTCGAAACGCCGGGCCAGACTATGGCGAGGCAACGCCTGAACCTGACTCAAGGTGCGCAACCCCATGCGCGACAACGCGGTGGCAACGCTGGTTTCCAGCCCGATCCGGTCGATGGGCAACTGCCCTAGATGATGTTGCAAGGCTTGACCGTCGGGCACCACCAGACCGTCATAAGCGTTGGCCAGCACCCGTGCGGCCACCGGGTTGGGCGCGGCAACAATCCGATGGCGAAACCCCAACTCGCCGAGCTCGGTCCGCAACCGCGCCTCGAATTGCGGCCAGGCGCCGAACAATCCCAGGCTGGATTCGATTTCAAACACCACCGCACGCGGGTAATGCACGCTGACCTGTGAACTGAATCGATAAGCCCAGGCGGCCAGAAACTGCTGCCAGTGCTCGATCTCGGCAGCGTCGTATTCAGCCGTGACAAACCCTTTGCTCAAGGCCTGGGCGGCGGTCATCGACTGGCCCGGACGCAAGCCCAGCGCCCGAGCCGAAGCGTTGACCGCTTGCAACACCCGACGCTGGGCCGGGCCGGTCAGCAGCGCCAGCGGCTCATCGGGATCTGCGCGCTGACGCAGTACCGCGTCCAGCGCCAATTGCGGAAAGAGAATACACACCCAGCGCATGGCAACCTCAATGCCCCACGGGGAAGGCAATCGGCGCCGAACGCGCCAACCCGCCCCGGCACTTGAGCACGCGCAATTGCGCAGGCCTGGCATCGATGGCGATGCGCAACGCCGCTGGCGAAGGGTTGATCGCTTCATTGATCGAGCGGTAGGCGAACGCCAGGGTCGAGCCGGTTTCCGCCGCCACCTGCAAACGTCGCAACGCCCGGTCATCGGCCTTGTGCGGCCAGCACAGCACTGCGCCGCAACTGCCCGAACGCAGGCATTGTTCCGCTGCCCACAAGGCATCACGCTCGCTGGCCTGGATGATCGACAACTGACGCAGATCGACCCCGGCGTTCTGCCAGGCCTGGGGATACGGCACGTAAGGCGGCGCCACCAGCACGATGCGTTCGCCTGCGGCGGACAACCGCGCCAGCGCTGGCCACACCAGTTGCAACTCACCGACGCCCTGCCCGGCCAAAAGGATTTCGGTCAGCGCCGCTTCCGGCCAACCGCCCGTAGGCAACGCCGCATCCAGCGCGGCATGCCCGGTGGGTTGCGGGCTGACGGCCGGTGGCGCAGGCCGGCCCTTCCAGACCTGGCCGCCATTGAACAGCGTATCCAGCGCAACGACGGCGCCCATCACCCTTGCCTCACCAGACCGCAGAACACCCCTTCGATGGCCAGGTCCTGATTGGCTTCGACGATGATCGGCTTATAGGCCGGATTCCGTGGCAGCAACCGAACAACCTCGCCGACCCGCTCGAAACGTTTGATGGTGACTTCCCCGTCGAGTCGCGCGACGACGATCTGGCCATTGACCGCCTCGGGATTGCGGTGCACGCCCACCAGATCGCCGTCGAGAATGCCGTCCTCGATCATCGAGTCACCCTGGACCCGCAGCATGTAATCCGGCATCCGCGAGAAGATCGACGGGTCGAGCAGCAAGCGGCTGTGAACCTCGGCATCGGCACCGATCGGCGCACCCGCCGCCACCCGGCCGAGTACCGGAATGTCCAGCAACTCGGGCCGCGCCGGTTGCCCGAGCAAACGAATGCCCCGGGCCTGATGCGCATTGACCTCGATGAAACCGGCCTCGGTCAGCGCCAGCACATGCTTGCGCGCCACGCTACGGGAGGCGAAACCGAACGCCTCGCTGATTTCAGCGAGGCTCGGGGACTGACCGTGCTCGGCGATTCGATCGCGGATAAAGGTCAGGATGGCGGTGCGGCGGGGAGTTAAAGTCGTCATGGAGTACATTTGTACTCTTTTGGCTTTTTTCTGGCAAGGACTTGTAAGAGGTGAGTCCTGAGAGGTTCAACCGAGTCAGCGCGTCGAGGGCGCCGCAGGGTTCGTCCATCAGCAACAGGCGCGGGCGGTTGATCAGCACCCGGGCGATTTCGACCCGTTGCTGCATGCCACCGGAGAGTTGGTCAGGCCAGCGCTCGGCAAACCCTTCGAGGCCCACCAGGGCAAGGATTTCGTCGGCAGCCTGGTGGCGTTCGGCTTTGCCGATGCCGCGCATTTTCAGACCGAAAGCAACGTTGTCGCGCACGGTGCGCCAAGGGAACAGCGTGTGGTGCTGGAACACGGCAATCAGCCGTGGGTCGACGCCTTCGACGCCGTGCACGGTGTTGAGCAGAATCGGGAACAGTGCGCCGGTGAAGGTGATGAAGACCATCGATAACTCTGACGATGGGAACATCAGGATCGCCAGCGGAATCCAGGCCACGGCGGGGATCGGGCGCAAGACTTCCAGCGGTGGCAGCAGCAGATCTTCAGCCCATTTCGAGCGACCGATGGCCAGGCAGATCTCCGCCACATGGCTGAAATCGGTAATCACTTTGCCCAGCGGACCGTGGAACAGGTAATTGACCTCGGTCATCGACGCCAGTGACCTTGGCGATCAACTCGCTGTATTTCTCCGGCTCAGCCGCCAGCAACTGGTTGGCTTCAAGGCTTGCACGCAGGTAAGCCACCACAACTTCCGGATACTTTTTCGCGTAGGACTGATCCACTAACGCGCCGTGAAAAGTCGGCGCATTGGCCTGGGCGCCGTCATAGATCTTGCGAGCGAAACCACGGCTGGGGAACAGCTCGGCGAACGGCACGAAGTCGGCGTGGGCGTCGATCTTCCCGGCCTGCAACGCCGAGCCTGCAACTTCCGGCGGCAGGGCGATGATGTTCACGTCTTTGAGCGGATCCCAGCCTTGGGCCGCGACCGCCCGCAGCAACATCCCGTGCGCCGTCGAGGCGAAAGGTACAGAAATGGTTTTGCCCTTAAGCTCCACCAGCGACTGCACGCTCGATGCGCTCGGCACCACGATGCCGTTGCCACTGCCCTTGGTGCTGCCCGTCAGCACGCTGATAAACAGGCTGTGCTTGCCCGCGGTTTCGAACGCCACACCGTTGAACGAACCGGGGAAATCGGCCATGGCGCCGAAGTCGAGTTTGCCGGCCACCACCTCGTTGGTCAGGGGCGCGCCGCTGGTGAAGTTCTTCCACTCCACCTCGTACTTGGCGTCTTTGTAGGGGCCGTCGTGGGGCAGCAGGTATTTGTCCAGCAGGCCCAACTCGCGAATCAACAGACCGCCGGCGGCGCAGTTGATCGTGGTGTCCTGGGTGCCGATGGCAATGCGGATGGTTTCGGCCGACGCCGGCGTCCGGTGTTGCCGGGTAGCTTTTAGCGCAAGACTTTTTAACGCAGCAGATAGGGAATCTCGACCTTCACCGCCCCGGTCGGGCAGTCCTTTTCACACGGCATGCAGTACCAGCATTCGTCGAACGCCATGTAGGCCTTTTCCTCGGCCAGGTGATCGAGTTTGAGGAACACCGGGCCGTTGCCGCTTTCGAGTTCCTGGTGGAACTCCCACATCATCTGGCCGCTCCAGTAATCGCACTCGATGAAGCGCTCGCCCTTGTTGTTCGCGGTGTAGCCGCCCAACGGACCGGTGACGTAGGCGCAGGCCGGGCCGTTGTAATCCTTGATCAGCGGGTTGATCTGGAAGCATTCCAGGTTCGCCAGTTCTGCCCCGGCGTGATAGGCCATGGCGTAACCGTCGCCGGCATTGGTGGGATTTTCGTAGGTGCCCATCAGGTAAACCGAGGACGGCAAACCCAAACGCCCGGCGGCGCCGCAGCAGAGGATTACGGCTTTGGCCTTGATCACGTGGAAGTCGGCGGTGCGGCAGTCAAAACCCATCACACCGTTGACCGCGCCCTCTTCGTCCGTCAGCAAGCGTGTGCAGACCAACCGATTGGTGATGCTCACCCGCGCCCGCTTCAACTGGCGGTACAGGACTTTTTTTGATGTCATGCCCTTCCGGCATCGGCAACACGTAGGGTCGTGTAGGCATACACCGCCGCCTGATTGACGATGCCGTCATTGTTATAACGAGTTATGACGTGATCAGTTCTAATGGAAGGCTTGAGAAATACTGTTTGAAGCATAAGGTTAGATTCGCCGACCGACCGCGGACTTTGTAGCAGCTGCCGAGCAGCGCGAGGCTGCGTTCGACTGCGAAGCAGTCGTGAAATCAGGTAGCGCGGTGTGTCAGGGAAAACTTGCATGCAGGGTTTTCGACTGCTGCGCAGCCGAACGCAGCCTCGCAGGCTCGGCAGCTGCTCCAAACTACGTCAGCGCTTGAGGATCTGGTCCATCACCCAATCGGTTTTCAATGCCTGTTCGGCCACGGCCGGATGCTGCGCTTCACCTCGAATGTGCGCGTTCATGCCCAGCACGTGATGCCACTGGATGTGCTCGTGATTATCGATGCGCAGGCTGAGGTTTTCATCGGCTTCAAGCTGAACCGGATGCTCATCGAATACGGAAAAGGTGATCCGGCCTTTGCTGCCGATCAGCTCGACACGATCCTCTCGACGGTCCGCGACGAAATTCCAACAGCCCATGCCCATCGCCCCGCAGGCAAACCGCCAACAGGCGCTGACGGCGTCTTCAGCGGCATACAAACCGCGTTGCCGAGCCGTAAACCCGGCGACTTCGACGATGTCACCCAGCAAGTACTGGAACAGGTCGAAGCCATGACTGGCCAGGTCGGCGAAATAACCACCACCAGCAATGGCCGGGTCGGTGCGCCAGTTATCTGTACCGCCAAGATCGGTCGGAGATGGCGCTTTGGTCAGGGTCCAGGTCAAGTGCCGAACCTCGCCGATCCGCCCTTCCTCCAGCCATTGCCGCACCTGCTGGAAGCGTGGCAGCGAGCGTCGGTAGTAAGAAACAAACAGGTGCAGCCCGGCATCGGCAAAGACCTTTTGCATCTCACGGCTTTGCCCGGAATTCAACGACATCGGTTTTTCGACGCAACAATGTTTGCCGGCGGCGGCCACCCTCAAGGCGTAAGCGTGATGACTGTCAGGCGGCGTGGCGATGTACACCGCATCGACCTCGGGATCATTGATCAGCGCTTCGATGTCGGTGTAGGCCCGAGCGATACCGTGGCGCGTAGCGTAATCGGTCACCGCTTCCAGACGCCGGCCCATCACCGCCACCAGCGCCGAGCCGGGTGCCTTGTAGAAGGCCGGCCCGCTCTTGCGCTCAGCGACGCTGCCACACCCGATCATGCCCCAGCGCACCACGTTCATATTCACTCCCGATGTTTAGCCGATGCGCAGTGCGCGCAGGTCCAGATGACCGTCCTTGAGCGGCGGGCACCAGTAGTAGCCGCCGGTGATCGGCCGGCTGATGCGGTACAAACCGTCGGTGATGCCGTCTTCCAGACCGCTCATGCGGCGCAGCTGGGCTTCGAAGGCATCGAGGGAGAAACCGAAGGCCAGGAACATCAGGCCGGCGCGATCGCCTTCGATCCAGGGCATGGAACGGCGCACCACGAAGGCCTCGGGGGCGAAGCTTTCCTGGGCGGTGCGTTTGACATGAGCGGAGATCGGCGCGTCGTCGATCTCTTCGTTGTCGCTCAAACGACGGCCCATGATGCTGTCCTTCTCATGGGGTGGCATCGCGTGGAAGCCTTTCAGATCATGCTGCCACTGTTGGATCGCGGCGAAACTGCCGCCGACCATTCCGTCAGCGCCGTCACTCACCAGCGCAGCGGCAACAGCGGCTTCGTCGTGAGGGTTTTCGGTGCCGTCTTCGTAACCGGTCAGGTCGTGGCCGGTGAGATGGCGGAAGGTTTCGTTCATCTGCACCAGGCGCAGGGCCGGGGCCAGCGCGGCTTCGATGGCGTTGCTGCGATTGAGCAGTTCGCCACGGTCGACACCGTGCAACCAGCCCCAGAGCGCGTGCTGGGTCGACGGGTTGTCGACGCCGACACCGGTCAACGCTGGAAAGGTGCGCAGGCCTTCGATTTGCCCCTTGAGGGCCTTGACCAGGGATTCACCGAACCCGACCACTGCCGACTTCCCGTCCACCAGCCCCTTAAGATTCTCCAGCGCGGCCGGCAAGGCAGCGGCGGATTCGAGTGCGAAGAACATATGACGGGCTTGAGGCGGAACTGGGGTGGCGAGAATGCCCGGCTGGTAGTAACTCATATGAACTCCTTTAGAAATAGCGCGAAGTTTAACCGCAGCATCGGCCGTTGTGTGTTCTCAGGTCAAAAGATCGCGGGATCATGAGATCGGCACTTAAAAAGTCGTGCCAATAAGGCGTATAACCTTTGAAGTGAATCTGAACGGCAAGCCGCCAGCGCATGGCTTACATCACATGGAGTAGCGACATGACCACAGCACATATCCTCGGCAACCTGTTTCCCGACGCCACCGACATCCCGGAAAAATACCGCCTCGACGGCCAGACCGAGCAGCGTGAATACCTGGTCGACGGTGAGCTGAAAACCTGGTCCGGGCCCCTCGCCCAGGTCCGCAGCCCGGTGTACCTGACGGGTGAAAATGGCGACGAACAAGTGATCCTCGGCAGCACGCCTCTGCTCGATGCCGACACCGCATTGACCGCCCTCGACGCCGCCGTCCGCGCCTATGACCGGGGCCAGGGCCTGTGGCCGACGATGCGGGTGGCAGAACGCATCCAGCACGTCGAAGCCTTCCTCGGACGCATGCGTGAACAGCGCGAAGCGGTGGTGAAGTTGCTGATGTGGGAAATCGGCAAGAACCTCAAGGACTCGGAGAAAGAGTTCGACCGCACCTGCGATTACATCGTCGACACCATCAACGCGCTCAAGGAGCTCGACCGCCGCTCCAGCCGCTTCGAACTGGAACAGGACACCCTCGGCCAGATCCGCCGCGTACCGCTGGGTGTGGCGTTGTGCATGGGACCTTACAACTACCCGCTGAACGAAACCTTCACCACGCTGATTCCGGCGCTGATCATGGGCAACACCGTGGTGTTCAAACCGGCCAAGCTGGGTGTGCTGCTGATTCGTCCGCTGTTGGAAGCATTCCGCGACAGCTTCCCGGCCGGGGTGATCAACGTGATCTACGGCAGCGGCCGCGAGACCGTCAGCGCGCTGATGGCCAGCGGCAAGATCGATATCTTTGCGTTTATCGGCACCAACAAAGCGGCCAGCGATCTGAAAAAACTCCATCCAAAACCGCACCGCTTGCGCGCGGCGTTGGGTCTGGATGCGAAAAACCCCGGCATCGTGCTGCCCGAAGTCGATCTGGACAACGCGGTCAGCGAAGCGCTCACCGGCTCGCTGTCGTTCAATGGCCAGCGCTGCACCGCGCTGAAAATCCTCTTCGTCCATGAAGACGTGGTCGAGGCGTTCATCGAGAAATTCAACGCCAAACTCGCCAGCCTGAAACCCGGCATGCCGTGGGACAGCGGCGTGGCACTGACGCCGTTGCCGGAAGCGAGCAAAGTCGATTTCCTGCACTCGCTGGTGGCGGATGCCGTGAGCAAAGGCGCCACCGTGGTCAACCCCAACGGCGGTGAAGCCCGCGCATCATTCTTCTACCCTGCCGTGCTGTACCCGGTGACGCCGCAGATGCGCGTCTATCAGGAAGAACAGTTCGGCCCGGTCGTGCCGATCGTGCCTTACCGGCATCTGGACACGGTAATCGATTACGTCCTGGAATCGGACTTCGGCCAGCAGCTGAGCATCTTCGGCACCAACCCGGTGGCGGTCGGCCGGCTGGTGGACACCTTCGCCAACCAGGTCGGCCGGATCAACCTCAACGCCCAGTGCCAGCGCGGCCCGGACACCTTCCCGTTCAACGGCCGCAAGAACTCCGCCGAAGGCACGCTGTCGGTGCATGATGCGTTGCGGGTGTTTTCGATTCGGACACTGGTGGCGACTAAGTTCCAGGAAACCAACAAAGAACTCATCAGCGAGATCATCAGCGGACGCAGTTCGAGTTTCCTGACCACTGATTACATCTTCTGAGGAGAGCGAGCCTGAGCACATTCAGAGCCAATCGACTGCCACCGCTAATGCGCCGCCTGCTGCGTCCGTTGCTGGACCCGTATCGGCGCTATCGCCACGCCAGGGTGATTCACGCGGTGCGTGTGTCGCTGGGGTTGCTGGCAACGATCCTGCTGACCACCGGCATCAATCTGCCCCACGGTGAGTGGGCGTCGGTGACGATGCTGGTGGTGATTGGCGGTTTGCAGCACCACGGAAACATCGGCAAAAAAGCCGCCGAACGCGCCATCGGCACCTTGATCGGCGCCGGCGTCGGCTTGATGCTGGTGGCGCAACAGGCGTGGCTCGGGATGCCGTGGCTAACCTATTTCGCGATGGCAGTGGTCTGTGGGTTCTTCTCGTACCACGCCATCGGCAAGGGCGGTTACACCGCGTTGCTGTCGGCGATTACCGTGTTTATCGTCGCGGGGCATGGCGATAATCCGATCACCGACGGGTTGTGGCGTGGGGTGGACATCCTGATCGGCATCGCCCTGGCTCTGGCATTTTCTTTCGCCCTGCCGCTCTACGCGGTTTATTCCTGGCGCTATAACCTGGCCGATGCCTTGCGCGACTGCGCGACGATCTACGGGCGCATCATCAATGGCCAATCGGTCACCGATGACGAACACCATAAACTCGTGGGCCGCCTGAACACCGTGATGGTGCAACTGCGCTCGTTGATGCCGTCGGTGTCCAAGGAAGTGCGGATCTCCATGACCGAACTCGATGCTATCCAACGCCATCTGCGGATGTGTGTCAGCACCCTGGAAATCCTCGGCAACACCCGACCTGACACCAGTGACCCCGATGCCATGGCCCATCTGCAATCGTCCTTGAAAGCCGAGCATCGGCTGATTCGGGTGCAACTGATCGGTATGGCCCGAGCACTGAAATCCGGTGCGTCCCAGCGGCTGAGTCGGCCTGTCGAGCTGCCGTCGGATTCAAGCCTGACCGCATCGGTTTACAATCCGCTGGACGGCTACCGGTTATTGGTCCGGCAGTTAGCCGCCAACATCGGCGAGATGCGCCAGCGCCTGGCCAAGACGGCACCGCGCTGGAACATCTGACGTTTCTTTACGGCTTACTGAGGCGTAACAGCCCGACGAAACTTAAGGTTCCAGCCCTGTTGCATGCCGGCAGCGGCCAACAGAATTGCGACGACACCGATCCATTGCAGCGGCTCCAGGCGATGGCCGAAGGCAAACCAGTCAACGAAAATCGCCGCAATCGGGTAGATGAAGGACAACGCACCGGTCAATGCCGTCGGCAGTTTTTGAATGGCGCCGTAGAGCAGCACGTACATCACGCCGGTGTGGACGATGCCCAGGGTGACCAGACTGGCCCACGCGCTCGGCGCTTGCGGCAGCGCCGAAAAGTGCGCGAATGGCGCGAGTAACAGCACGCCGGTGGTGACCTGAATCAGCGCGATCAGATGCGGCGGTGTGCCGGTCAGGCGTTTGATGATCAACGCGGCAATCGCGTAAAGGAATGCCGCCCCCAGCGCCAGAGCGACGCCTATCAGGTAATCATTGCCGCTCTCGCCCTGCCCGCCATGTGCACTGACAATCGCCAGCATCCCGAGAAACGAAATGCCCAGCCAGAACAGTTTCTGCAGGGTGATTTTCTCGTTGAGGAACAACGCGGCCAACCCCACCAGCATGAACGGCTGAATGTTGTAAACCGCTGTGCCGATGGCTATCGAGGCGCGGGAGTAAGAAGCAAACAACAGCACCCAGTTGCCGACAATCGCCACGCCGCTGAGCACGGCCAGCAAGAACGTAGTGCGGGTCAGAATGCCGGGGCGCAGGAAGCCGAATGCCGCGCAGATCAGCAACAACGTGCCGGCGCCGAACACGCAACGCCAGAACACTACGTCCAGCACCGGTTGCCCGGACACCAGCACGAACCAGCCGATGGTCCCGGAAATCAGCATGGCGGCGGTCATTTCGAATGACCCGTGACGTATTGTTTTGTCCATCATCAGACTCCTGTGTTTGAGCCCAAAGTATGCCAATCTGCCGAGGGGCTTCTCCAGCGCAAAAATCAGGCTAAACTCGGTTTCTGCCTTTTTTATCAAGGCAGTTTGAGTTAACTGCCTAATAGGGGTTTTGCCATGACCGACGATATTGACCAAGTGCTGATCACGGCATTGATGGAAGACTCACGCCGCTCGCTCAAGGCTCTGGCGCAAATCAGCGGCCTGTCTTCGCCCAGCGTCGCCGAGCGTTTACGCCGCCTCGAAGAGCGTGGCGTGCTCAAAGGCTATACTGTCGAGATCGACCCAAAATGCTTCGGCTATCAATTACAAGCCATCGTCCGCATTCGTCCGCTGCCCGGCCAGTTGCAGGAAGTGGAACGGCAGATTCAGGCCATTCCCGAATTTACCGAGTGCGACAAAGTCACCGGCGATGACTGTTTCATCGCCCGACTGCATGTGCGTTCGATGGAACAACTGGACACCCTGCTCGACCGCCTCAACACCCACGCCGAAACCAACACTGCAATCGTCAAGAAAACCCCGGTAAAGCGCCGCTTGCCACCGATGGCGTGACCCTTTACTCAAATCGCAGGCAAGAAAAAACCCGCCGAAGCGGGTTTTTCCCTCAACGCTGAAGATTAGTCATCGCGGCTCATGATGCCGAACAGCTGCAACAAGCTGATGAACAGGTTGTAGATCGATACATACAGGCTGATGGTCGCCATGATGTAGTTGCGCTCGCCGCCGTGAATGATGGCGCTGGTCTGGAACAGAATGCAGACCGAGGAGAACAGCACGAAACCTGCGCTGATCGCCAGTTGCAGACCGCTAATCTGGAAGAAGAAGCTCGCCAGTGTTGCACCCAGCAGCACGAAGAAGCCTGCGGTGATGAAACCACCCAGGAAGCTCATGTCCTTGCGGGTAATCAGCACGTAAGCCGACAGACCGCCGAACACCAGCGCTGTCATCGCGAAGGCCGAACTGACCACCTCGGCGCCGCCCTGCATACCCAGGTAACGGTTGAGGATCGGGCCGAGCAGGAAACCCATGAAACCGGTCAGGGCAAATGCCGACACCAGGCCCCAGGCCGAATCACGGAGTTTGTTGGTTAGGAAGAAAAGGCCGTAGAAACCGATCAGCACCACGAAAACGTTCGGGTAGCCGACACGCATCTGCTGAGCGACAAACGCCATCACGCCGCTGAATGCGAGGGTGAGAGCGAGTAAGCCGTAAGTGTTGCGCAGGACGCGGCTAACCTCTAGCTGCTCAACCTGCACGCTGTTATTAACTGCGTAATCCTGTTCGCGCATGGCGACACTCCTGTTGGTTTGAAACGTTCAGTCGCAAAGATCATAACAGACGCTCTGTAACAAGCTATGCAGAGAGTTTGACAGTGTGTTTCATTCAGGTATTATGGCGCCCGCAACGCAAACGGAGGTGTGGCCGAGTGGTTTAAGGCAACGGTCTTGAAAACCGTCGACTGTAACAGGTCCATGAGTTCGAATCCCATCGCCTCCGCCATCTTTATACGACAAAGCCCTGATTATTCAGGGCTTTGTCGTTTCTGGGGTTTGGTGAAAATCCACCAGCCCATACCTTGACCCGTAGCTTTCCCTGGTTACGCGAAACACGAAAGACCTGAAGGTTTAGCCAATCAGTTGCATCGACCGGTTGAATCCACAGCCAAAAGCGGCCAGTGATGAGGCACCTTAGGCCTTCAACAATCGGAGTGCTGTTCCAGTATTGCGCAGGCTTGGGTGGTAAAAATGTATCTCTTGTCTGATTGAAAAAGGATTACACCTTCATCACATAGGCGTTTGAGCACTTCACGCACACAAATGAACGACAACTCGGCAGCAAATGATTCCAGGTAGGCATGCACGTCGCGCGCATTGATGGAACGTCCATCTCTGGCGGCGATCAGCAAGGCATCGATAACTTTCAAGCGGATCAAGCTGGTGCGCAGTCCGTAGTAACGCAGCAACTCACGGATATGTTTATTAGTGCCGCGATCTGACTCGGATGCTCGTTGAGTTGCCGCTGCCTGGAATTGCAATTGCGTAACGGGGGGTGCCGATGCTGAGTGGTTGTACATGCGAATACTCCTTTTCAGAAATGTACGGTTTGCAAAGATTCGCTGAGTCCAAGTCTCCAGACTTGGACGCAAGACTGTTTTGTTTTGGTTTTTTTTGACATTTTTTTACCAATCTCTCTCGTAGCGTGGCTTGTCCGGCCATACAGGTAGCTGTCAATGAATCCCCCCAACCCTTGCGAAATGGACGAAGAAATCCTCACTCAAGCTGCGCATTGGTGTGTGCGATTGCATGATGAAACCTGCACGACCGAAGAACGCCTGACCTTTCAGCAGTGGATTCAGACCGATCCGCGTCACGCATTCGAGTACGCCAAAATGCTTGAAATCTGGGACCTCAGCGACCAGTTACCCGACAATCAAAGCACATCGAAAAAACTGCTGACCGACACATCAGCCCGGCATAACGGCGCCCGCAAAATGTAACGTGGGAGCTGAATCCACATTACCGCGTTCCATCGTCTGCCCCGGGCTCGGTGGGGCTGACACGGCGACTACGCAACCGATTTGCCGCGGACAAAACCCAGACAAAGAAAACCGGTACCCACAAGACCCCGAGCACTGTCGCCGCCAGCATACCGCCGATCACGCCTGTGCCGATCGCTCGCTGGCTGGCAGCTCCCGCACCAGTTGCAATAGCCAGAGGCACCACGCCGAGAATGAAGGCCAGGGACGTCATGACGATCGGACGAAAACGCAGACGCGCGGCCTGAGCCGCCGCTTGCGCAAGGCTCGCGCCCTGAACGTGAAGTGTCTTGGCAAACTCGACGATGAGGATTGCATTCTTCGCCGCCAGTCCAATGATCGTGATCAGCCCCACCTTGAAATAGACATCATTGGGCAGGCCCATGATCGTCACCGCGGCTACCGAACCGAGCATGCCGACAGGCACGATCAACAGCACGGCAAAGGGGATCGTCCAGCTTTCATACAGCGCCACCAGCACCAGCAGCACCACAATCAACGATAACGCCACCAGCAGCGGCACCTGATCGCTGGCCTGTTGTTCCTGAAGTGACAGCCCGGCCCATTCAAGGCTAAAACCGGCCGGTAACTGACGGGCGATTTTCTGCAGTTCTTCCATGGCTTGACCAGTGCTGTAACCCGGCGCGGCATCACCGGAAAAACGCAGCGACGCCGACCCGTTATAGCGCGCGATCTGCAGTGGCCCGACCTGCCACTCGAAACGGCTGAACGCTTCCAGTGGCACCAATCGGTTCTGTCGATTGGGCACTTGCAGGCGCAGCAGCGCTTCAGGCGTCTGTCGACTGATGCTGTCCGCCTGAACGATCACCCGCTGCATCCGCCCCTGATTGGCAAACTCATTGATTTGTTCCGAGCCCAGCGCCGAGGACAACGCTGAACTGATCACATCAAAACTCACACCGAGGGCTTCGGCTTTTTCGCGGTCGATGCTGACATTGATCTGCGGCGCATCCGCCAGGCCATCCTCCATCAGGTAATCGATCACCAGCGACGCCTTTGCCGCCTCCAGCAATTGGGTTCGGGCCTTCAACAGCGCTTCGTGCCCCTGCCCTGCCAGATCCTGCAACCGTAACTCGAAACCGTTCGAGGTGCCGAGGCCGTCCACCGGCGGCGGCACCACGCTGAACAGCGTGCCGTCAGCGGCGTTCTCAAAAGCCTCATTCGCGCGTCGGGCCACCGCGTCGCTGGCCTGGCCATCACCGCGAACCGACCAGTCCTTGAGGCTGGTAAACGACAACGCCGCGTTAGCCCCGACCCCGGAAAAACTGAACCCCATGATGGCCAGCACCTGATCCGTGGCGGGTTGCGCCAGGGCATAGTGCTCCCACGCTTGCACCGTCACATCCGTGCGCGAAGCCGAAGCCGCAGGTGGTAGCTGGATATCCGTGATGATGTAGCCCTGATCCTCGGACGGCATGAATGAGGATGGCAATCGGTGATAGGCAAAAGCGAGTACCAACAACAATATAAGGTACAGGCTCATGCTGCGAGTGCTGCGCCGGACCCAGCTCGAACTGAACCGCTCGTAGCGCCGGGCCAAGGCATCGAAGCGCCGATTGAAGCCGTTCGCCCAGCGGTTGGGTCGTAGCTCTTTCGCCGGGTCGAGGGGTTTTAGCAAGGTGGCACACAGGGCCGGGGTCAGGGTCAACGCCAGGAACCCGGAGAATAGAATCGACACCGACAGCGCCATGGAAAACTGCTGGTAGATCACCCCCACCGAACCGCCCATGAACGCCAACGGCAGGAATACCGCCGCCAGCACCAGGGTGATGCCAACAATCGCCCCGCTGATCTGCTGCATCGCTTTGCGGGTCGCGTCTTTGGGCGACAGGCGCTCCTGCGTGATCAAGCGCTCGACGTTCTCTACCACGACAATGGCGTCGTCCACCAGAATGCCAATGGCCAGCACCATGCCGAACAGGGTCATCATGTTGATCGAAAACCCTAGCGGCGCCATTACCGCGAGGGTGCCCAACAGGCAGACCGGCACCACGATGGCCGGAATCAGCGTGTAACGCAGGTTCTGCAAAAACAGCAGCATCACCAGGAACACCAGCACCATGGCTTCGATCAAGGTGTAGATGACTTGCTTGATCGCCACGTCGACAAAGTATGAGGTGTCATAAGGCACGCTCAGCGTCATGTTCGCTGGCAGCGTGCTCGACAGTTGATCCAGCCGGGCCTTGATCGCCGCCGCCGTTTGCAGCGCGTTGGCACCGGGTGCCAACTGCACCGACATGGCCGCCGCAGGTCTGCCGTTCAGGCGAGCGTCGAAGCGGTAGTCCTGACGACCCAGTTCGACTCGGGCCACATCGTGAATCCTGACACTGGAGCCGTCGTCATTGGCCCGCAGCATAATGTTGCCGAACGCCTCCACGGATTCGAGCTGACCCTGCACCATGACGGTGGCGGTAATGTGCTGCTCGGCAGGCCCCGGACGTTCGCCCATGCTGCCGGCGGGTACTTGCACGTTCTGCCCGGCGATGGCTTTACTGACATCGGCCATCGACAGGTTGTAACCCACAAGCCGGGCAGGATCGACCCAAATGCGCATGGCCCGTTCGGCGGTGTACATCTGCACCCGCCCTACCCCGGCCACGCGGCGAATCTCGTTATTGATGCCCCGCGCGGCGTAGTCTGCCAACCCGATCGAATCCTGCTGCCCATTGGTGTAGGACAAGGCATAGATCATCAGAAAGTTGGCACGTACCTGCTCCACTTTCAGGCCTTGCTCGATCACCGCTTGGGGCAAGCGCCCGACTACCCGTTGCAAGCGGTTCTGGACGTCGACCTGCGCCATGTCGGGATCGATGCCCGGTTTGAAGGTGATGGTGGTTTCGGCACTGCCGTTGGCACTGTTGGATTCGTAATACAGCAAATCCTTGATGCCGTTGAGCTCCTCCTCGATCAGACTGGTGATGTTCTGATTGATGATCTGCGCCGAGGCACCGGGGTAGCTGGCACTGACACTGATTTGCGGCGGTGCCACGTCCGGGTATTGGCTGACCGGCAAGGTGCCCAGGGTCAGCGCTCCTGCCAGCGCGATGAACAACGCGATGACCCAGGCGAAGTTCGGACGGTTAATGAAAAAATCGGGCATCGGTAAGATCCTGGCTAACAACCGTGGGTAAAAGCGCCACGCCCTCAGTTATGGGCCTGCTGTTCGGCCAAGGTGATTATGTTGACCCTGGTGCCGACACTGAGCTTGTCGGCGCGCTCGACCACCACTTGCTCGCCGGCCACTAGTCCCTGGGTGATCTGCCAGTCGGAACCGAGCATCGCGCCGGTGCTGACCACCCGTTCGCGCACCACCCCCTGGGCGTCCACCAGCATCAACCTGGCCTGGCCGTCGACACCGCGCTGCACAGCTTGCTGCGGCACGAACAACGCTTGCGGATCGATCCCCGCCGGCGCTACGACCCGCACATACATGCCCGGCAGCAGTACGCTGTCCGGGTTAGGAAACTCGCCGCGCAAGGTGACTTGCCCGGTGCTTCGATCGACCGAAATATCGGAGAACATCAACTTGCCTTGTCGAGTTTGTGCCGGAGTGCCGACCTGTACCGTAACCTTGGCTGCACCCGCACCGGTGAGCGTCAGACGACCACTGGCCACGGCTTGCTGCAAGGCCACGATCTGATCGACGGACTGGGTAAAGTCGGCGTAAATCGGGTCCAGTTGCTGAATCCGCGCCATTTGCGTGGCTTCGTCCTGGCCTACCAGTGCGCCCTCGCTGACCATGGCGCGGCCGATACGGCCACTGATCGCCGCTCGCACCTGACAGTAACCGAGGTTGAGTCGGGCGGTCGCCACATCGGCTTGAGCGGCCAGGCGGTTAGCCTTGGCGCTCTTGAGATCAGAGACCGCGTCGTCGAATACCTGCGGGCTGACGGCGTTGATTTCCACCAGTTGTTTGTAGCGTTGCACATGAGCGTTGGCGCGATAGACATCGGCTTCTGCTTTGGCCAAGGCGCCTTCGACCCGCATTAATGCAGCCTTGAGCGGCGCAGGGTCGATGCTGAAGAGCAGTTGGCCAGCCTTGACGTCGCTGCCCTCTTCAAAATGTCGGGTCAACACAACACCGGCAATCCGTGCGCGCACCTCGGCGATGCGCACCGGTTCTATTCGACCAGGCAGGTCTGAGGTCATGGCAAACGGTCGGGGTTGCACGGTGAGCGTCTTGACGTGCGGCGGCGACGTACTGTGTTCAGCGGACTGATCCTGTGCTCCACAGCCGTTCAATGCCAATACGGTCGCCAGCACCCACGTGGGTTTTATCGTCGCTAAAGCCCTACGCATTTTCAGTCCCTGTTCAAAACAAAAACGGGCTTGCCGTTCCATGTCGGCAAGCCCTGGGTGACGGCGAAGCATTAATGCTCAGGGCGCTCGTTGATCGTGCTGGCTGCCTGGAACAGGATTTGCGCGACGAAATCGATTTCCTGTTCGGTGATGATCAGCGGCGGCAAGAAGCGCACTGTCGCACCGTGGCGTCCGCCGAGTTCAACGATCAAACCGTGCTTCAGGCAAGCCCGCTGGAAGGCCTTGGCCCGGACCTGATCGACAGGTGGATGACCCTGGACGTCGAGTGCGCCTAGCGGGTCGACGATTTCCATGCCGAGCATCAAGCCGCGACCGCGCACATCGCCCACCCAGGCGAACTCGCTTTGCAGCATCTGCAACTGTTTGCGCAGATGTGCGCCGGCGGTTTCGGCGTGCGCCACCAGGCCCTGATCGCGTATGAAACGCAAGGTCGCGGTGCCGGCAGCCATGGCCAGTTGATTGCCCCGGAATGTGCCCGCGTGAGCGCCCGGCTGCCAGACATCCAGCGAATCGTTGTAGACCATCACCGACAGCGGCAGCCCGCCTCCGATAGCCTTGGACAAGGTGATGACGTCCGGCGTGATGCCCGATTGCTCGAAACCGAACATCCGACCACTGCGAGCGATGCCGCACTGGATCTCGTCGACGATCAACGGAATTCCGTGGGCCTTGGTCAATCGACGAAGCTCCTGAAGCCAGCGGTCCGGCGCGGCAATCACCCCACCCTCGCCCTGGATCGGTTCCAGAATCATTGCTGCCGGTGCGGTGACACCGCTTTCCGGGTCGTTGAGCAAATGTTCGAGGTAACGCACGTTCAACGTCACACCCTGATCACCGGCCACACCGAACGGGCAACGGTAATCATGGGGAAACGGCAGGCGCTGAACACCTGGCATAAGGGCACCGAGAGCATTTTTTGGTGACAGGTTACCGCTAATGGAAAGTGTCCCCAGCGTCATGCCGTGGTAAGCCCCTTCAAAGGCCAGTACCGAATGGCGTCCGGTGGCGGTGCGGGTCAGCTTCAGCGCTGCTTCGACTGCGTCGGCCCCGCTTGGGCCGCAAAACTGTATGCGTGCATTACGCGCGAAGTCAGCCGGCAGGCAGCCGAAGATTTCCTGTACGAATGCATCCTTCACCGGCGTCATGAGATCCAGAGTATGCATTGGCACACCCGCGGCCATGACCTGGGTTATGGCTTCGATAATCACTGGATGGTTGTGGCCCAGCGCCAGGGTGCCGGCGCCGGCCAGGCAATCGACGAACACTTGTCCGCGACTGTCCTGCACATAAATGCCATGGGCTCGTTCGAGCACAAGTGGAATGCGCCGAGGGTAACTGCGGGCGTTGGATTCCTGCTGTTGCTGACGTTCCAGCATCGGCGTCGAATCAAGGCAGTAAGGGCTCGACAGACCGGTGTGCAACAGGCGTAGCTGTTGCGCGCCACCCGACGTGACATTCGAAAAAGCACTCATGATTTCCTCCAGGGAGGCTGGGTTTGGAAAGGAACAATTGGCCTGAAAACGAGCGCGGAGAGATTGCCTCCCCGCGCTCATCGGCTTACATGTCGTAACGCAGAACCAGACCCACCGTGCGCGGCGCACCCACATCAATGATGCCGTCGCTCCGGTCGTTGGTGACGTATTCCTTGTCGAAAGCGTTTTTCACGAAACCGGACACAGCGACGTTCTTGGTCACCTTGTACTCGGTGTTGAAGTTGACCAGCACGTAGTTGTCGCTCTTGCGCTCGCCAGTAACCTTGCCGTCCGCGCCGAACTCGTATTCCGACGGCGCGGTGCTCTGGTAGGTAACGTCCGTGTTGAAGGTCAGGCGGTCGTCCCAGCGATAGATACCGCCCACCGACACCTTGTACTTGGGTGAAAGGAGGAACGATTCGCCGCTCATGTCCTGGCCTTCGCCGGTAACGAAGTCCTTGTATTTGCCATCGGTGTAAGCGCCACCGGCGGTCAGCGTCAGCTGTTCGGTGAGGTCTTTTTCGACGAAGACTTCCAGGCCCTTGATGTCGCTGCGACCGGCGTTGTAGATCTGAACGAAGGGGGTACCGCTCTGCCGCACACTGACCTGTTGGTCCTTCCAGTCGGTGTAGTACAGATTAGCGCGGGTGCGCAGGCTCTTGTCGAAGAACGAACCGCGGTAGGACAGCTCGTAGTTGGTGGTGTATTCCGGATCGTAGGCTTGGTGACCGCCACCGGCGCGGACGTTGACGCCACCGCCGCGATAGCCTTTTTGCACCATGAAACCGAGGTACTGATCCGTGGCCAGCTCGTAGTCGATACCGAGTTTCGGCAGTACCGCGTCAAACGACTTGCTGACTTGCCCCGGGCTGGAGAAGTCGTCCTGCTCGACGTCGGTGTCGTTCGTCTCGTGGTCGTAGCGCAGACCAGTGATCAGGGTCCAGCGCGGTGCGAACGTCCAGTTGACTTCACCGAACACTGCCTTGTTCTCAATCCGCGTATCACCCTTGGTGGTACCGAACAGTTCGTTGTCGAACAACAACCGGTCGTGGAAGTTGTTGGTGTTATGACCATAGTAGGCACCGACGAAACTCTTCACCGTGTCCGAGGCGTAATTCAGGCGCAGCTCCTGACTGAACAGGTCGCCGTCCTGCTTGCGCAGAACGATTTCATTGGAGTCAGCGGTCTGGTCGAAGTCCAGACGGGCGCTGTAGTCCGTACGGGTATTGGCGGTGAGGCTGGTCAGCGTCCAGGCATCGTTCAGGCGATAATCGATCTTGGCGCTGAGGGTATCCTGCTTGAGGTTGTCGAAGGCCTCGGTATTGGACGATATGTCGTAATAACTCGGCTTGCCGTTGAGACGCATCGTCGAGCGGTCGCCCTGACGGTGCTCGCTATGGGCGTAGGTCAGCAAAACGTCTGTGTCGTCATTGGGCAGGATCAGCAATTTGCCGCGGGTATTGCTGGTGCGATGCGGATTGGCGTCCTCATTGAGCGTGACGTTATCGATGTAACCGTCGCCGTCCTGATAATCCACGGCGATACGCCCGGCAATCTTGTCGTCGACGATCGAACCACCGCCGGCTACCGCCGCGCCCTTCTCACCATAGTTCCCCACATTGGTCTGCGCCGAGAAGCTCGGTTGGAAGGTTGGTTTTTTGGTCTGGATGACCACCGCGCCGGCCAGGGAGTTACGGCCCTGAGTGGTGGACTGCGGGCCGAGGAAAATTTCGACCTGTTCCGCATCCCACAGCGGCATCGGGCTGAGGGTCAGTGCACGGTTCGGCTGCACGGCACCGTCGACATAAACCGATACCGCACCGTTGAGGGTGGCCGGGCCCTGGTCGTCGAAACCGGACACCGGCACACCGCGAATACCCCAGTTTTCGTTACCGGCCTGGCTGTACACACCCGGCGTACGGGCAAACACGTCGACCAGGCTTTGGTCGGCCTTCTCGCGTAGTTGCTGCTCGGTGACAACCACGACGCTGGACTGGGTTTTCTCCAGGGAGCGGTTGATTTTTTCACCCGTCACCGTGATCGGAGCGATCTCCATTGTGTTCGACTGCTCGGCCGCCCATGCGCTGTTAGCCAGGCAGACCGCCGACCCCACAGCCAACGCAATTGTGTTCTTTTTGAAATTCACGCCCCGCTCCCATGCGACAGATATTTTTTGTTTTTTCGGCCGGCCAAATGCTCATTCGGGCCAGCGGGGCGGAGTCTAATCCAAAAAAAAACTTAAAGGAATAGTATTGATAATCTATCTCATTAACACCTAATATGCCGCCGTGTATCAGAGCGAATACATTTCAGTCGAACTCTGCAACGGCGGCCTCTGCCCTGTTTCCAAGGTCTGCCCAAGCCGCCCGACTGGCCGAATAAAGATAAAAAAGGAAGTACAAAGGATGACCTCAATCGAACACCTGAGCGGGCGTTCCGAGTCTTTCTCCATTGCTCCAGCGGATGGCAACGAGCAGTCGTTACCCGTGTTGGTGCAGGCGACGCCGGGACAGTCGATTCATAATCTCGACCCGTCAGTTCGCGACACGTTGCCCCACGCGCTGACCACCATTGGTGGCGTGCTGTTTCGAGGATTCACTGTCGCCACACCTATCGACTTCAAGCGCTTCGCCGCCAGTTTCGGCGCACCGCTGGCCAGTTACGAATTCGGTTCCACGCCACGCAGCAAAGTCTTTGCCGGGGTGTATAGCTCCACCGAATACCCGGCCCATCAATTCATTCCCTTGCACAACGAGCAGGCCTACACCCGACCGTGGCCTTCGCGCATCTGGTTCCACTGCATCAAGGCCAGTGAGACCGGTGGCGAAACACCGATTGCCGACAGCCGCCTGATCTACCAGCGCATGCCCGCCGAGATCCGCGAACTGTTCGCCAGTCGCGAGCTGCTCTATGTACGTAACTACAGCGGCGCGCTGGATCTGCCGTGGCAGAAAGTGTTCAACACCGAGGACCGCGCCCAGGCTGAACGCTACTGCCGGGACAACGACATCGAGTGGGAATGGAAAGCCGACGGCGACCTGCGCACTCGCCAGCGTTGCGCCGCCGTGCTGCAGCACCCTGATACCGGTGAGTGGGTCTGGTTCAATCAGGCGCACTTGTTTCATGTCTCGGCCATCGAGCCGGGCGTGCGCGCCAGCCTGCTCGCCGCGGTGGGTGAAGAGAACCTGCCCCGCCATGTTTACTTCGGTGACGGCTCGGCGATTCCCGATGAGGTGCTCGATACCGTGCGCGAGGTCTATCGCCAGACCGCCATCAGTTTCCACTGGCAACCCGGCGACATCCTGATGCTTGACAATCGACTGGTCGCACACGGCCGCAATCCTTACACCGGTGACCGCAAAGTCATCGTTGCCATGGCGTGAATTCCACCATGTTCTCATTCAATCACTGGATCGAAGTACTGGAAGCCAATGCCCGGCACTTCCCACAGCGTGCAGCCCTGCACTTCTTGCCGAACGGCGTCGAGATCGGCGAAACCCTGACCTTTGCCCAACTGCATGAACAGAGCCGGTCGCTGGCGGCGGCGCTGCAAGCGCGCTACGCGCCGGGAGATCGGGTGTTGTTGATGCTGCCCAGCAGCCTCGACTACGCCCGTGCGTTCTGTGCCTGTTTGTATGCCGGCCTGATCGCCGTACCGTTGTTCCCGCCACCGTCGCGCAAACCGCGCCACCTGGATCGCGTGCGCAACGTGGTGGTGGATGCACAGCCAGCGTTGATTCTGGCACCGGAGGATCATTGCCAGGGACTGCTGGAATTAGTGAAGGGCAAGGTTGACGTGTCGACAGTCCAGGGTCTCGGTCTGCCGCCGGCCAGTGAATGGAAACGTCCTGATGTTGATGGTGCCACCGTGGCTTTCCTGCAATACACCTCGGGCTCCACTGGTGCACCCAAAGGCGTTGAAGTGCGTCAGCGCAACCTGATCGCCAACGTCGAACTGATGCGCCAGGCATACGGTTTCGATGAGCACGGCGGCATGGTCAACTGGTTGCCGCTGTACCACGACATGGGTTTGATTGGTGGCATGCTGGCACCGCTATATAGCGGCATGCCTTGCTACCTGATGGCGTCGCAAACGTTCGTCAATGCGCCCTCGACCTGGCTTCAGGCGTTGAGCCGCTACCGCGCCACCGCCAGTTTTGCCCCCAATTTCGCCTACGCCCTGTGCAATCGGGTAGTCAGCGACAACCTGATTGCCCAGCTCGACTTGAGTGCCTGGCAACACGCAATCAACGGAGCCGAGCCGATCCACCCCGGCACCCTTGAAGCCTTTGCCCAGCGCTTTGCCGCTTGCGGCCTCAACCCATTGGCGATCAGCCCCGGTTATGGCCAGGCCGAAGCCACGCTGTGCGTCAGCGCAACGCCAGCCGACGCGCTGCCGGTGGTGCTTCGCTTGGATAAAGCAGTGCTGGAAACCGGTCGTGTTGCTCTGGCGGCCACCGATGCCGCCGCCGTGGAATTCGTCGCCTGCGGTTACCCGCAGGCCTTGCATGACATTGCCATTGCCGATCCTCAGAGTCACGAGCGCTGCGCCGACGACCGCGTTGGCGAAGTCTGGCTGAGGGGCCCGAGCAACGCCGAAGCCTATTGGAAAAATCCAGAAGCCAGTCGCGAAGCCTTTGAAGCACGCATTGTCGGCGAGCCGGGCCATTACCTGCGTTCCGGCGATCTGGGCTTCATGCACGAAGGTCAGGTGGTGATCTGCGGGCGGCTCAAGGACTTGCTGATTCTCAACGGGCGCAACCTGTACCCCCACGACATCGAATTCGCCATTACCGATTTCGAGCCGGGCATTCGCACCGGACGTATCGCTGCGTTCTCGCAAATGGACCCGGTGCTGGGCCGCGAGAAACTGGTGATCGTCGCCGAGCCGCAACGCAAGTTCGTCGACCCGGCGCATCACCCGGCGCTGTTTGCGTCGATGCAAAACGCCGTGCGCGAAGCCGCCGACTGCGGCATCGATCAGATCGTGCTGGTGGAAGCCGGCACCATCCCGATGACCACCAGCGGCAAGATCGCCCGTCAAGGCGCGTGCAAACAACTGGCCGCCGGCACCTTGAGCATCATCGCCCAGAGCGGTGGGCAGACCGCACCAAACAGTGAAACCATTGCCCTCAATCAACTGAAGCACCTCGTGGGCACGCCGCAACGCGCGCAGACTGCTTGCCGCCAATGGCTTGAGCAAACCTTGCGCGAGGTCAATCCGTACCTTGCGGCAGACTTCGAACTGAGCTTGATCGGCCTGGGCCTGGACTCCATCAGCGTGGCCGACTTCGCCGCCCGCCTGCACAAGGATCTGGGCTGGAACCTCGATATTCAAAGCCTGTTCGGTGAACAAACCCTGGCCGAATGGGCGCTGGCCTTGCAGGTATACCTGAGCGAGTCGGCCCCGGCGCCCAGCGCCTCGACCACCCATGCAAACGTCAGCCAAAGTCGCCAATCTTTCGCCCAAAGCCGCCTGTGGTTCTTGCGTCAACTGAACCCGGACGACACCCGACACAACCTGGTGTTGCGCCTGAGTCTGCAAGGTCCGATCAACGTCGAAACCTTGGCGCTACGGCTGAACACACTGGTCAACCGTCACAGCGTATTGCGTACGGTGTATCGCGACGGGGTCAATGGCCCGCAGCAACAGGTGTTGTCGGCCAGCGCCGTGCCACTGACCTGGCACGACCTGCGTAACCAGAGCGAGCCGCAGCAACAGCAAGCACTCCACGATTGTCTGGCCAATGAACACGCCACTCCGGTTGAACTGGAAAGCGGCCCGCTGCTGCGCGCGCAACTGCTCAGCCGCAACGACGAGCGACACGACCTGCTGCTGACCCTGCATCACATCGCGTTCGACGGCCGCTCGGCGCAAGTGTTGCTGGCGGAACTGGCCGGCGTCACCAACACCGAAGTGCCGGTGCAGTACCTGGATTTCGCCCACTGGGAAGCCGGGCACTGGAGCGCACAACGGATTGCTGCCGAACAGGATTTCTGGCGTGAGCATCTGGCGCATGTGCCTCAAACCCTCGACCTGGGTGGCAGCGGCCAGACTCAAGGCGAGCACAATCTGAACTTCACCGTGCCTCAGGCCACCTGCGAACACCTCGCAGCCATGGCCCGCGAACACGGCATGACGCTATTCATGCTGTTGCTGACCAGCTATCAACTGGTGCTCAAGCAATTGGGTGGCCAGGAGCAATTTCTGCTGGGTACCGATGTCAGCGGCCGGCCGTTGGCGGAACACAACGACGTCATCGGTTTCTTTGTCAACCAGTTGACCCTGCGCTGCGACCTGCGCGGCGAGCCGACCCTGGCCGGTTTTCTTGAGCGGGTCCGCGATGGCGCGCGGCAGGCCTACGCCCATCAGGGCCTGCCTTTCGATCTGGTGGTGTCGGCACTGGCACCGGAGCGCCGCCCCGGTCACTCGCCGCTGTTCCAGGTCAAGCTCAACTATCAACCGTCGCGGGTAACACCGACCGATATCGCTGGTGCGCACATGACCACGCTGGACGTGGCGCAGGCACCGGGCGATTTCCACCTGGTGCTTGATCTGGTGCACGGCACTGAAGGCATCGACGCAACCCTCAAATACCGCGGCGACTGCTTCGATCAGGATCGCGCCTTGCGCCTGCAACATCTGTGGACACGTCTGTTGGACGAAACCCGCAACCTACTGGACAAGCCGCTGCCGGCACTGGCCGAACGTCTCGACGCATGGGATCAAACGTTCCAGCGCGAACGCCAACAGTCCCAAGCCCTGGCCGGGCGCAGCCAGCTGATGCAAACCAAACGTCGCTCCTTGACCCTTTAACCGAGTTGGATGCCTTTATGTCTATCGTGCCCCCATCGTCTCGCGCCCTCGGCGCTGTGCGCCGCAAAGCCATGAACGTCTCGGAACAGCAACTGGTCAGCGAGCGTTTGCTCAGCCCCGACCACGCCTTGCCGCTGGTGATCGAGCCGGCGGTTAGCGGCGTCGATCTGGTTGCCTGGGCAACCCGGGAACGTGAAAGCCTGGAGAAGAAACTGCTACAATACGGCGCCCTGTTGTTTCGCGGTTTCTCCGTATTGTCCGTGGAGCAATTCGATCAGGTGATCGCCGCCCTCTCCCCCGGCGCGCTGGAATACATGTTCCGCGCCTCGCCGCGCACCCGGGTTGGCGGCAACATCTACACCTCGACCGATTACCCGGCCGACCAGATGATTTTCCCGCACAACGAACATTCCTATTCGCCACGCTTTCCGCTGCGGTTGTTCTTCTACTGCCATATCCCGTCCGAAACCGGCGGCGAAACGCCGATCGGCTCGACGCGTGCCGTGAAGGCGAGCATCAGCCCCGAGATCGAAGCACGTTTCCGTGAAAAAGGTGTGCTTTACGTGCGCAACTATGGCGACGGTTTCGGCCTGCCGTGGCAGACCGTGTTCCAGTCCGAAGACCGCAGCGAAGTGGAAGCCTACTGCGCCAGCGTTGGCATCGAAGTGGAATGGAAAGAAAACAACCGCTTGCGCACCCGCCAGCGTGGGCCGGCGTTGGTGCGTCACCCGCGTACCGGCGAAGAAGTCTGGTTCAACCACGCGACCTTCTTCCACATCAGCACCCTGCCCCCGGCGATCCGCGATTCGCTGCAAAGCAACTTCAACGACCTCGACCTGCCCACCAACACCTTTTATGGCGACGGCGAACCGATCGAACCGCAAGTACTGGAGTCCCTGCGAGCAGCCTACCTCGACTCGCTGGTGCGGTTCAGTTGGCAACAGGGCGATGTGTTGTTCATCGACAACATGCTCGCGGTACACGGTCGTGAACCCTTCACCGGCAAGCGCGCAATCATGACCGGCATGGCTGAAGCCATGCTGCAGAGTGACGTTGCCGTCTGACTTTCAACGGGTACACCAGCTGCTCGCCCGGGGCTTGCCTGACATCTGTCCGGCGAGCCTCGGCGCCGCTGTCGTGGCCCAGTTTCAAGCCCCATTTTTAGTCGAGTTGAACATGAGCGGACTTCAAGGTTTTCGTATTTCGCCGCAACAGGCATCGGTGTACCCGCACATCAACGACGCGGTCGAACACTCATTCAGTTGCCATTTGCAGTGGTCGTTATCCCGGCCGGTGGACGTCGATGCACTGAACAGCCGTCTACTGACATTGTTGACCGACAGTGAAATCCTGCGCACGCGCCTGACGCCGGTGCCGGGCTTGCGCCACCCGGTGCAAGTGATTCACGACAACTGCGCACTGGCCGTGACCGTTCAGGACTTGCGTCAGCACAGCTGCGCCGAACAGGAAATCGAGCTGACCCGCCTTGCCGCGCAGGCCCGCGACTGGACGAATCCGCTCGCCGTGACGCTGGTGCAACTGCCGAACGAACAATCGGTGCTGGATCTGGCCGCCGCCAGCAGCCACTTCGACCTCGCCAGCCTGAAACTGCTGGCGGGCATATTGCTGCAAGACACCCAACCCGACCTGTCCGAATCGCTGCAATACGCCGATTACGCCGAGTGGCGCTGGAGCCTGACAGAAGACGAGCCGGACCATCCGGGCGTGAACTTCTGGAAGCCATTGAGCGAAACCGAACAGCCGACCTTGCAGCTATCGCTTGAATCCGCCATCGGCAGCGGATTTTCGCCGGCACACATGGAGATCGCAGTGCCCAGCGATCTCACCCGCCATCCGTCCCTGACCTCAAACCTGATGTTGACAGCCTGGGCCGCAGTACTCGGGCGACTCGCCGGCCAGCAGCAGGTCCCGATCACATTGATCCACGAAAGCCGTGGCCCGGAACTGGAAAACGCCCTTGGTTTGTTCGAGCAGTGCCTGCCGGTGCGCATCGATATGGATGCTCAGACGACCCTGCTGGAGCAAAGTCAGCACGTCGGCGCGATGATCGAACGCACGGCTGGCTGGCAGGACCATTACACCCAAAGCCTGACGGGCGGTTACGCTTTCGCCTGGCGCTCGGGTGATACCCAAGAGCGTCATGCCAGCGCCGTAATGAGCCCGGTAAAGGCTTGCCTGGACGTCCGTCAATTGCCCGACAGCCTGCGCGCTCAAGTGGTTTACGACCGCCACACGTTAAGCAGTGAAGCGGCGGCCTGTCTCGCCGAACAATGGCTGCAACTGCTGCTGGGCGCGCTGGCCGAACCGCAGCAAGCCTGGGCTCGTCTGCCACTGAACGGACCGCTTCAGGCACAGATTATCGGTGCCCAACCGAGCTTGCCGTCGATTGAGCCGGTGACCCTGGTCGAGCTGATTGCCCGTCAGGTCCAGCAGCAGCCAAACGCTATCGCGCTCAGCGATAAGGACGGCGACCTGAGCTACGCCCAGCTCGATGCCTGCGCGAATTATCTGGCCCATCAACTGGCGGCGGCCGGCATCGGCCCAGGCGTGCCCGTCGGCATTCTGTTCGCCCGCAGCAACGCCGCCATCGTCGCCATGCTTGCGGTGTTGAAGGCCGGTGGCGCTTACGTGCCGGTTGATCCGACCTACCCGGCGGATCGCCGCGCCTACATGCTCGCCGACAGTGCCATTGCACACATCGTGGTCAGCGCCGAGCTGGCCGACAGCGTGCCCGCCAGCCTGCAACGCTTCGTGCTGGATGACCTGACGACCTCCAACACCAACGACCTGCCGCCACTGCCCATGCCCGACGCGGATGACCTGGCGTACCTGATTTACACCTCCGGTTCCACCGGCGCACCAAAAGCCGTGGAAATCTGCCACGGTGCACTGAGTTTCTCCACGCAGGTGCGCATGGCCGCTTATGAAGCGCCTGTACGCGCCTACCTGCTGTTGTCTTCATTTGCCTTCGACAGCTCGGTCGCCGGGATATTCTGGACCCTGGCCCAGGGCGGGCGTCTGGTGCTGCCAGCGACGGGCGAGGAGCTTGAGATGGCCCGTCTGGCGCAGTTGATTGCCCAGCATCGGGTCAGCCATGGTCTGTCGCTGCCGTCGCTGTATCAGGCCTTGCTCGATCAGTTACAGCGTGCCGGGGCGGCCGACAGCCTTGAGTGCTGGATTGTCGCCGGTGAAGCCTGCCCGCCATCGTTGATCGCCCAGCACAGCAAGACCTTGCCGCACGCGCAACTGGTGAATGAATACGGCCCAACCGAAGCCACGGTCTGGGCCACTTATGAAGTGCTGGACCCGAGTCGCGCCTTGACCATTGGCCGGCCGATTGCCGGGATGGATCTGCGGGTGCTGAACGAACACGGCATCACCAGCGGCATCGGCGAGCCGGGAGAAATAGTGCTCGCAGGCCCGACCCTGGCGCGTGGCTATCGGAACAAACCCGAAGAAACCGCCAAAGCCTTTGTCACCTTGGCCGATGGCACCCGCGCCTACCGCACCGGCGACCTGGCCTGCTGGCTGGCGGATGGACGCCTGGCGTTCCTCGGCCGCAAGGACCATCAGGTCAAGTTGCGCGGCTACCGCATCGAGCTCGGGGAAATCGAGCGTCAACTGTGCAGCCACAGCGACGTGCGCGAAGCCGCGGTGATCGTGCAGGAGCACGCCGCCGGCAAGCGTCTGCAGGCCTACATCCTGGCCGCTCATGGCTACGCGCCGGACTCGGAAGCGATCAAGCGCTTTCTCGGTGAACGCCTGCCGTCGTATATGGTGCCGGCCCGAGTGCTGACCCTGTCGACCTTCCCGCGCACGCCAAACGGCAAGCTCGACACTCGCCAGTTACCCGACCCGGATCAGTTCGACGAAGGCGCCCACGTGGAACCGCGCAATGCACTGGAAGCCGCCCTGCAAACCATCATCGCCAAGGTCTTGAAGCTGTCGACCGTGAGCGTCACCGAGAACTTCTTTGCCATCGGCGGTGACTCGATCCTGAGCCTGCAAGTAGTGGCCCAGGCCCACGAGCAAGGTATCGCGCTTTCCGCCAAACATGTGTTCGAGCGCCAGACCATTGCCGCAATGGCCGAGGTCGCGCAACCGCTGGTCGTCATGACCACTGAGCCGCAACCCGACAGCACCGAGTTCAGCGCTTCGGGTATGTCTGATGACGAAATGCAAGCGCTGATGGCCGAACTGAACGAGGCCGACCTGTGACCGAGTTCTCGCGCGAACGTGCCATCGCCGTTGCCCCTTTTTTTGCAGGACGCTTTCAATGACCACCGAAAAATCGACCGCCAATCCGATTGAAGATATCTACCCGCTGTCGCCGTTGCAGCAAGGGATGCTGTTCCACTCCCTGCTGCACGAAGATTCCGGCGTGTACCTGATGCAGGATCGCTACCGAATCGGCGGTGCCATTGATGAAGTGGCGTTCCTTGAATCCTGGCGACAGGTGGTGGCGCTGCATCCTTCCCTGCGCGCCAGTTTCCAGTGGAAAACCCAGAAGCAACCGGTGCAGGTGATCCATCGCGAGGTCAAGGTTCCCCTGGACACCCTCGATCTGCGTGGGCTCGCCCCGCATGAACAGGAAGCGCGGATCCGCACGTTGCTGGAAGAGGAGCAGAAAGTCGGTTTCAACCTGTCGAAGCCGCCGCTGATTCGTTTTCGCCTGGTGCGATTGGCCGATGAGTCCTACGAATTCATTCGCAGTTTCCACCACATCCTGATGGACGCCTGGTGCATTTCCCTGGTGACCGTGGACTTCCTCAAAGTCTACGAAGCGCTGTGCAATGACCGCACGCCGGAGCTCAAGAGCCCGCGCCCGTTCCGCGATTACATCCAGTGGCTGCAACGCCAGGACGCAGGCAAGGCCGAGCAGTTTTGGCGGGGTCAGCTGCAAGGGCTGAATGCACCAACCCCACTGACCGTGGACAACGGCGTGGCCCGCGACCGCTACACCGACGCGGTGCTGGTGGACGATCAACTGATTCACCTGACCGAACCAGAAACCCAGGCTCTGGCGGCATTCTGCCGTCGCCGCCGGATCACGCCGAACACCTTCTTCCAAGGTGTCTGGTCACTGTTGTTGTCACGTTACAGCGGTCAACGGGACGTGCTGTTCGGCGTCACCGTAGCGGGTCGTCCGGCAGAGCTGACCGGCGTCGCAGAAATGATCGGCCTGTTCATCAATACCTTGCCGCTGCGGGTGTCAGTGGACCCGCACGCACCGTTGGGCAGTTGGCTGAGCGCGCTGCAAGGGCTGAACGTCGACATGCGCGACTTTGAGCACACGCCCCTGACCGACATTCAAGGCTGGAGCGATTTCCCCCGGGGGGAAACCCTGTTCGACAGCATTCTGGTGTTCGAAAACGCCCCGATCCACGAGCAAATTCTGGAAGGCGGTTTCCAGTTCAGCCTCGAAGGCATGGACCACAGCGTGCACACCCACTACGGCTTGACCGTGGTGATCCTGCCCGGCGAGCAGCTAGGCATTCGGGTGTCTTACGACCGCGAGCGTTTCGAGGCACCGACCGTGCAGCGCTTGCTTGGCCATATCGCCAGCCTGGTGCGCAGCATGCTTGCCGCACCGGAGGCGCTACTGGGCAGTTTCGAACTGCTGGCTGCCGATGAGCGTCAGCAACTGCTGGGTGAGTGGGCGGTCAATCCCCACGACTTCCCACTGGAGCAAAGTTACGCCGAACTGTTTGCCGTCCAAGTCGCCCAACGCGGCGAGCAGATTGCCGCGATCTGCGACGGTGAGTCCCTGACCTATGCCGAACTGGATCAGCGATCCACTCGCCTGGCCCACGCCTTGCGCGAAGCCGGTGCCGGTGCCGGTGCCGGTGAAGATCAACTGATCGCGCTGGTCGCCCCGCGTGGTCTGGCGCTGTTGACCATGATGATTGCCGTGTTCAAGGCTGGCGCTGCGATGCTGCCGCTTGAAGTCAATCACCCGCCGGAACGCCTGCGGGAAATCCTCAGCCTGTCCCGTGCACCGTTCCTGCTGGCCAGTGAAGGGTGCAGCGCGCTGATCGATCAGTTGCTCAGCGGCCTCGATCAGGCGCCAAAGGCCCTGTTCGCCGAAGCCTGCTGGACCGATGGCAACGATACGCCGCTGCCATTGGCGGGCGGACCGGACAGCCTGGCCTACGTGCTGTTCACCTCGGGTTCGACCGGTACGCCCAAAGGCGTGATGATCGAACAACGGGGCACGCTCAACAACATCTTCGGCAAAGTGCCGGCGCTGGGCTTGAGCGCCGAAGACCGGATTCCACAGACCGCTTCGGTGGCGTTCGACATTTCCGTGTGGCAGTTCCTCGCCGCGCCAGTACTGGGCGCCACGGTGCACATCCTGCCGGACGACGTGGCACATGACCCACAACGCCTGCTGCAAGTGATCGCCAGCGAACGCCTCAGTGTGCTGGAAATCGTTCCAAGCCTGATGCGCACACTGCTTGCGCTGTGCCCCTGCGACCTGCAATTGCCTGACCTGCGCTGGGTGCTACCTACCGGTGAAGCCCTGCCGCCAACGGTGGCCCGGGATTGGTTTGGACGTTTCCCAGACATCGCGCTGATGAACGCCTACGGCCCGGCCGAGTGCGCCGATGACGTAGCCTTCCAGCCGATCGTCGAAGCACCGGACGCTAACATCAGCCATATGCCCATCGGCCAGCCGACTGCTAACAACCGCTTGTACGTGCTGGATGAAGCGTTGCGGCCGGTGCCAATTGGTGTGGCAGGGGAAATCTGTGTAGGGGGCGTCGGTGTCGGTCGCGGCTACCTGCACGATCCGCAGCGCACCGCTGATGCATTCATCGACCATCCTGAGCTAGAAGGTCGCCTGTACCGCACCGGCGACCTCGGGCGCTGGCGTGCCGATGGCGTGATCGAATACCTCGGCCGCCGCGACCAGCAAGTGAAATTGCGTGGCCACCGGATCGAATTGACCGAAATCGAACACCGGCTGGCCCAGCACCCGAATGTTCGCGAAGCCGCTGTGTTGCTGCGCGAAAACAGCGTTGGCGAAGCCTGGCTGGTGGCCTACTGGTCGGCCCATGACGATACGTTGGGCAACGACGGGCTAACCGAACACCTGCGCGCCCAATTGCCGCTATACATGGTGCCGGCCGCGTTCGTGTGCCTGGAGCGCCTGCCGCTGAACAACAACGGCAAGGTCGATCGCAAGGCCCTGGCCGCCCAGGAACTGAGCTGGCAGGCCGACACCCTGGAAAGCATTGCGCCACGCAACGAGCTGGAATCCGCCGTGGCGAAAATCTGGGCGGAGGTGTTGGGTCGCGACACCGTTGGCGTCGAAGACAACTTCTTCACCCTCGGTGGCCACTCGCTGCTGGCCACTCAGATCGTCGCGCGTCTGCGCAGCCATTTCAAACTCGACCTGCCGTTGCGGGTGCTATTCGAACAACCGACGGTAGCGTTGCTGGCCGTCGCCATCGCCGCGCGCCAGGCTGACGTCGCACCACAAGCTACTGCGATCAGCGTGCCAAAGGCCCAGGTCCGTCCAGCGCTGCTGCCTTTGTCATTCTCGCAACAACGCCTGTGGTTCATCGAGCAACTGACGCCGGGCACGACGCTGTTCAACATCCCCTTCGCCCTGCACCTCAAAGGTGAACTCAACGTCGCGGCGCTGCATGCGAGTTTGAATGACTTGCTGGTGCGTCATGAAATCCTGCGTACCGGCATCCGCAGCACCGATGGCGTACCCAGCCAGCACATCAGTGAATCGCTGAGCATTGCATTGCCGTTCGATGATTTGTCGGCCTTGGGCGCGACGGCTCGTGAAGGTGCGCAGTTCAATGCCCTGCAAGAAACCTTTGAGCAACCGTTCGACCTGACGTCACCGCCGCTGCTGCGGGCGCGCCTGCTACGTGTGGCGCCGGGTGAACACGTGCTGGCCATCGCCTTGCATCACCTGGTCTCGGACGCGTGGTCGGCGACCATCGCCCTGCGCGAGCTGGCCCTGGGTTACGAAGCCCGTTGCAACGGCGCCCCCGCCCAACTGCCGGCCTTGCCGGTGCAGTACGCCGACTTCGCCCTGTGGCAGCGCGAACACCTGCAAGGTGCCGAGCTCAAACGCCAGCTCGATTACTGGTGCACCACGCTGGATCGTCGCAACAGCGAAGGCAGTCCGTTGCTGGCCCTGCCGACCGACCATCCACGGCCGTCGATGCAAACTTACCGTGCAGGGATCGTACAGCGTGAACTCAGTGCCGACCTCAGTGGCCGGGTGCAAGCCTTCGCCAGTCGCCTGGGCACCACGCCGTTCACCGTGTTGTTCGCCGGCTTCGCGGTACTGATGCACCGTTTGAGTGGTGAGGCCACGGTGCTGATCGGCACCCCGGTCACCCACCGCGAACAACCGGGCACCGAAGGCCTGCTCGGCATTTTGCTGAACAACCTGGCGATCCGTGCCGACTTTGAACCACAAGCGGATTTCACCGCGCTGGTGGGTCAGGTGGCCAAGCGCTTGCGCGAAGGCTTGCAGCATCAAGACCTGCCATTCGAGCAATTGGTCGACAGCCTGCAACTGCCCCGCAGCCTCAGCCATGCGCCGCTGTATCAAGTGATGGTCGCGCAACAATTGGCCATGGAATCGCGCTTGCACTTCCCGGGATTGGAATTCGAAGCCCTCGACACACCGCTCAAGCATTCCGAATGCGATCTGGATTTGCACGTGCTGTGCCCGGCCAATGCGCCGATTCAACTGGAGTTGATGTTTGCCCTGGACCTGTTCGCAGCCGACAGCGCTCGCCAGACCCTCGCCCGCCTGGAGCACTTGCTCGAGCAAATGCTCGCCGAGCCGCAACGCCCGGTGGCTGCCCTGCCACTGCTGATGGCCGCGGAATGGCAGCGCACGGTGGTCGAGTGGAACCGCACCGAGATGAAGGTGCCACAGCACCTGACCTTCGCCCAGCTGTTTGAACAGCAGGCCGAGCGCACCCCGGAGCGCGACGCGCTGTGTTTCGAAGGTCGCAGCCTGAGCTACGCCGAACTGAACCGCCGGGCCAACCAGGTGGCGCATTACCTGCGCAGTCGCGGTGTGGTCGCCAATCGTCCGGTGGCGCTGTGTGTCGAGCGTTCGCTGGAGTTGTTGATCGGTTTGCTGGGCATTCTCAAAGCAGGTGGCGCCTATGTTCCGCTGGACCCGACCTACCCGGTGGATCGTCTGGCGTACATGCTCGAAGACGCGCAACCGGCGTTGTTCCTCGGCCAGCAAGGCTTGATGGAACAGTTGGGCGCCGAACTGCCGCGTCTGCGGCTGGACAGTGACGCTGCCTTGTTCGTCGATCAACCGGACAGCAACCTCACGCCACTGGCCGGTCCCGATGATCTGGCCTACATCATGTACACCTCCGGCTCCACCGGTAAGCCCAAGGGCACGCTGGTTACAAACGGCTCGGTGGTCAACCTGGCCTGGGCGCGCATCCATGGCTTGTATCGCCGCTATACCGATCAGCCGATGCGCACCAGTTTCAACTACTCGTTTGCCTTCGACAGTTCGGTGGCCGAGCTCATCTTGCTGCTCGACGGCCATAGCCTGTACCTGACTCCGGAAGACGTGCGCTACGACCCCGAGGCCCTGGCGCAGTTTTTCCGCGAAACCCGCCTGGAAGCCTTCGAATGCACTCCGGCGCAGCTCAAGGCCCTGCTCGAAAGTGACGGCGTGCGTCGTGGCGAAGTGTATTTGCCGCGCTTCGTTCTGTTTGGTGGCGATGCGGTGGATGCGCAGCTTTGGCAGCGTCTGCCATCGATTGCCGGCAGCCGCTTCTTCAACACCTACGGTCCGACCGAATGCACGGTGGATGCGACTGGTTGCGCCGTCGATGACTTCCCGCAGCGTCCGATCATCGGGCGACCAATCGCCAACGTGCGCACGTACGTGCTCGATGCGTTCCTCAACCCGATGCCCGTCGGCGTGCCAGGGGAGCTGCACATCGGCGGTGCCGGCGTGACTCTGGGCTACCTCAACCGTGCCGAACAGACCGCGAAGGTGTTCATCGAGGACCCGTTCTCGCCGCTGGCGGGGGCGCGGATGTACAAGTCCGGCGACTTGGTGCGCTGGTTGCCCGACGGCCAGCTCGAATACCTTGGGCGCATGGACCATCAGGTGAAAATCCGTGGCTTCCGCGTCGAGCTCGGTGAAATCGAGGCCTTGATCGGCGCCCAGCCGGGTGTCCGTCAGGCGGTAGTACTGGCCCGTGAAGACGTTCCCGGCGACAAACGTCTGGTGGCGTACGTCACCTGCGACCAGCAAGCGGACATCAACACCTGGCGCAAAACCATCGGCGCCGCCCTGCCCGACTACATGGTGCCGTCAGCGTTTGTGCTGCTCGATGAGTTGCCGCTGACCGACAACGGCAAACTCAACCGCAAAGCCCTGCCTGCCCCGGATATCCAGGCTGAACCCGATGCCCAGGATCCACCGCGCACTGTCGCCGAACAGCAGCTCGCCATCCTGTGGTCCGAGCTGCTGAACGTGCCGCTGACCCAGATCGGCCGCGACAGTCACTTCTTCTACCTCGGCGGTCATTCGCTGCTGGCAGCGGTGCTGTTTGCCCGATTGCGTCAACAGTTCGTCACGGTGCCGCCGCTGCGTGCGGTGTTTGAACACCCAACCCTCGATGCACTGGCCGCCCTGTTGGGTGAGCCGCTGCAAGCGCCAGCAGCGACCTTCGTTCCGGTGGCACGTCCCGTCCGTTTACCGTTGTCGTTCGAACAACAACGCTTGTGGTTCCTCGAACAATTGAGTGCTGGCGGTGGCGAATACAACGTGGTCAGCGCCGTGCAGTTCGACGGCGAGCTGAACACCCAGGCCTTGCAATCCGCCTTGAACAGCGTGGTTCAGCGCCACGAAATCCTGCGCAGCCGCATTGTGCGTGAGACCAATGGCGAGTTGGCGCTGATCATCGAACCACAGGTGAACCTCACCTTGCGCTTGGTAGCACTGGACGCGGCCACCGACGACAGCTGGCAACATCTGACTGACGAGGCGATTCACGCCGAAACCGGACACTGCTTCGACCTTGCCACTCAAGTACCAATCCGTACCACGCTGATCCAACGCAGCAGCCACGCCCAAGCGTTGCTGTTACTGACCGTGCATCACTGCGCCACCGACGATGCCTCCAGCCAGAACCTGCTAGATGAATTGGCACAGTTCTACGCCGCGCAATGCCAAGGCTCCGTCGCCACACTGCCGAACCTAGCGCTGCAATACCCGGATTACGCGCTATGGCAGCGTGAGCCAGGGCAGCAGGCGTTGTTCCGCAGTCAACTCGAATACTGGCGCACGCGACTGGAAGACGGCAATTACCTGTTGGACCTGCCGACCGCACAGGGACGTCCAAACCAGCTAGACCCGATCGCCGGCGCGGTACAACTGCAACTGCCGCCAGAACTGGTGGGACAATTGCGGCAGTTTGCCCAACAACATGGCGCCACCCTGTACATGTTGATGCTCAGTGCCGCACAACTGTTGTTGGGGCGCTACGCCAATCAGCGCGACGTGCGGTTCGGCAGCCCGGTCGGCCAGCGTCCACTGGCCGAACTGCAGCCGCTGATCGGTTGCTTCGTTAACACTCTGGTGATGCGCGCCGACCTCGACCCAGCGCTGAACTTCGAAGGGTTGTTGAGCCAGGTGCGCAATAACGTGCTGGACGCCCAGCAGCATCAGGACGTGCCGTTCGATCAGGTCGTTGAGCACTTGGCGCCGGAACGCAGCCTCGCTCAGACACCGTTGTTCCAGGTGTTGTTCGTGATGCAAAACGCCGACTCTTCGGCCAGTCACTGGCCACAATTGCAGGTCCGCGAACGAGCGGTAACCGCTCAGGCGACCAAGTTCGATCTGAGCTGGGAAGTGCATGACGGCGAGGTGCTGTCGGTGTTGCTCGAATACCGTACTGCGCTGTTCAGCGAAACCACGGCCCGCCGTTGGTTGACGCAATGGCAACAATTGCTCGAAACAATGCTCGATGCTCCCCAGGCCCGCCTTGGTGAGTGGTCACCATTGACGGTGCCGGAGCGTCACCGACAACTGGTCGAGTGGAACGCGACCGAACGTCATTACAGCGGCCCGACCAATCTGCACACGGCCCTGACCCAACAAGCGGCCCTCAGCCCCAACGCCCCCGCGCTGGTGTTCGAAGGCCAGCGCCTGAGTTACGCCGAGCTGGATCAACGTGCGCAAACCGTGGCCAAAGCCTTGCGCGCTGCCGGTATTGGCAGCGGCGCCATCATCCCGGTGTGCATGGAGCGCTCCGTGGAAATGGTCGTCGCTTTGCTCGGCATCGTGCATGCCGGCGCGGCGTGGTTGCCGCTGGACCCTGAGTTGCCGGCCGCGCGTTTGGCGTTCCTCGTTGAAGACGCCGATGCGCAAGTCACCCTGACCCAACCGCAGTGGCTGGCGAAGTTGCCGACCGGGCACAACGCCTGGACCCTCGACGCCTTGCCACCGGCGCCTGCCGGTGAACCGATCAGCGTCAGCCCGAGCGACCTGGCCTACGTGCTCTACACCTCCGGTTCCACCGGCCAACCGAAAGGCGTGATGAACGAACACGGCGCCTTGATGAACCGTCTGCACTGGATGCAGGACGCCTTCCCGATTGGCCCGAACGACCGTGTCTTGCAGAAAACCCCGTACAGCTTTGACGTGTCGGTGTGGGAATTTTTCTGGCCATTGATCACTGGCGCCACCCTGGTGGTCGCCCGTCCAGACGGCCATCGTGACCCGGCGTACCTCAGCCAATTGATCCAGCAAGAGCAGGTCACCACCCTGCACTTCGTACCGTCGATGTTGCGCGCCTTTGTCGACGAGCCAAGCCTGGTCAACTGCCGCAGTCTGCGTCAGGTATTTGCCAGCGGTGAAGCCCTGCCGGCGGATCTGGTGCGCCGCTTCATGAGCCAACACCCGGCGGCACTGGTCAACCTCTACGGCCCGACCGAGGCGGCGATTGATGTCTCGGTATGGCGTTGCTCGGTGGACGATCTGATCGTGCCAATCGGCAAGCCGATCGCCAACCTGCGCCTGTACATCCTCGACGAAGCCATGCAGCCACTGCCCATCGGCAGCATCGGCGAGTTGTACATCGGAGGCGTCGGCGTGGCTCGCGGCTACCTGAAACGAGCGGACCTGACCGAAGAACGTTTCCTTGCCAGCCCGTTCCTCGACGGTGATCGCCTGTACCGCACCGGCGACCGTTGCCGTTTCCTCGCCGATGGCAATATCGAATACCTCGGCCGTCTCGACCATCAGGTGAAGCTGCGCGGTCAGCGGATCGAACTGGGGGAAATCGATGCTGAACTGCTGGTGCAGGCCGACGTTCGCGACGCTGCCACGTTGCTGCTTGATCAGCGTCTGGTGAGCTTCTGGTGCGGTGACGCCGAAGAAGCTTCGCTGCGTGCGGCATTGAGCGACAACTTGCCGTCGCACATGCTGCCAACCCGGTTGGTGCAACTCGACAGCTTGCCGCTCAACAGCAACGGCAAACTCGATCGCAAGGCGCTCGCCGCGCTGTCATTGCCGGAAACCAAAAGCGACCAGCCACGCAGAGCGCCGCGCAACATCACTGAAACCGTGTTGTGCGAGTTGTTCAGCGAAGTGCTGGAATGCCCGTTGGTGGGGATCGACGATCATTTCTTCCACCTCGGCGGCCATTCCTTGCTGGCCACGCGACTGGTCGCCCGGGTTCGTGAACGCCTCGGCGCTAGTCTGGCGCTGGCGTTGGTGTTCGCTCAGCCGACGGTGGCGGCGTTGGCCGGTCATCTGCGCGCAGCAATGCCGGGGGAACTGATCACCGCACAACCGCGTCCGGCAAAGTTGCCGTTGGGCCTGGCGCAGCAGCGGTTCTGGATGCTGAGCCGTCTGGTGCCGGATTCGCGCGAATATCACATGCCGTTCGCCCTGACTCTGCATGGCGAGCTTCAGGTTCAGGCCTTGCGCGAGGCATTCGAGCAAGTCAGCGAGCGCCATCTGGTACTGCGCAGCCGCATTGTCGAAGTTGAAGGCGAGCCGCAGTTGCTGATCGACTATCAGGGCCCGGCGCTCGCGGTCACGTCGGTCACCACACAAGACTGGGCGACGGCGTTCGCCGATGCTCAGAACGAGCTGATGGCACCGTTCGACCTGGCCACCGCCGCACCTTGGCGGGCACACCTGTTGCAACGTCAGGGCAGCGACGAAAGCCTGTTGCTGGTGTGCCTGCACCACAGCGCCACCGACGGTTGGGCGATGCAGTTGCTGATCGACGAACTGGCCCAGGCCTACAGCGCCGGCCTGAACGGGAAATCGCCTGCCAGGACCGCGCTGGACGTCGACTATGTCGACTTCGCCCTGTGGCAGCAGTATCCAGACACCCAGGCTCGACGCAATGACAGCCTGGATTACTGGAAAAATCACCTCGGCCAGGACGACTACCAACTCGATCTGCCCCTGGACCATCCACGCGGAGCCGAAGCGGATCGTCGCGCCCAACTGCTGACCGTCAGACTCGGCGCTCACCGAGCGGAAGCGATCCGTCAGTTCGCCCGTCAACGCGGCAGCACCCCCTATGTCGTACTGGCCACGGCCTTGAGTGCTTTGCTTGCGCGCTATAGCGGTCAGCGTGAAATTCGCTTCGGCACCCCGGCCGATCAGCGCGATCAGCCGCAAACCCAGGCACTGCTGGCGTGTCTGGTGAATACGTTGGTGATTCGCAGTGAAGTTGATCAACAGGCCCCGGCCGAGCAGTTACTGGCCGGCCTTGAAGCCGATCTGCGCGCCGCCCAGGCCCACGCCGACCTGCCGTTCGCCACATTGGTCGGTGCCGTGGCCCAGCGTCGCGACCTGAACCGCACGCCGCTGTTCCAGGTGATGTTCTCCCTCAATCACGGCCGCATGGACAGCAGTCAATGGCCGGGGCTGAGCATCGAAGAGCAGGCGCTGCCGGTGATCGACGCCAAGTTCGAACTGAGCTGGGAAGTCCAGGACGATGGCAGCGACATGATCCTCGCGCTGGAATACCAGGCGGCGCTGTTTGACGAATTGACGATGCAGCGTTGGAGCGCGCAATGGTGTGAACTGCTGGACGCGCTGGTGGCGACGCCGGCCAGGAGGTTGGTCGAGTTGTTCCCGCAAGAACAGGATCAGCAACAGCTGGATCGCTGGAACGCGACCGAACGTCATTACAGCGGCCCGACCAATCTGCACACGGCCCTGACCCAGCAAGCGGCCCTCAGCCCCAACGCTCCAGCGCTGGTGTTCGAAGGCCAGCGCCTGAGTTACGCCGAGCTGGATCAACGTGCCCAGCAACTCGCCCGCGCCTTGCGCGCTGCCGGTATCGGCAGCGGCGCCATCGTCCCGGTGTGCATGGAGCGCTCCGTGGAAATGGTCGTCGCTTTGCTCGGCATCGTGCATGCCGGCGCGGCGTGGTTGCCGCTGGACCCTGAGTTGCCGGCCGCGCGCCTGGCGTTCCTCGTTGAAGACGCCGGTGCGCAAGTCACCCTGACCCAACCGCAGTGGCTGGCGAAGTTGCCGACCGGGCACAACGCCTGGACCCTCGACGCCTTGCCACCGGCGCCTGCCGGTGAACCGATCAGCGTCAGCCCGAGCGACCTGGCCTACGTGCTCTACACCTCCGGTTCCACCGGCCAACCGAAAGGCGTGATGAACGAACACGGCGCCTTGATGAACCGTCTGCACTGGATGCAGGACGCCTTCCCGATTGGCCCGAACGACCGCGTCTTGCAGAAAACCCCGTACAGCTTTGACGTGTCGGTGTGGGAATTCTTCTGGCCATTGATCACTGGCGCCACCCTGGTGGTCGCCCGTCCAGACGGCCATCGTGACCCGGCGTACCTCAGCCAATTGATCCGGCAAGAGCAGGTCACCACCCTGCACTTCGTACCGTCGATGTTACGCGCCTTTGTCGACGAGCCAAGCCTGGTCAACTGCCGCAGTCTGCGTCAGGTATTTGCCAGCGGTGAAGCCCTGCCGGCGGATCTGGTGCGCCGCTTCATGAGCCAACACCCGGCGGCACTGGTCAACCTCTACGGCCCGACCGAGGCGGCGATTGATGTCTCGGTATGGCGTTGCTCGGTGGACGATCTGATCGTGCCAATCGGCAAGCCGATCGCCAACCTGCGCCTGTACATCCTCGACGAATCCATGCAGCCACTGCCCATCGGCAGCATCGGCGAGTTGTACATCGGCGGCGTCGGCGTGGCTCGCGGCTACCTGAAACGAGCGGACCTGACCGAGGAACGTTTCCTTGCCAGCCCGTTCCTCGACGGTGATCGCCTGTACCGCACCGGCGACCGTTGCCGTTTCCTCGCCGATGGCAATATCGAATACCTCGGCCGTCTCGACCATCAGGTGAAGCTGCGCGGTCAGCGGATCGAACTGGGGGAAATCGATGCGGCGCTGTTGAACCAGCCTGGTATCACCGGTGCCTGCACCCTGGTGATCGATAACCGCTTGGTGGCGTTCTACAGCAGCAGCGCCGCGCAATCGGAGCTGGGCGCGCTGCTCACCGCCGAGTTGCCGGCGCACATGGTGCCGGCGGTGTGGGTCGAAGTACCGGCCCTGCCCCTGACCACCAACGGCAAGATCGACCGCAAGGCCTTGGCCAACCGGCCACTGCCGCAGACTCAGGAAGGCCACGTCGCACCGCGCAACGAACTGGAAGCCCTGCTCTGCCAGTTGTTCGGTGAACTGCTTGGCGAAGCCTTGACCGGTGGCCGTGAAGTCGGGACTTCGGACAGTTTCTTCGCCCTGGGCGGTGACTCGATTCTCGGTCTGAAACTGATCTCGCGACTGCGTGAACAGGGTTATTCGCTCACGCCAAAAGACCTGTTCCGCTCGCCGACCCCGGCGGTATTGGCTCAAGTGGCCAGTCCGTTGCTGACGCTGGCCGAACAAGGCGATGTGACCGGTGCGATGCCGCTGATGCCGTTGCATCAGTGGTTCTTTGACCAACAACAGCCGCAGGCCGCGCACTGGAACCAATCGGTGCTGGCCGACAGCGACCGGCGTCTACAGCCAGACCTCGTGCAGGCGACCCTTGACCGTCTGGTCGCCCACCACGATGCATTGCGCTTGCGTTTCACTGAGGTTGACGGGCAATGGCAGGCGCAGATCGCGCCGGTTGAGCCTGCACAATTGACGTGCTGCGAACGCCTGGAGCATCTCCCGCAGGTCGCGAAAAGCCTGGACCTGCAACACGGCCCGCTGTTCGCCGCTGCGTTGCTCGAAGGCGAGCCGCAACGTTTGTATCTGGTCGCGCATCACCTTGTGGTGGACGCGGTGTCATGGACGCCGTTACTGGAAGATTTCCAGCAGCTGTATCAAGGGCTGGAACGTGGCGAGAACCCGCGTCTGCCGGCGAAAACCACGTCCTACCGGCAATGGGCCGAGCACCTGCACGCCCATGCCGCTAAGGTCAGCGCCGAACAGCGCTACTGGAACGCCCAGACCACAGCGAACAGTGCGCCGGTGGCCACGGTTGCCGAGCGGCAGACACTGTCCGCCCGTTGGGACACCGCACGCACTCATCAATGGCTGACCGAGTCCCATGCCGCCTACCGCACACAGCCGGAAGAACTGCTGATCGCCGCCCTCGCCGCCACCCTGGCAGAAGCCGAAAGACGCGCCGACATCGTGGTCGACCTGGAGCGCCATGGTCGCGATGCACCGTTCGAAGGCCTGGATGTCAGCCGCACCGTCGGTTGGTTTACCACCCTGTTTCCGTTACGGGTGAATTCCAGCGGAGCCCCCGGCGATCGGGTGCGCAACGCCAAGGAAGCATTGCGCGCCGTGCCGGGTCAGGGCCTGGGTCACGGACTGCTGCGCCAGCGCGGCGAGTTGCCGTCGGGCCGTGGCGATGTGTTGTTCAACTACCTGGGGCATGAGCAAACGCCACAGGGCTGGTTGCGTGCCAGCACCTTGGCCCCACCGCCGGACGTGGCATTGGCCAACCGAGTGACCCACGACCGTGAGGTGGTGGCCTGGCTGGAAGACGGTGTGCTGCGTGTCGAATGGCACAGCGTCACCCCGGCCGCCGACAGCCGCTTGCCCGCTCGCCTGCTGGAACACCTGCAAGCACTGGTCGGGCATTGCCTCGACCCGCAGGCCGGGACGCTGATGCCGTCGGACTTCCCACTGGCCAAAGGCATGAACCAGGCGACCCTCGACACCCTGCTCAAACGCCTGGGGCCGAAGAAGTGAGCCCCGACCTCGAACTGACCTTGACTTCGGAGTGCGCCGCTCGCGGCGCACGTGCCTCTACGATTTTCTGGATTGAACACTGCTGCCATGCATGACCAAATCGAAAACATCTATTCGCTCACACCACTGCAAAAAGGCCTGCTGTACCACGAGGCCTATGCGCCCGAGTCGCGGGTCTACTACCAGCAAATGAGCATCGGTCTGGCCGGTGAACTCGACCTCGATGCGTTCCGCCAAGCCTGGATTGCGCTGATGCAGCGCCACGCGGTGTTGCGCACGGCGTTTCTCTGGGAAGAACTGGACGACGCTTATCAGGTCGTCCTCAAGGAAGTCGATCTGCCGTTGCGCGAAGTCGACTTGCGCGGCAACCCGCAAGGGCTGGCGGCCCTGGTGGCGGAAGATCACGCACAAGCATTCGAACTGGGTGCCGCGCCGCTGATGCGCTTGACCCTGGCGCGTCTGGACGATGTCAACGGACAAGCGCAGTGGTCGCTGGTGTGGACGCACCATCACCTGTTGCTCGACGGCTGGAGCGTCGGTTCGCTGCTGGCGGACTGGCGCGATCTGTATCGCGCGGCTCGTCGCGGGCAAAACGCGGCATTGGAAGCGGTGCGACCGTTCCAGGATTACGTGGCCTACCTCAGCGAACGCCCATCCGCTGATGAGTTCTGGCGCAGTCGCCTGGCGGATTTCGCCAACACCACCCGCGTGCCCGAGTCGGACCCGCGTGGCCTGCTCGCCGCTAACGTGAACGCGCACCTGCCCTGCACCGAACACCAGCGCGTGCTGGATGCTGCAACGACTGCGCGCCTGAGTAGCTTCGCCCGTGACAACAACCTGACCGTCAACACCCTGCTGCAAGCGGCGTACGCTTATTTGCTGGGGCGCCATAACGGCAGCGACGAAGCCTTGATCGGTGTCACCGTCGCCGGGCGTCCACAGCGCCTGAGCGGTGTCGAGCGCATGGTCGGTCTGTTTATCAACACCTTGCCGCTGCGGGTGCGCTGGGACGAGGCGCTGACCGTTGGCCAATGGCTGGCGGGCATCCAGGACTGGAACGCCGAGATGCGCGAGCATGAACACACACCGCTCGCCAGTCTGCGGGCTTTGACCGCGCTGCCGCCCGGTGGTGAGTTATTCGAAGCGATCATGGTGTTCGAAAACTTCCCGTTCCCCCGGGAGCTGGATCAGATTGACGAGGGCCTCGTCGGGCTGCCGGATGCCGAACACACCGCGCCATTGCGCCACACCGGCGGGCGCAACAACTACCCGATGTCGCTGATCGCTTCGATGGAAAGCGACAGCTTGCACCTGCATTTGGTGCACCAGCGCAAACGCTTGTCCGATGCGGCCGGCACTCGCCTGATGGCGCAGTTGGTAACGCTGCTAGACGAGCTGAGCCGTGACGCCAACCGGCCACTGGCCGAAGTGCCGTTGTGCCCGATGCAGGAACTGAACCTGACTCGCACCTGGGGCAACGGCGCGACCCTTGCGGTGCCGGATGCTCCGCTGCATGAACTGATCGCCGCTCAGGCCCGCCGCCATCCCGAGCGTGAAGCCGTGCGCGACGCCCATGGCGCGTTGAGCTACGGCGAGCTGCTTGAAGCCTCGACCGGACTGGCCAACGCGTTGCGGCAGCGGGGCGTGCAACACGGTGACCGTGTCGCGCTGGCCCTGCCCCGTTGCAACGACGCAGTGATCTCGCTGCTGGCGGTAATGCAGGCGGGCGCTAGCTTCCTGCCGCTGGACCTGGGCCAACCGGCCTCGCGCCTGGGTGCGCTGATGGCCAGTGCCGATGTGGATTTCATCATTGGCACGCCGACCTTCGACACCGCCTCTGCGCAGGTGATCGAAGCCTCGGCCCGCGCCACCGGGATTGACCTGCCCGCAGTGGATCAACAGGCCTGTGCCTATGTGATCTACACCTCAGGCTCCACCGGGACGCCGAAAGGTGTGCGCCTGTCCCATCGCGCCATCGTCGCTTATGTCAGCGGCATTCTGGCCGAACTGGGTTGCGCCGAGGCTGAACAACCGTGGCGCCATGCGCTGCTATCGACCTTCGCGGCGGACCTCGGTTACACCCAGTTGTTCGGTGCGCTGGTCAGCGGTGGCAGCTTGCTGCTGGTGGACGACGACACCCGCGCCGACCCGAACGCCCTGGCCCAGTGCTTTGCCGACTTTACTCCGGACCTGGTCAAGCTCACGCCCAACCATCTGCACGGTCTGCTCGTCGCGCATCCTGACGTGCGCCTGCTACCGCGTTGCGCCTTGTTGCTCGGTGGCGAAGCGCTGCACGGCTCGCTGCTGGACACTGTCCGTGCACTGCGCCCGGAACTTGCGGTCTACAACCACTACGGCCCGACCGAAAGCGCCGTCGGCATTTGCCTGTCGCGCATCGACCAGCCATTGGTCGGCATACAACCGCTGGGCCATCCGCAACCAAATCGGCACCTGCGGGTACTCGACAGCCACGGCCACGCTATGCCAGTCGGTGTGGCGGGTGAATTGTGGGTCGGCGGCGAAGGCCTGGCCATCGACTATTTGGGTGATGCGGTGCAAACCGCCGCGCGCTTCACCGCCGTTGCCGATTTGCCCCGTGCCTACCGCACCGGCGACCGTGTGCGCTGGCTGGAATCCGGTGAACTGGCGTTCCTCGGGCGCGTCGACAACCAGGTCAAATTGCGCGGCTACCGCATTGAGCTGGGCGAAGTCGAAGCGCAAATCAAACGCCTGTCGAGCAATATCCAGCAAGTGCTGGTCCGTGTCGTGCAACCGGCCAACGAGACGCCGCGCCTGATTGCCTGGCTGGTGGCCAGCACCTCAATGTCGGCGGACAAACTGCGTTATGACCTGGCCCTGCGCGTACCGGATTACATGGTGCCGGCCGACTTCATCGCCCTGGACGCCATCCCGCTGAACGCTAACGGCAAACCGGACATCGCCCGCCTGCCATTGCCCGATGCACCGACCAGTCAGGACAATTACGAAGCCCCGCGTGACGCGGTGGAAATCGACTTCGCCGAGATCTGGCAGGATGTGTTGCGGGTCGAGCGCGTGGGGATTCACGACAACTTCTTCGCCCTGGGCGGCGATTCGATTCTCAACCTGCAAATCATCGCCCGCGCCCATCAGCGTGGCATGAAGCTGACGCCCAAGCAGTTGTTCGAAAACCGCACCATCGCTGAAATTTCTGCGGTGATCAGCCAAGGCGCGAACTACAGCCGCAACACCCGCAGTGTTGCACGCAATGTTCCGCTGACCGCGGGTCAACACGCCCGTCTCGAAGCCGGCCCGCTGGCGGCAGACTGGCGCTGCGTGGCGCTGAATACGCCGATCAGCCTCGAGGTGCTGAACCGCGCCGTGTTGGCTCTGCAACAGCAACACCGTGCACTGCAACTGGGCCTGACCCAACAGGCGGACGGCAGTTGGGCGCAAACCCTGCCGAGTACGCCAAAACCGGTCAGCGCCAGCCGTCAGCCGTTCGACACTGACAACCTGAACGCACTGGCCGAAAACGTCCTTGCCACACTGGATCACGCATCAGGTGAAGGCTGGCACGCGTGCCTGTCGGAACAGGGCGACGCGGTGCTGCTGGTCATCCATGCACTGCGCCTGGATGCTGCATCCTGGGCGTTGTTGATGACGGACCTGGCACTGGCCGTGGCTCAAGCGCAATACGATCGTGCAATCGAATTGCCGCGTCACGGCGGCAATCTCGATGAATGGGCCGAGCATCAGAAAAACTACGCCAGCGATGAAGACGGGCTGGAATCGGCCTGGGAATACTGGCTGCAATACGCCGGAGAAACCCTGCCGTCCGTTCCACAACCGGATGACCTGACCACTGACAGCCGCGTACAGATTTCGGCGCCACTCAGCGCTCGTCTGAACCTGCTGCAACGCCGCAGCCACGCGCCTTGGGCATCGCTGGTGGCCACCGCTGTCGCGGCAGAACTGGCGCAGCAAAGTGCCGAACAAGACGTCTGGCTGAGCCTGGATCGCGGTCGCTGCGAGCGGGCACGTCTGCCGCTCAGCAGTGCCCTGAGCCGTACCGACTTTAACCCGGCCACGGTGATCGGCGCGCTGAGCCACGCGGTTCCGCTGCGTCTGAACGTGACACCCGGCGCCAACGCCGCGCAATTGCTTGCACAGGTCGACGCGCAACTGGCTGCCGCCCCGCACACCGGTGACGAATATGGCGTGCTGCGTTACCTGGCCGATAACGACTACTTGCGCGAACCGCTGCTGAGCCTGCCGCAGCCAACCGTGCATATTGTCATGGCTGGCGAATGGCTGGCCCATGAAGGGCCGTTGGGCGAGGTCATCGCCGCCAGCGCGCCAATCGATGGCGCCGGGCTGACCCTATCCGTCAGCCTGCAACACGGTCAACTGCAAATCGATTGCCGTGGCCCAGGCGCAGAACACTGGGCCAAGGCGCTGGAGCAGCGTCTGGCCCTGCTGGCTACCGACGCCGAGCAAGCCATCCCGGGTGCCCACGCGTTCCCGTTGTGCCGCGCCGCCGGTCACGACCTCACAGCCCTCGGTGCAAACTTCGACTGGGCCGGCATCGACGACTTGCTGCCCCTGTCGCCGATGCAGGAAGGCATGTTGCTGCACACCCTGCTACGTCCCAACAGCGGCATCTACCTGATGCAGCAACGTTATCGCTGGGACGGCGAACTGGACCGCAGCGCCATCGAATTCGCCTGGGCGCAGCAACTGGCCCGGCACCCGATGCTGCGCACCGGTTTCTGGTGGCAGGACGGCAAGGCAGCGCTGCAATGTGTCTACCACGACACCGACCCGGCCTTCGCCTGGTACGACTGGCGGCACCTCGACGAAGCGAGCCGCCAGCGTCAACTGGACGCCGTGCTGGACGCCGAATGTCGGCAGGGTTTCGACATGCGTCGCCCGCCGCTGACCTTCCTTCGGGTGTTCCAGGTGGCCGATCAGGAATTCCTGATCGTGCGCAGCTTCCACCACATCCTGACCGATGCCTGGTGCTTTGGCCTGTTGATGGCCGATCTGTTCGCCCATTACCAGGCCCGCGTACTCGGCCAGCCTGTGGCGCGCCCGTTGCTGCCGTCGTTCAGCAATTACATACATTGGCTGCAATGTCAGGACACGTCCATCACCGAACAATTCTGGACCCGCGAACTGGCTGGTTTCAGCGCGCCGACGCCGTTGGTGGTGGATCGTCCGGCCGTGACCGAGCAGGCGGTCGAAGCGGTGGCCAACCTTGACGCGACCCTGTCGATTGCCGACACCCGCGCCTTGACAGCGTTGTGCCAACAGCACCAGCTCACGCCCAACACCTGGATTCAGGGCGCCTGGGCCTTGCTGTTGTCCCGCTATAGCGGCAGCGATGACGTGCTGTTCGGCGTTACGGTGTCGGGACGTCCGACCGATTTGCCGGGCGTGGAAGACATCGTTGGGTTGTTCATTAACAGCCTGCCGCTGCGGGTCAAGGTTGACGACTCGCAGACCGTGGTGCCGTGGCTACAAGCGTTGTTCGCGCACAACTACGAGCTACGCGCCTACGAACATGCACCGCTGGTGGACATTCAGCGCTGGAGTGAAATCGAGCACGGTCTCTCGCTGTTCGACAGCCTGGTGGTGTTTGAAAACGCACCGTTCGACGCTGGTCTGTCGGACCGTCGGGTCGACTTCAACGTCGACATCTACGAAGACCGCGTGCACACCAATTACCCAATGACCGTGGTGCTCTACCCTGGTGATCGTCTGGGCATTCGCCTGACTTACGACGCCGCACGTTTCGATACCGACACCGTACAGCGCATGCTCGGCCATTTGCGTCAGTTGCTCACGCAAATGGTTGCCCAGCCTGACGCGCCACTGGCCTCACTGTCGTTGTTGACGCCGGACGAGCGCCAGACCGTGCTGGTGGACTGGAACCGCAGCGAAATCGACTTCCCGCTGGATCAAACCTACCCCGAACTGTTCGCCCGACAAGTGGCGGAGCATCCGCAGCGCACTGCTGCCGTGTGTGGTGCCAACAGCTTGAGCTACGCCGAGCTGGATCAGCGCTCGAACCGCCTGGCTCGTGCGCTGATCGAAACCGGTGCAGGTCGCGACACGCTGGTGGCGCTGGCCGCTGAACGCGGGCTGCCATTGCTGAGCATGATGATCGCCGTGCTCAAGGCTGGCGCGGCCTACCTGCCGCTGGACATCAAGCATCCGCCTCAGCGTCTGAGCGAAATTCTCGAACTGTCCGGGGCGACGATTCTGTTGACTAGTGACAGTGCCGACTCGGTCATCGACCCGGCACTGGCCGCGAGCACCGCGACCCCGCGCCGCCTGCGCACCGAAGCCCTATGGCTGGCGGGCGATGCAACGCCACTGAACGTCACCGGCAGCCCTGATGATCTGGCCTACGTGATCTTCACCTCGGGCTCCACCGGCACGCCTAAAGGTGCAATGGTCGAGCAACGGGGCATGCTCAACAACATCTTCGGCAAGGTGCCGACCCTGGGCCTGTCGAGCGCGGACCGGATTGCACAGACCGCCTCCCCGGCATTCGACATTTCGGTCTGGCAGTTCCTAGCCGCACCAATCCTCGGTGCCACCGTGCACATCCTGCCTGACGTGATTGCCCACGACCCCGAGCGGCTGCTAGAGGCGCTGGAAAACGAACAACTGTCGGTACTCGAAGCCGTGCCGACAATGATCCGCGCCCTGCTTGACCTCGCTCGCACCGATACGCAACTGTCGGCACTGCGCTGGTTACTGCCGACAGGCGAAGCCCTGCCACCGGCGCTGGCCCAGGCCTGGTTGAGCCGCTTTGCCCATGTGCCGTTGATGAATGCCTATGGCCCGGCGGAGTGCTCGGACGACGTGGCGTTCCACCCGCTAACCAGCGTGCCGAGCGAAGGCGGCAACGCCATGCCGATTGGCCGGCCGACCGCCAATAACCATCTGTACCTGCTGGACGCAGCACTGCGTCCGGTGCCGGTGGGCGTACCGGGGGAAATCTGCGTCGGTGGCGTCGGCGTCGGTCGTGGTTACCTGAACGATCCGGAGAAAACCCAGGCTGCGTTCGTCGCACATCCATTCGAACCCGGCGCGCGCTTCTACCGCACCGGTGACCTGGGACGCTGGCGTGCTGACGGAGTGATCGAGTTCCTCGGTCGCCGTGATCAGCAGGTGAAAATCCGCGGTCACCGCATCGAACTGGGGGAAATCGAAGATCATCTGGGACGTCATCCCACCGTGCAAGCCGTGGCCGTGATCGTCAACGCCGACCAACGTGGCGACTTGCAACTGGTCGCCTACTGGACCGGCGATGACACGCCGGTGGCGGTGCTGCGCGAATGGCTGAGCCAACGCTTGCCGTCGTACATGGTGCCGGCGCATTGGCAACAACTGGACGCGCTGCCGCAGAACACCAACGGCAAGGTCGACCGTAAAGGGTTGACTGCACGTGCGCTGGACAGCAACGACCTGAGCGAGCAACGGCCGCTGCGCAGCGGCACCGAACAGCAACTGGGCGCGATATGGGCGCAGATTCTCAATGAGACGGCGATCGGTGCCGACGACAATTTCTTCGCCCTCGGCGGACACTCGTTGCTGGCGACGCTGGTTGTCTCGCGGATTCGCAGCCAACTCGCGGTGGACCTGCCACTGCGAGCAGTCTTTGATCACCCGGTTCTGGAAAATCTGGCCCGCGCCATCGACAGGGCCCGTTTGCAGTCCGCGCCTTTCACCCTGCCCGCGATCATCGCGACAGACCGTTCGCAACCGCTGCCGTTGTCGTTTGCTCAACAGCGGCTGTGGTTCCTTGAGCAGCTGAACCCTGGCTCCAGCGGTTTCAACATTCCGTTCGCCTTGACCTTGACCGGGGCGCTGAATGTCGAAGCCTTGCGCATGGCGTTCGAACAATTAATCGCCCGCCATGAAGTATTGCGCAGCACCGTGCACAGCGATCACGGTGAACCCTGGCAGCGGATTGAAGCGGCGCAGGCGTTTGCCTTGCCGGTCACCGAACTGCAAGCGGTCTCGGCGCTGGAACAGGAGCCGGCCATCCAGGCGCAATTGGCCGAGGTCTTCGGCCAACCGTTCGACCTGACGCAGGCGCCATTGATTCGCGCGCGGTTGCTGAAACTGGACGCGCAGACTCATGTGTTGGCCATTGCCATGCACCACATTGCGGTGGACGCCTGGTCCATTGCGCAACTGGTAGATCAACTGGCCACGGACTACATCGGTTTCGGCACCACGGCTGCCCGGATCGAAACCCCGGCCCTGCAATACGCCGACTTCGCCGTGTGGCAACGCACGCACCTGCCGGGCCCGGTCTGGCAGCAACAACTGGCCTACTGGCGCCAGCAGTTGCGAGCCAGCCCGGCGCCGCTGTTGTTGCCGGGCGCTCAAACTCGCGATCACGGCAAGTGCGCGCGTCATCGCCGTCGCTTGCCCGCGTCATTGGCTCAGGCCATCGGCGAGTTGGCCACGGCTCGCGAGGCTTCGCCGTTCATGGTGTTGCACAGCGCGCTGAACGTGTTGCTGCATCAGCAGACCGGACGCGAAGACCTGCTGGTCGGCACCGATATCGCCAACCGTCATCAGCAACAGACCGAAGACATGGTCGGCTTCTTCGTCAACCAGTTGGTGCTGCGTTGCCGCGTCGCGCCGCAGCAGACTTTCGACCAGTTGCTGAGCGACGCCCGCCGCGTGGCGCTGGATGCCTTTGCCCATCAGGATTTTCCGTTCGACGCCTTGGTGGCCGACCTGCTGCCACAGCGGGATGCGCGTTACACGCCGTTCTTCCAGGTCAAACTGGTGGTGCAGAACACCCGTCAGCAGGACCTCCATTTGCCGGGTCTTGCGATCAGCGAGCGGGAACTTGAGCCGCAAGCGTCGGACGTGGACCTGCTGATCAACGTCGTGGATGACGGCGAAGGTCTGCTGGTGGTGTACGACTACGACACCGGGCGTTACGCCAGTGCCTACATCGAACTCTTCGACAACCTGTTTGTTTGCCTGCTGGAGCAACTCGTGTTGAACGCTGACACCAGCGTCGCCCAGTTGCTGCTGCCACTCAATCAACTTCAACAGACCCGCCGCGAGCTGGCTCAAGCTGCGCTGCGTGAAGCCGGCAGCGCGCGTCAAAGCACTCTAGGCCAGGCTCGTCGCCGCAGTGTTGTGAAGGATGCCGAACAATGATGGTCATCGGCCAATCGACGCTCATGTCCCACTTTTTTGTACAGGTCTCAGCATGACTCAGACTCACGAAGACACGCCAGTCGAAGGCTTCGAGCTGTCGCCACAACAGTCGCACCTGTGGCGCCTGCAACAAAACCGTCTGGCGACCGCCCAGCGGGCCACGCTGCGCATTCGCAGCGAACAACCGCTGGACAGCGCACGGCTGAAAAGCAGTTTGCTGGCCTTGATGCAACGCCACGAGATCCTGCGTACCCGTTATCAACAACTGCCGGGGCTGTCGTTGCCGATGCAGGTGATCGACGATTCAACCGCTGATTGGCAGACGTCGGGCATAGAACTGCAAGTGGACGCCCGGTCGGCAACGTTGCACCTGCCGGCCTTGCATCTGGACAGCACCAGCCTGGGCTACCTCGGCGAAGAATGGGCGCTGGGCTATTTGCAAGCAGCGCCTCAAGAACCGCCGCTGCAATACGCCGACTATTCGGCGTGGCGCCTGGAGTCGGTGGACGACCAGGGCCGACAGTTCTGGGATGAGCAGTTCAATGCGATGGTTACCGACGTGCCTTTACCATGGCAGCGCCAGAATCCGGCCACCGGAATTGTCGAAATGGCGCGGATGCAACTGTCGTTCGACGACTCCACCCTGCAACGCCTCGATCAGCAAGCGGCCAGACTCGGCGTCAGCACCGGCACGATCGTGCTCGCCGCCTGGGTCACCTTGTGGCAACGCTACTGCGAAGCCGAACGCCTAACGCTGGCCTACGAAAACCAGACGCGTCCGGACGTGTTGGGTGATGCCCTCGGCCTGTTCTCCGAGCCGTTACCATTGACGCTCGACACCGCGCCTGAGCTGTCGTTTGCCGCGTTATGCCAGCAACTGACCGAGCGCGTTGGCCTGCTCAACGATGCCCGGGACAGCTACCCGAGCCACTTGAGCAATGTGCCATCATTGTCCGGCGTGGGTTATCGCGAACTCGCGGTCGTACCGCACAGTGCGCTGAACGATGCCGTTTGGCAGATCGAACAGGCTGACAGTGTCAGCGCCGGCTGTGCGTTACTGTTGCAGTATCAGCCGCGCTCGGTCAGTGGCTTGTCGCTGCATTTTGACGCTGCGCTCTACACCTCTGCACATGTCGAACTCCTCGCCGAGCAGTTGCTGTGCGTGATCGAACACAGTTTGCGTGAACCGGCCGCCAGCCTGAGCCTACTGGTAACCTGCAGCACCGCCGAGCAACTAAGAGTGACGGGGGCATTGGCCACTTCGCCGACGTTGAGCCTGGCGCAAGAACAGCTCTATGCCGCCACTTTCGCCCTGCCTAATCTGGCCGCCTGTTTTGCACAGGGCTCGACTAGCAGCTCCCAGCGCCCGGCGGTCACCGGTCCGAGCGGCACCTTGAGCCATACCGAGCTGGATCAACGGATCACGGCCCTCACTCAGCAGTTGCTTGCCCTGGGCCTTGAACCCGGTGCGCGGATCGCGCACTTCCTGCCGCGCGACATCGATGCAGTGGTGGCGCTGGTCGCCATATTGCGCGCCGGCGCCTGCTACGTCCCGATCGATCCGGCCTATCCCACCGAGCGCATCGAACATATTCTGCGCGACAGCCAGGCACGGCGGGTGCTGACCCATCACGCTCGCGTGCAAGACCTGCCGGCGGACTGGCAACCGAGCGCGATGGCGATTGATCAAGCAATGCCGGTGGTGCCGTTACGGGAGGAGCCGACCGTCTCGCGAGACCAGCCGGCCTACCTGATTTACACCTCGGGCAGTACCGGTCAGCCCAAAGGCGTGGTCATCAGCCATGCCAACGCCCTGCATTCGCTGGCGGCGCGGCTGGCGGGGTATCCGCAGCCGGTGCAACGCTTTCTGCTGCTGTCGTCGTTCGCCTTCGACAGTTCCATCGCCGGGCTGTTCTGGAGCCTGGCCCAGGGCGGTTGCCTGCACCTGGCCAGCGAAACCGAACAGAAAGATCCGTTGCAACTGGCCCGATTGATCAGTAGTCACGGTGTGTCGCACCTGCTGGCCCTGCCTTCGTTGTACGCCTTGATCCTGGACGAGTTGGGCGATGTCCCGAGTCCGTTGAATACCGCGATTGTCGCGGGTGAAAGCTGCCCGCCAGCGCTGATCGACAACCACTATCGCCGTCAACCCGACGCGCAGTTGTACAACGAATACGGTCCGACTGAGGCTTCGGTCTGGAGCACCGTCGCCCTCTGCCGGTCCAATCAGCACCAGGGGTCCGTACCCATCGGCCGCGCAATTGCCCACACTCAGGTGTACTTGCTCGACAGCAACGGCGCCCCCGTGGCCCGAGGATTCAAAGGTGAAATCCACATTGCCGGGCCGGGCCTGTCCGAAGGTTATTTGGGCCTGCCGCAGATGACCGCCGAGAAATTCATCCAGGTCAGTCATCCATCACTCGAAGGCCAACGTCTGTATCGCACCGGCGATTTCGCCTGCCAGGACCTCGACGGACAATTACTGTTCCTCGGGCGCACCGACTCACAGATCAAACTGCGGGGTTACCGTATCGAGTTGGGCGAAATTGAAACCGTGCTGTGCAACGTCAGCGGCGCCAAACGTTCGGTGGTCTTGTTGGACACCACCCAGACCGAACCGAGTTTGCGTGCGTTCATCGAATCGGCTACTCAACTTCAGGCCAGTGCCGTGCGCGACTCCCTCGAGGCGCTGTTACCGGCGCACATGATTCCCGCCGACATCCAGTGGCTGGCGCAACTGCCGCGCACTGCCAACGGCAAGGTCGACCATCGGGCCTTGCTGGCCCGCGCGCCAAATCGCAGTCTCGCGGTTTACGCATCGCCCGAAGGGCATATCGAGCAGGTGCTCGCGGCGGTATGGCAAGAGTTGCTGGAGACCGAAGTGATCGGACGTCACGACGACTTTTTCGCCCTGGGCGGCCATTCGCTGCTGGTGGTGCGTATGACCGCCAGGTTGCGTGCCTCGCTCGGCATTGAAGTGCCGGTCAGCGTGATTTTCCAGCACCCTACGCTGATCGGCCTTGCCGAGCAGATTACCCGTCCCCTCGATCATGCGGCGGTCATTGCCTTGCAGGCCGGAGAAAACGGGTATCCACCGTTGTTCTGCCTGCACCAGCCTGCAGGTGGGGTTCACCATTACATGCCGATGGTCGCCGGGTTGCCGAAGGAGCTGCCGGTGTACGGCGTCCCACTGCCCGAGGCGCTGCGCAGTCAGGACCTCGTTGCATTGGCCCGCGAATACTTGCCGCAGATCCGCCAGATTCAGGCTCAGGGTCCGTATCGCTTGGCCGGTTGGTCGATGGGCGGCTTGCTCGCGCTGGAGCTGACCCGGCAGCTGGAGGCGCAAGGGCAAACAGTCGAATGGCTGGGGTTGTTCGACAGCACGTTCCACGCTGAGGATGAAACGCTGGCGTGGGATGCGCTGCAGACCATCGTTCAGCAAGAATTGAGCAGCGACAGTCGCCAACGACTCACCGCGCAATGTCTGGCGGAGCTGCGCACGGAGACTGCCGAACTGGGTCGCGTGGAGCAATTGCGTTTCGCCCTGCTGGAATGGGCGAGCGCCAACGGGCTAGGGCTCAATGCACCGCTGGCTTATGTCGAGCAGACCTTGAATGTGATGGCCGACGCCCGTCGTTGGGTCAGCGGCTATTCGGTGCCCGTCGTGCAGGCCACCCTGCAACTCTGGTGGGCCGAGCAGACGCTTGTCGAGTACCCGACGCTGCCGGCGCAATGGGACGCGATCAGTCAGCGGACCTGTCATTATCAGGTCGCCGCCGATCACGACACGATCCTAGGGCAGTCCGCCTTCCATGAACAACTCAACAAGTCGCTGGCCATGGCCTCGACGGAAACCGTCGCATGAACCTGATTCTCTATCTCTACCGCCAATCGGCACGCCTGCTGGCTCTGGCCTCGATCACCGGCGCACTGGGCGGTCTGGCCAGTGCGGGGCTGGTGATTCTGATCAACCGTGGGTTGGCCAACCCACAGCAACTGCCGGAACTGGCCCTGGGGTTTTTCGGACTGTGTATCGGCATGCTGCTGAGCAAACTCTGTTCGGAACTGTCGCTGCTGCACTTGACCCAAAGCGCGATTTTCCAGATGCGTATCGACTTGTCGCGCAAGCTGCTCGCCACCCCGCTCAAACGCTTGCAAGGCATGGGCAAACACCGTTTGCTGGTGATCCTGACCGAAGACGTGCACACGTTTACCGCGGCGTTCGAATGGGTGCCGCTGCTGTTCGTCAACGCCGTGGTGACTTTGGCGTGCTTCGCTTATCTGGCCTGGCTGTCGTGGTCGTTGCTGGCGATTCTGGCGTTGTTTTTACTAGTCGGCCTGGTGGCGTTTCACCTCGCCGAACGTGGGCCGCTGAGCCATCTGGAACGAGTGCGCCAGCAAAAGGACGTGCTGTATCAGCACTTTCGCAGTCTGATCGAAGGCAGCAAGGAACTGCAGTTGAACAACGCCCGCGGCGAAGCGTTTGTCGAACGAGTCATTCGTCCGGGTGCCGACGAGTTTCGCGTGCGTTTCCTGCGCGGTATGGCCGGGTATTCGGTGGTGGCCAACCTCGGCACGCTGTTGTTTTACCTCAACCTCGGCGTGCTGCTGTTCATCGTGCCGTTCTGGCTACCGCAACCGATTACGGTGCTGACCAGTTTCACCGTGACCTTGCTGTACCTGGTACGGCCGATCTCCGACCTGATGATCGCCCTGCCCTCGCTGCGTCAAGCCAGCATCGCCCTGAACCGCATTCGCCAACTGGACGCGGAGCTGAGCACCGAAGCCCAGATAGCTGGGCCGCTCGGCAATGTGTTCGCCAGTGAAGGCCCGATGCGCCTGTTGCTCAACGGCGTGTGCCACCGCTATCCCGGCGAGCACGAGGATCATCCCTTCATGCTCGGCCCGGTGGACCTGACGTTGGAACAGGGTGAACTGGTGTTTGTGGTGGGTGGCAATGGCAGTGGCAAGACCACACTGTCCATGCTGATGCTCGGGCTGTACGCACCGGAAACCGGTTGCGTGGTGCTCAACGGTGTGGAAGTGGACGACGACAACCGCGAGCAATACCGTCAGCACTTTGCAGCGGTGTTCGCTGACTTCCACCTGTTCGAACATTTGTTGGGCGACGACGGACCGGACGCCGAATATCGCACCGCCGAAGCGACGCGTTATGTGAAAGCATTGGGGTTAGGACACAAAGTCAGCATTGTCGACGACCGTTTTTCCACCGTGGAACTGTCCACAGGTCAACGCAAGCGGCTGGCGCTGGTGTCGGCGTATCTGGATGACAAGCCGTTTTATTTGTTCGATGAATGGGCCGCCGACCAGGATCCGACCTTCAAGCGGGTGTTCTACATGGAGCTGTTGCCGGAACTAAAAGCCCGGGGCAAAACCGTGATCGTGATCACCCACGATGACGCTTACTTCCAGCAGGCCGACCGGGTGCTGAAAGTAGAGAACGGCCGTCTCACCCAGGTGGAAGCGCACGCGGCTTATGCCTGATGAGGCGCTGTGATGTCAGCGCCCGGCACTAGCGGACAGTTGTCGCAGTACGGGCGCGCATCACCTAATTGATGGTGCAGGCAGCACACCTTGCGCATCAGTAATGGCACGCCGCTCGGACCGGGGGCCAGTTGCAGGAAGCCGTACAGCGGATTGCGAGTGCCATCGGCCCAGTGCCGCTCCCGGAACAGATGGTCACGCCATTGTGGTGCGTGCGGCATCTGGAAGTAATCGAGCGCGACATCGATGGCGGCCGCCACGTTGTTCCATAGCAAGCGCTGGGCCACCCGCCCGGCGCTGGCCAGTGCCTGCACCAGAGGCGCCATGTCTTCGGTCAACAGGTGTTGCGCGAAGGCCAGCGGATTGTTCAATGGCTGCACCTCACCGGTAGCAAACACATGAGCCACGGGCATTCCGTTTTCCAGCGCCACATGGGGATCATGCACGATACAACGCAGATGCTGCGCAGCGGCAGCCAGCGGTAAGGCCAGCGTCACGCAGATCAAGTCCATCGACCATTGCGACACCAGTGCAGCCCGAGGCGCAGCGGGATAGTAGTGAGCGTAAAGGCTCAACAGGTCAGTGCAGGTTTGCGGGTCGCGAAACTCAATCAACCCACGGCCTTCGACGTGGCTGCTCAGCCGGCAGGTGCTGCGTAGAAAGGCACCATCGAAACGAAACAACTGATCGAGCAGGGTTTCGTCGAGCATTCGGGTGGTGGTTTGAAGAGACGTCATGAGGCTTCGTAACTGAGTTTGAGAACTGTTAACCTACCACGTTTTTTGAATTCCGAAGACTCAACGCGGCGGGTCAACCCCCGAGTTTGCCAGGCAGGACGCTCCGATGTTCATCCAAGATATGAAGTTGCTGGCCGCACCTTACTGGTCGGCTCAAGGCCGTCGTCGAGCGTGGCTGACTCTCGCCCTGGCCATGCTGGCGGTGGCCGGGATCATTGCGATCCAGGTGCGCTGGAACGAGTGGAGCCTGGGCTTTTACAACTCGTTGCAAAGTCTGGACGCCGCCGCGTTCGGTTATCACGTCGTGGAGTTGCTGGTACTCGACGTCGCCTTCATCGCCTGCACCATGGCCAAGTTCCAAGTGCAACAGCGCTTGCTGATCAGTTGGCGAGAAAAACTCACCCAGGCCTTTCTCGGCAAGTGGCTCGACAGCCAACGCTACTACCGCAGCCGCTTTCACAGCGTGACCTATGACAACCCCGACCAGCGTATCGCCGAAGACTGCAAGATCTTCGTCGAGCAGACCCTGGACCTGGGCCTGAACTTGCTTCAGGCGATCATTCTGGTGGTGCTGTTCAGCATGATCATGTGGCGCATTTCCGGCACGCTGGAGTTCGAAGTCGCCGGGCATGCCGTCGCCATCCCTGGCTACATGTTGTGGCTGGCGTTGATTTACGCGGTGATCGGCAGTGGTATTGCGCACTGGATCGGCAAACCGCTGATCGGGCTGAATTTTATGCAACAACGCCGTGAGGCGGATTTTCGTTTCGGTCTGACGCGTTTGCGCGAAGACGCAGAAAATGTCGCCCTTTCCCGTGGCCAGGGTTGGGAAAGCAAGCAATTGTTGGGACAGTTGGGTCTGCTGCTGAGCAACTACTCGAGACTGGTCCGCTCGAAAAAACACCTGCTGGGGATTAATGCGGCGTATGAGCGATTCGCCTTTACCTTGCCGCTGCTGCTGGTGTCACCGCGCTTCTTCTCGCGAGAAATTCAACTGGGGCAACTGACCCAGATCGCTTCGGCGTTCGGCGAAATACAGTCCTCACTGTCGTTTCTGATTCACAGCTACCCGCAAATCGCCGAATGGCGTGCGACCAAGACTCGCTTGTGCAGTTTCTGGCGTGAACTCGAGGCATTGCCCGCCCCGGTCGACCCCGTCACCCGTCGTACTCCCGGCCTGCGGTTGCATGACTTTGCACCGCTGAACGAGCACGGTTTACCGCTGTTCAAACCGCTGACGCTGACCTTGGCTCCCGGCGAACGACTGTTGCTGCGTGGGCCTTCCGGCGTGGGCAAAACCACCCTGTTCCGCTCGCTTGCGGGGTTGTGGCCACGGCACCAGGGCAGCGTCGAACTGGACCGCGAGGGTCTACTTATCCTGCCGCAGAGGCCTTATCTGCCCAATGGTTCGTTGCATGAACTGTTGCATCAAACCGGCGAGACCGGTGCTCTCGAAATCGATGAAGCACGCCTGAAAGCCGTGCTCAAACTGACAGAGTTGCAGCACTTGCCGTTGCACAGCACCGATGATTGGAGCCGGTGTTTGAGCCCCGGCGAGCAACAGCGTCTGGCCATGGCCCGCGCCTTGCTGATTCGGCCACCATTGCTGTTCCTCGACGAAGCCACTTCGGGCCTTGACGACAGTGCCGAGCGAAGGTTGTACGAAGCGCTGGCGGCAACCGACATTACGCTGGTCAGCATCGGCCATCGCGAAAGCCTCGGTGCGTACCACACCTGCGTGATCGATATGGTGCCAGTGGCTTTGCCCTCCTCGCCCAAACCCATCCCCTCCACCACTCTGGAATTTTGAGATTATTGATATCGTTGCCAAAAAAGTGGCTGGCGTTTGCGAGCCTGACTGCGTGCCTGCTCTGCGTTCAACACGATCAGGCGAACGAGCCGCTGATGTACACCGTCAACGCGGCCCAAGCATTGCGCTGTGACGGTTAAAGTTAGGGCTTCGGTGCAACTGGAACCGATGCCAGCCTGTCAGTGATCCAGTGTGATAATCAGGCTCAGAATCGATTGAAGGCGCACAGAAGCCTGTCCCCTTTCTTGGCTTCGCTTGTCTTTCAAGGTAAGCGAACGAAAAAGAACGTTCTCGCTACAGAACCCCTTGACTGACGGGGGGTAAAACGACCAAAAATAATGTGGAGGCGCGAGATAAAGTCTCGCAACCCCTTGAATTATATAGTTGGGACGGAATGATTCGAACACTCGCCCCATAGCACTTCCGCTAGTAACAACCGACCGACATCAGCAGGGAAAGAAGCCGTGCCTCAATTGGTAGCCGTCCCACTGTCTTGTGCTTCCTGAATGCCACACACATATCGTGACCAGTGATCCATTAGCATTTGTCGCTTGCCGAAAAGGTCGCCACTGCGATAAGCCGCCTCAACCGCACTCTCTACCGCATGTGCAAGTGCCTGCTCGCAGACCTCTCGAGGATAGTGAGTGACCTCACTCGCACCCAATCCCTAAAAGTCGAACGAAATCCATGAGTCGTGAGATCGTTGCGCTTCATTCGACCCAACACCATCAACATCGCCATGTTGCTCAGCGGTTTTCCTTTTCGAGCACCAGGGAACAGATGATTGTTCCCCTTTACGCGTGGAAGAGCGACCAGTAGATCCAATGCCGCTTGCGACAAAGGAACCCGGTGCTCTTTCCCTGCTTTCATTCGCGACGCCGGAATGGTCCATATCCCTGCCACGAGATCAATCTCCGCCCAGGTAGAGTCAAGCACTTCACTGGTTCGGCAGGCCGTTAAGATGGTGAAGCGCAGCGCCTTAGCGCTCAGATCCTCTGCTTTTTCAAGCGTTGCCACAAACGCAAGGAGTGTGATCCATGGGATGGCCGAATGATGTTTTACCGCGCGCACCTTTAGACGAGGGGGCAAAAGCTTGTCCAAGTGCCCCCGCCATCGAGCGGGGTTTTCACCATCGCGCAGCCCTTTGGCCTTGGCTGCATCAAGGACCAATTCGATTCGGTTTCGCAACCGGCTGGCGGTTTCAGGTTTGACTGTCCAAATGCTGGGCGGGAGTGCCGAAGTAAGTCTCGCGAAAGCTCGTGAGAAAGCAGCAGAGGCCAGAAAGCTGAGCAAGTCAGGCGTAGATCCGCTCACCAATCGGGATGAGGAATTGGAGCGACGACGGCTGGAAAAAGAAGCCCAGCGTTTAGCTCAGGCCACCGCAAGAGCCAAGGCAACCCCTTTCAAAGACGTTGCTCTCGACTATATCGCGGCCCACAGGGCGGGCTGGAAAAATGCTAAGCATGCTCAGCAGTGGGAGAACACTTTGGCGACTTATGCGTTCAAGGTCATAGGCGAGCTTCCTACGCAGGAGGTAGCGAAAGATCCAACTTGCGCCACTGGAACGGCCGACTTTCAAGTAGAGGCCGTCGCCATCATTGGTCATTCCAGCCAATCCGATCCTGATTATTTTCTCTACGGTTTTTGTCGTCAGTGATGCCATCCGTCACCTCCTATTTAAAGGATGATGACTCAATCTAGATGAGTCTCAGCCCATACTCCAGCCCATACCTTGGCCCCTGGCTTTCCGTAGTCGTACGCGGAACACAAAAAACAAAAACCTCTCTAACCGACTGTTTTTAAGTTATTTTTTCGCACCAAACAGAATACCTTGCGCGACAATGATGCAGGCCTTGAGTGCATCCCTTCGCCCGCGGAGTTGTTGGAACTGCACAACCGCTTCCAGCAAATGACGGCCGATTACAATGCCCTCCCCGCCGGCCAAAAACACGAGGGCATTCGGGACATTCACAGTGGTGCTTCCCCAACAAGCAGGATGATCAGCATGTTGACGTGAAGGTGGTGAGCAAACAGGTGGGTGACCGCCAAGCTCGGTTCAAAAAACCGTAAGGTTCCCTCAAGACGGCGTCATGACGATACCCTGGTTCTTGCTGACGGCCAAAATGGTGTCTGGACGCCGCATGATCTGCGCCGCACGGACGCAACCATGATGCAAGCCTTGGGGGTTAGCCTGGACGTTATCGATTGCTGCCAAAACCATGTGCTGGCTGGCTCTCGGGTGAAGCGCCAGTACCTGCATCACGACTATGCCGAAGAGAAAAAACGCGCCTGGAACCTGTCGGGTGATCGACTCAGTGCGGTGCTGTCCTCAACCTACGAGCATCCACTGGTCGAATCGATGATGTTTTTCAGCGGACAAACTTCCAGCAAGTCGAACTCTTCCCATGAAGACATCATTATTTTATGAAAACAGCGGAGATACGCAGCGCATCAATCGTCTTTGGAAGCCGACCTGACCGGCGATGAGTCTGCGCGAAGGACTATTTTGAACGCCCACTTCCGGCCCAGAGGTGTAAAAAGTGCCTCCGCGATCCTTGCTATGATTTCTGAGGATTTCACAGCCTCACCAACTGGGCAATTACGCGCAGCGCATCCTCTTGAGTCCCTGATCGAATGACTCCCACCAAGGAAATTTTTCGAATGTGTAATGTTACTGGGATGAAGTCTTTCGTTATGCAAAACATCAAGGCTTACAGCTTCGATGGCTAGCCAGCCATCAATCAGGTTGGATCAATTGAAAGTTCCAGCACTCCTTATCTCATCGCACTGAGCCTTTTAGAGAGTGCTTTTTTACTCTGCACATTTTCCCGATTCAGACGGAAAAATGATCTGTACCCGCAGTCCGAAGCCATTGGGTGCAGCATCAAGTACGACCTGTGCTCTGTGCTGCTCTGCAATCGTTTTAACAATTGAAAGCCCGAGTCCACTGCCAGAGCCGCGTTGATTATTACCTCGATAGAATCGCTCAAGTACCCGCTCACGCTCCCCCGCATTTATTCCCGGGCCGTTGTCGCAAACCTCAAGCACGATCCCTTGGGCGGTCTCGCGTACTGTCACATCAATCTTTGCCTGAGCACCTGCGTAACGAATAGCGTTGTCTACCAGGTTATTGAGCAGGATACGTAGCGTTTCGGGATCCCCCGAAATGCTCGATGCAGCATGTTCAGTCAGACCGAGGTCGATACCAGAGGCTTCAGCCCTACGAACCTGATCACTGATCACCGACTTACATAGAGCGGATAAATCGACGCTCTGCATGACTGGTGATTGCGCATCAGGCTCCAAACGAGCCAAGGTCAACAACTGTTGTGTCAGACGAGTCAGACGCGTGACACCCACCTGTACCTCTGACAGCGATACCGCCCGGTCTGCATCTTGAGTGGCCCGCTGTGCCAGCTCTACTTGAATGCTCAGTGCCGCCACTGGTGTTCGTAGCTCGTGCGCGGCATCAGCGATGAAGTGTTTTTGCATGGTGAAGGCATTCGCCAGCCGTTCCAGCAAGTCGTTAAGGGCATCGACCAGAGGTTTGACTTCACTAGGTAATTCTTTCGAAGCGATAGGCTGCAGACTATTCACGTTGCGCTCCGAAAGTTCTGTCGCCACTGTTTTCAGTGGTTTCAGTCCGTAGCTGATACCAAACCACAAAAACAGGGCCAGAAAGGGAATCAGTGACACTACTGGCCACAGTAAGTGCACCGCTAAACCGGCCAGCTCTTCCCAGCGTTTATTTTGCGCCTGGGCTACGCGGAAAACCTTGTCGCCTCGCTGGTTGACGAATGTGTGCCACGTTTGATCCCCGACCTGAACATCACTCAGTCCAGTTTGCATCGGTGGAGGGAGCATCAGTGCCGAGTCGGTCGTAATGCTCAAAACTCCTGCATTCCAAACCTGAAGCAGCACTTCGTCAGCATTATCATCACGTAGTGGACTGGGTTTATCCCTCGTATCCGTCAGTGCAATGTGCTCACCAGGATCCACACTGATATGTTCTGCGATGTAACGCATTTGCTCATTGAGCAAATCATCCAGTTCAAGGACGGCCCCCCAATAGGTGCCAACACTTGCCAGCAGCCCAGCCAAAAAAGTGGCTGGCAGCAGCCATAACAGCAGACGCCGGCGGAGTGAACTCATGCATCCTCTCCAATGTGATAACCGACACCTCGAACAGTGCGAATGACCTCGGCCCCGAGCTTTTTACGAAGATTATGAATGTGAACTTCCACCGCATTGCTGCCCACTTCATCTCCCCAACCGTACAGGCGATCCTCTAGTTGCTCGCGCGAGATCACCGCTTCCGGTTCCTTCATCAGCTCGTGCAACAGCGCATATTCTTTGGCGGACAGGCTGACTGGCTCGTTACGCAACCATAGCAGGTGTCGTACCGGATCAAGGCGCAACGGGCCACCTCGGAGTTCCGTCTGCACACGCCCGGACTGACGGCGACTGACGGCACGGATGCGTGCAACCAATTCCTCGATGGCAAACGGTTTTACCAGGTAATCATCAGCGCCGTGATCAAGACCGGCTACCCGATCTGGTAGCGAGTCGCGGGCGGTAATTATAATCACCGGTAAAGTCTCGTCGTGTTGACGCAGAACCTTGAGCACATCCATGCCATCCTGACGCGGAAGTCCCAGGTCGAGTAGCAGCAACGCATACGGGGTAGTTTCCAATGCGAGGACAGCGGCCTTGCCGTCCGTGACCCAATCCACCGTGTACCCTTCCTGGCGCAGGCCTGTTTGCAAGCCGCTGCCGATCATAGAGTCATCTTCTGCAAGTAATATTCGCATCGCCTGATCCCTTTTCCTCACATCAGTCAGCGCTTCACTGGAGTACCACACAGTGTGCCGAAGTCTTGACTCCGCGCATATCGCGCCCATTTCATAGATGATTTATCAGACCTCTTAACTCAACCCCGCGACCACTGGGCCTCCAAGGGCGATAAGACTGCCAGCGTCACCCTTAAGCTGGACTTAAGGAAGCAACCACTATGGTGCGTATCACTCGCATCATGATCACAATGTGGTGCTTCCTAGTCTCCTGAACGGGTCTCCCCATGGAAGAGCTCAATCGCACTCTGTTCTTGGCTATCAACGCCAGCGTGCACTCCTCGGCGGAAATGCGACTACTGGCGACTTTTCTGGCGCAGTGGCTCATCACAGGTGTACCGCTATTGCTGATCGGATTGTGGCTCAGAGGCACACGCCACCACCGAACCGCTGCAGTTACCGCCACGCTGAGCATCGTGTTCGCGCTTGGATGCAATCTGCTGATCAGTAGCCTTTGGTTCCATCCGCGTCCCTTCATGCTGGGGCTAGGACAAAACTTCCTAGTGCACGCTCCTGAGTCCTCGTTCCCCAGCGATCACGCCACTGTGATGTTCACTTTAGCAGTGGCTCTGATACTGGCATCGCTGCGCAAGCTTGGCGTGCTGATTCTGCTGCTGGGCACATTGGTCGGCTGGGCACGTGTCTATTTAGGCGTGCATTTTCCATTCGATATTGCCGGGTCGCTGCTGGTCTCGTTGATAAGCGCGTGGTGGCTACCGCAATTACTGAGTTGGAGACATCTTGATGAGCGTCTGCTCGACCTTCTTGAGCGCCTATATCAACGAGTTATGCCAACAGCCAATCGACGCGACGCTCACCAGTAGGGGGAGAGGCAATGCTTGATTCGCGAAATCCTGCTCGCTCCGCCACTTTGGCTTCGAAGAAAATGCTAATGCATAAACATTGTTTTATCACTGTGGTAGTGCTGCTCACCGGCTGTGCAAGTTATCAACCGCAACCACTGGCGCCTCAGAAAATGATGGCTGCCTATGAAGAGCGCTCTCTGACTAATCCAACGCTTCATCGCTTTATCACTGCACACCGCCCCAACACTACCTCTCCCTGGAATCTGGACACCTTAACGCTGGCGGCTTACTACTACAGTCCTGAGCTGGACGCAGTGCGCGCCAGGTTTGCGAGCGGTGAGGCGGCGACAGAAACGGCGAATCAACGACCCAATCCGTCCTTGTCGTTGCCACTGCAGTACGCCGATCAGCCGATAAAACCGTGGACGTACGGACTGGCCCTCGACATCCCGATTGAAACTGCTGGTAAACGTGGGTATCGAGTGGCGCAAGCGCAACAACTCTCAGACGCTGCCCGTCTGAATATCGGTCAAACCGCCTGGCAGATCAGAAGTCGTCTTCGCAGCGCGTTGCTTGACCTTTACGCTGCCAGCCAGCACCACGCGATTATCGAGCGTCAGGTCGACATCCAGCAGAACATAGTGACCATGCTGGAGAAGCAGCTTACGTTGGGGTCGGCCTCGACGTTCGAGTTGAGCCAGGAGCAGATCATTCTGGAGCGTGATCGTAGCGACTTGGCTAGTAACGAAAAGCTGATGCTGGACGCCAAAGCACTGATCGCTCAGACCATTGGGATTCCTCTCAGGGCTCTTGAGCCCATCAAGCTAGACCTGAGTGAATTCGAGAGCCTGACTCCGCAGATCCCTGATAACACCGCCCGCCGTCAAACCATTCTGAATCGCACTGACATCCTGGGCGCCCTGGCCGAGTACGAAGCGAGCCAAGCCGCTCTCCAACTGGAAGTTGCACGGCAATATCCGAACCTGTCACTCGGGCTCGGGTACTCGTTCGACCAAGGGGTGAACAAGTACAGCGTTACACCGGCAGGCATCACGCTCCCCCTATTCAACCGTAATGAAGGGCCTATCGCGGAGGCCGAAGCGCGCCGCAAGGAAGCCGCCATCCACGTCGAAGCCCTTCAAGACCAAGCGATCAATCAGACCGACAGCGCTCTACTGCACTATCGCCTGGCCACGCAAAACCTCGCGCTCACCGATACCCTGGGGGCGACCCGAACAGCCGCCTTTCAAGCCGACCAACGTTCCTTTGATTTAGGCGCGATAGACCGACTGGCGCTATCACGGTCGCGCCGTGCCGTGAATGTCGATGCAATGATCCATGTGGATGCAGTGGTTCAAGTCCAGCAAGCCATCAGTCAACTTGAAAATGCCATCGAGCAACCACTCGATGGAATCCCATTGCACGCCCAGTCAACCGAGGCGGTCATTCGAAAATGAACACACCCTTTCGTAACAAAACCTCACGGATCGCCCTGGCTGTGGTAGCCGCTGTCGGATTAGGCGCCATAGGGTTTTTCTCCTATCAAGCCATGCAGGTTGCACCTGTAACTGCGGTAGCGCCCCCTACACGGGTCACTACTGAAGGAGGTTTAACCATCGTCACGCTGGATGAAACGACCCAGACAATCAGTGGCATCCAGAGTGAGCCGATCTCTGCGTCCAAGCATCAAGTGGAACATCTTGCTTACGGCAGTGTACTTGATGTGCAAGGGCTTAATGATCTAAGCACTCGTTACTCAATGGCTCAAGCAGACTCAGCAACAGCACAGTCTGCCGCTTCGGCTTCTGGCCAGGAATATGAGCGCAACGTCGCGCTGTACAAAGCTAACCAGAGCGTGTCCTTGAAGGTGCTGCAAGCCTCGCAAGTCACTTGGAATATAGACAAGGCCAAGTTACAGGCTGCTGGTGCCAGCATACGGTCGATACACAACAACGCGCGCCAACAATTTGGTGCTCCCTTGGCAAGCATGATTGGGGCGCAGGACGCCCCTCTACTGCAAAAGTTGTTGAGCCGCGAGGAAATGCTTTTGCGCATCGTTCTTCCCCTCGGGGTTGATTTAGTCGCGCCTGAACTGATCTCAGTTGAGTCCAGCGAGCATCATCGGGAAACGGCTCAGCTTATTTCAGTCTCGCCTCAAGTCGACCCTTCGACTGAAGGCCGTGCCTACCTCTACCGAGCAGCGGCGACTCTGCCAGTTGGTAGCAAAGTAGTTGCCTACTTACCGTTGCCCACACCAGATAGCACCGGTTTCGTCATACCTGAAGCAGCCATCCTATGGTTTGGTGGGCAGCCGTGGGCGTATGTGCAAATTGCCAAAGACCGGTTCACTCGCCGTCCTGTCGCAGACCAAAGTCCTTATAACAATGGATACCTGGTCAGCACCGGGTTTGAGTCCGGTGATCGTGTCGTGGTGCACGGTGCGCAACTGCTGTTATCCGAAGAACAGCGTCCACCCATCACAGCATCGGCCTGCAAAGACCCCGAATGTGACGACTAACCAGACGGCAGCGAATACATCATGTTGAATTCAATTATCCGCTTCGCTGTCCGCTTCCGTGGGGTCGTTATCGCCCTCGCTTGTCTGCTGGCAGGTTATGGCATCTACACCCTGACTCAGGCCCGGCAAGATGTCTTCCCCGAGTTCGCGCCACCTCTGGCCGTGATTCAAACCGAAGCCCCAGGGTTATCGTCCGAACAGGTTGAAATGCTGGTCACCCAGCCGGTCGAAAATGCAATGGGTGGCACCCTCGGGCTTGCAAGCATGCGCTCCAAATCGTTGCCTGGGCTATCCATGGTGACGCTGACCTTCAAGGATGGAGCTGACATTTACCGAGGCAGACAACTGGCTGCGGAGCGACTCAGTACCCTCACCGGTATTCTCCCGCACGGGGTCAAAACACCCGCGCTACTGCCGCTAACATCTTCGACCAGCGTCACCCTGGTCGCGGGTATCACCTCCGACACCCGCTCGCTGATGGAGATGCGCACACTGGCAGAGTGGACGATCAAACCGCAATTGTTGCGCGTGCCCGGTGTGGCGGACGTGATCGTATTTGGTGGCGATCTAAAGCAGTTTCAGATTCAGGCAGATCCCAAAAAGCTGGTGCAATACGGTTTCTCTCTTCAAGACGTGTTGAGCGCTGCCCAGCGCGCAACGGGGGTTAGAGGCGCGGGTTTTCTGGAAACCGATAACCAGCGCATCGTCTTGAATACCGAGGGTCAAACCGTTACACCAGCGCAGTTGGCGCAAACGGTGCTCAACTATCAGAAGGGTATCGCCGTACGCCTGGGCGATGTCGCCACGGTGGCCTATGGGCCTGCTCCCGCAGTGGGTGCGGCGGCAATCGAGGGTAAGCCAGCGGTGTCGCTGATGGTGGAAAGCCAATACGGCGCCGACATGATGAGCGTTTCCAGTGAAGTGGAAAGCGCCTTGGACAGTTTGAAACCTGCGCTCGAAGCGGAACAGGTGAGCCTGCATCCAGACATCTTCCGCCCAGCCAGATTTATCGAAACCGCGATTGGTCACTTGCAGACGGCACTGCTATTGGGAGGCGTGCTGGTTGTCCTGGTGCTGTTTCTGTTCTTGCTCAATATCCGCACTGCGATCATCTCGGCTACGGCAATTCCGCTGTCCTTGTTAACGGCGGTGATCGTGCTCCATCACTTTGGTGTGAGCCTCAACACCATGACCTTGGGCGGCCTGGCCATTGCCTTGGGAGAGGTGGTGGACGATGCCGTGGTCGACGTGGAGAACATCTTCCGTCGACTGCGCCAAAATCAAGCGCTGGAGCATCCCGTATCAGCGGCCTTGGTTGTATTGCGCGCCTCATTCGAAGTCCGCAGTGCCGTGGTGTATGCCACCCTGGTTGTTGCGCTGATTTTCCTACCCGTACTGGCACTGTCAGGGATCGCCGGGAAACTGTTCGCGCCCTTGGGGCTCGCCTATATCCTGGCGATCTTGGCATCCCTTGTAGTGGCCCTGACGGTCACGCCAGCGCTGGCGTTTATGTTGTTGACCGCCAAGCCACTCCAATCGGACGAGCCAAAGTTGGTGCAGCGTCTGAAGGCTCGTTATCTGAAATTACTCGCCAGCATCGAGTCGCACTCTCGGACAATTGTCTGGATGATCGTCATTCTCTGCACGGTGGCGATCACCGCGCTGCCGTTTTTTGGCGGTAACTTCATACCGGAATTGAAGGAGGGACATTACCTCATCCATATGGCGTTGGCCCCTGGCTCCTCTTTGACCGAATCCATGCGTGTGGGCGACCGTGTGGCGCAGGAACTGAGCACAGTCTCCGGCGTGCGACTGGTAGCGCAACGCGCAGGGCGAGCCAGTGAAGTGGTCGACCCGACCGGCGTCCATGTCAGTGAGTTCGAGGTGGATTTGAATAGTTTGTCCGCCGCCGAGGAAACCCAGGCCGTGGCACGTATCCAACACGTATTGGCCAGCTTCCCAGGGCTGACGACGTCGGTGAATACATTCCTGACTGAACGGGTGGACGAAAGCATCTCCGGTGTCACCGCGCCGGTCGTTATCAATGTCTTTGGCCCTGATCTGGATGTGCTGGACAGCAAAGCCCAGGAAATCGCCCAGGTAATAGGTCGAATCCCAGGCACCATCGGCCTGAGAGTTGAGTCCGCCCAGCATGTACCGCAGTTGACCATCAGGCTGCGGCCTGAGCAGTTGACCCATTGGGGGTTTGAGCCGGTCGATGTGATGGAGGCGATTCAAGTGGCATATGACGGAGTGACCGCTAGCCAAATCTATCAGGGGAACCAGACTTATGACGTCACCGTTTCGTTAACTCCGACGGCCCACCACAGCATCGCGACAGTCGGGTCACTGCTGCTACGCAACAAAACCGGAACAACGGTGCCGCTTGATCAACTGGCCTTGATCACTCAAACCACCAGTCGTTACCAAATCATGCACAGCGGTGGTCAACGCCTGCAAACCGTCTCGACCGCCGTACATGGCCGTGCGGTGAGCGACTTCGTTCAGGAGGCTCAACGGCTAATCAACAAGGAGGTCACTCTCCCCAAGGGAACCTATGTTTTGTTTGCTGGTGAGGAACAAGCACGTGCGCAATCACAACAGGACTTACTGGTTTACACAGCGGCAGCCATCATTGGGATCGTGCTGCTTTTGTTCCTCGCTCTCAAAAGTATGCGTGCGTTGGTCTTAGTCCTCGTGAACCTGCCTTTCGCCTTAGTAGGCGGTGTAGTGACCGTGTTGGTGTGCGGTGGAAACTTGTCATTGGGATCGCTTGTCGGGTTTGTCACGCTGTTTGGGATCACGCTGCGCAACTCCATCATGCTCGTCTCGCATTACTCACACCTGGTGAATGAAGAAGGTTTGACATGGGGCCCGGAAGCGGCTCGAAGGGGCGCCGCCGAACGACTGGTACCGATCCTGATGACCGCCGTGGTGACCGCTTTGGGGCTGCTGCCTTTGGCACTCGCCAGTGGCGCTGCTGGCAATGAAATCGAAGGGCCTATGGCTATCGTTATCCTGGGTGGGTTAGTGACCTCGACAGCACTCAATTTATTGGTGTTGCCGACCCTGGCGTTGCATTTTGGACGTTTTGAAAAGCGCACCGAGGAGTTTCCCGCTGACGTGGCAACTGCGTCATAACGGTTGTGCGACCTCACGAGAAGAGGCGCATCTTGATTGCTTAATCACCGGTACTACATAGGCAGCCCATGCATGATGACGTCCCTGGTCTCATCGGTCATCGAGTTCCTCACGGCGCATCCGCATGTTGCCTATCTGGCGGTGTTTCTTCTGGCACTTTCCGAGTCAATCCCGATCATCGGTGCCGTCGTTCCAGGCACTGCCGTGATCCTCGCGCTCAGTGCCTTGGTGCCGAGTGGCGTGTTATTGCTCTGGCCGTTGCTGGTCGCCGCCACGTTAGGTGCCATCGCGGGTGATGGTCTTTCGTTCTGGCTCGGACACCGATACCACCGCGAGATTCTTGGTTTCTGGCCATTGAACCGCCACCCTGAACTGATTCAGAGCAGCGAGGCCTTTTTCGAGCGTCACGGCGCCAAGAGCGTGTTTCTCGCGCGCTTCGTACCGGGCGTCCGCGCCTTCATTCCGCTCCTCGCCGGCATGATGGGAATGGCGGTCAGTCGGTTCTATGCCGTCAATGTTGTCTCGGCGCTCGCTTGGGCGCCGTCGCATATCCTGCCCGGTGTGCTCGTCGGCGCAACGTTCAGCTTTCTCGGTGCGGCTGCAAAGCCGCTCGCGATCCTGCTGGTCGTACTAGTCGCGACGGGCTGGGCGGGCCTGCATCTCGTGCGCTGGACGTTGCGTCGAGGCATCCCCTACCTCATCGTCGCAGTGGAGCGGCTGCGGAGCTGGGCCGGCACCCACGACACTTGGCTGAGCCGCAGTCTCACCCGGTTGCTCGATCCTTCACGGCCCGAAGCGTGGCCTCTCACACTGTCGGCCGTGCTTCTCGTCGGTGCAGCCTGGCTTTTCTTCGGTGTTCTTGAAGACGTCGTCAGCGGTGACCCGTTGCTGCTCGCAGACAGCGCGATATACCGCGCCCTCCAAGATCTTCGCACAACGCCAGGCAATGCGGTGATGATCGCCATCACAGAGCTTGGCGACACCAAGGTCGTGGTGGCGGTAACGATTGTTGTCTTGCTGTGGCTCATGTGGAAGCGCGCCTGGCGTACAGCTTTCTATTGGCTGGTGGCGATTGCCGGCGCTTCGGCGCTCAACACGGTCATCAAAGTGGCGTTGCATCGAGCTCGACCCGGTGAGCTTCTCTACTCCGGGTGGAGCGCGTTTTCCTTCCCCAGCGGCCATAGCACAGTCAATGTCGTGCTCTACGGCTTCCTCGCCTTCCTCATCGCGCGTGAGATCCGCCCGGCATGGCGCCTCGTGGTCGCTCTCGGCGCAGCAACCCTGATATTTCTGATTGCATTCTCGCGCCTCTACCTCGGTGCGCATTGGTTTTCCGATGTGCTCGGGGGGCTGGCATTCGGGTCGGCGTGGCTGGCGCTGCTTGGACTGTCCTACCTGGGGCGCCAAGCCGGACGCATTGAGCCAATGGGCCTGCTCGCCGCCGGATGTTCAGCACTGATTCTCGCCGGAGGACTCAATATCTATCGTAGCCATGCGACCGACACCGAGCGCTATGCTGTCATCGTACAAACCCCAACCATGGCCGCCACCGATTGGTGGACATCGGGTTGGCAGCAACTGCCGGCGCGGCGTATCAATCTGACGGGCGAGACGAATGAGCCGCTGACGTTCCAGTGGGCCGGTGGTCTGAAGGAGTTGCAAGATGTCCTGCAGAACAACGGGTGGCGCGACTCAGCGGACTGGACACCGTTTAGTGCCCTGAACTGGCTTTCCGTCCAGACAGACCCTGCAGGTCTTCCGGTAATTCCACATTTCGCCAGTGGTCGCCTCCCCAGTCTGACGCTCGTTCGACCGAATAGTGGTGGCGCACTTACCAGTTCGCGCCTCGTGCTTCGAGTGTGGGTCGTCGATTTCGAGCTCACGAACGGGCGTACTTCACCGCTGTGGATGGGCTCGGTTGTGGAGGAGCGTTTCTATCATCCCCTATCCCTCGTCACGTTGACGTCGACACAGCCGGATGTGAACGCACCACGGGGCACGCTAACTACTGCTTTTGAGGATGGGCGACTCCTGCCTCGAATCCCAGAGACGGCAGATGAGAATTGGGATGGCAAAGTCCTGCTAGCTCGCCATGATGAGCCTACCCATCACTGACACGCTCTGTTCAACCGGTGAGCTGCTCGAACAGATCGAAACTCTTCCAATCTTTGCCATCGCCAGCCCGCAAGAACGCTGGCGATCAGCATGCATACACCACTGACCAGATTGAAAATGCCTAACGCAGTGCCCTTGAGTTTTCCAGGCGCTTCATCGGCTACCAGCGAGGCAAGAAGGCCTTGGCTGAATCCCATATGAAGCCTGCTGAAGAGCCTTCTCGACCGGCGCTAATCCTTTACACCATCTGAACGCATGCGCTTTCACGCGGGCCGGCAACGGCCCGCCACGGGCATCGCTCGCTCGTGAAAAAACACGCGTGACGATTTCGCGACACCGGCAATAAAAACAATAAAAAGAGGCAGGTTATTTTGACCATCGGCAAAAAAATGCTCGGTGCGGGTTTGCTCGCCCTCGCGTCCTTGCATGTACAGGCTTTGTCGACAAACCATTGGTTGCCAACGTCATTCCCCGCGTCACACCACTGCCGGGACCCAGCCCGGAGCAGTTTTCCTTCGGTTTCAGCATGGAAACCCTTTATGGGCGCAATGGGCAGTTCGCCCGTACCTTCGGTTGGGATATGCACTGGGATGCCAACTCACCCGGTGACGATGACCCCGACTCTGCCAAACGCCACAAGCAGAAATTCGTCGCCACGCCGAACCTGTTCGCCTCTATGTACATGCCCTACGGTCCTGGCATCAGTGTAATGGCAGGGATCTTCGGTCCGGCCATCGGCTACGAGATTCCGCCGAATATCCGTGAGGCACGCAACCCGTTCGCCAGCAAGACCTACGCCTGGTCACGGAGCCCAGCACCGTATCCGGCGTCCTTGCCAGCACTCGTCTGTTCAATGGCGAAAGCAGTCTGCTCGGGGCCGAGCTGGGTGTGGTGCAAGGCTGGAACAATTTGCGCGACAACAACAACAACAACAACAACAACAACAACAACAACAACAACAACAACAACAACAGTGGCAAATCAGTTATGGGGGCACTGCGCTGGCGCACCGCCGATATGGGTACCTGGGTCGACTATGAGTTCATGGAGGGCGACGAGGAAAACCATAACATCGACGACGTACAAGCACCCACCGCACGGATCTCGCCCCACGGGCACCAGCACCGCGCGGGGTGATTTCAACGCGCTGACCGTCGGTTTTCGCTGGGACGTCAGTAAAAACGTCAGCCTGCGTCCCGAACTTCGCTACGACTGGTTCGAGCCCCTTGACCACGACCGCATCTACGGCAACGGCCGCGACCGTACGCAAATTACCGGGCTGGTAGAGGCCCTGGTTTATTCTGACCCTTCCATTGTGCGTCGACGCTCGTCGGCGCCCTGTCCACCCATGCCCGCAAGGGCGGAGAACTGCCATGAATAACAAGAAATGGGACTCGGCTTACGAATGGAAAGCCGTCGCGCTGCTCGCGCTGGGCTTCGGTCTGGTCGGCCTGGATCGCTTCATCATTCTGCCGCTGTTCCCGGTGATGATGCGTGATCTCAACCTCAACTATCAGGACCTCGGCAACATCTCTGCGGTGCTGGCGCTCGCCTGGGGGATTTCCTCGATTTTCATAGGGCAGCTGTCCGACCGGATCGGGCGGCGCAAGGTGATCATTCCTTCTGTGATCATGTTTTCGTTGTTGGCTGGCTTGTCCGGCCTGGCGACCGGTGTCGGTGCGCTGTTGCTGATTCGCGCGGTCATGGGCGTCGCCGAGGGGGCTTTCACACGGACCTCTATCGCCGCCACCGCCAAGGCTTCCCACCCAAAGCGACTGGGCATGAACATCGGCATCCAACAGGCTTTCTTCCCCCTGTTAGGGCTCGGTCTGTCACCGATCGTCGCTACCCAATTGCTGCCGCCTTCGCGAGCGAGCCCGCTCCCACATGGTTCCAGGTATATCCGCAAGAACAGGTCGGCCCGAAGGCCGCCTCGGCTCACTCTTCCTCACCTTCAGGAACAACCTTGTTCTGGGTCAAATAGCGGTCAAGCGTCGCATTATTGTCAGGCGAAGAATTATCCCCCGCCACCTGCCACAACCGCCGCTCAATCCCCTGCGCCAGCAAATGCCCAACGGCCGACTCGATCGCCGACAACACACACAACTGCGCCGGCTCGTTCGTGGTGTAGCCAACCTCGGCTTCGAGCAACTTCTTGAACTCGATAAACTTGAACACCCCCGCACTGCGCCCGACAGAGTAAATCGTCTTGCTGGTCATCACATTGGCCAACACCTGCCCACTGCGCACATCGACAGCACGAAGATTCACCGACACCTGATCCACCCGATACTCCCTGGAAATATCAATCCCCAGATACCGCGCCCCTTCCCCGCCGCTACGCACGTTGGTGTCATAGGCAATAATCCCGCCCTCAAGCATCAAATTGGCCGCCTGCAACGGTGGCAACTCGCCCTGGATATTCACCGGCGTATTGGGCTTTTTCTGCGAGGCGCGAATGATCTTGCGCTCGGTCAGCAGGTTCTGCAGCCCTTCACGCTCCAGCACCACAAACCAGCCACTGGCCTGCAATGCATCCATCAACATGCTCGCCGCGCCCTGGGTCACGCTGGTGGAAAACGAACTGGCCGGGGTCGGTTTGTACTGCCCGGTCTGATCCCGGAAGCCATACACCACCGCCATCAACCGGCCCTTGGGTCGTGGCATGTTCAGCAAGTCGTAATAAGTCGACGCCCGCGGTGTCAGGGTCGGTGATTCGGTGTCCTGCTCGGCCCCCATCGGCTCGCGCAAACTGCACCCTTGTAATGCCGCCAACATCAGCCCCAGCGCTATTATTTTTTTCATGTCCTTGACTCCCCATCGATCCAAGTCCCCGTCAAGGGGCCAGGCCATTCACCTGGATTTCGGAAACTTCACCGGTCGCTCGGTCGTTCACTTCAATAGTCAGTGCACCGGAGTCGTCGATAACGTTCACAACAAAAGCGTCGGTGGTCAGGCTCCCGGCATTGCCCGCGGAGATGTTGTCCATCAACTGCCCTAGCAGCCGTGATTGCAGCTGACTGGTGAAGCGCTCCAGGGCCGACGTGCCGGCCGCGCTGGTACGGTTCTTCAAGTCAGGGTCGTCGTAATCGTTCTGCGCCTGGGCGTTATTGAGCAACCAGGTCCCGTTCAACGGGTTGCCGCCAAACGACGGGTTGACCGGCGTGTAAACCAGCTCCGTGGCCTGGACCAGCCCGCAGCTACTCAACCCTAATAACCACATGCCCGCGCGTTTCGAGAAAGTTCCAGTGTTCATAGTTCGTCCCTCTCAAGGTCGGTGGTGTCCTGCAACAAGGTTTCCAGCCTGCGCTGGACGATCTGCACGCGGACCAGATCGGCAGCCTCATAGGCCTCGTCCTTCAACTCCACGGTGTTCGGCGGCAGGAAGCGCCGATAAACCAATCGTTGCTGATATTCCACGGTCACCAGGCTGCCCCAGCGTGCCGAAGGTCGTTCACGCACCACCAGGTTGAAGTCCATCGGACTGGTGGCACGCAGGCGTTCACTGAACGAGTAGTAAAAGTCGTGGCCGATGTGCGAGATCGTGTCGTCGACGATAAAACCCATCATTTCGTCTTCTTCGCCAGCCGACACGAAGGACGTCATCAGCATCAGGACCAGGGCCGCTAGCCAGTGTCTGTTCATGGCATCAGCGCCCCAACGCCTGAGGCGTTTGGGATTGGCCTTTGGGCGCGGACGCGCCATCGAGGAAGGCCTTCTCGGCCACGAACTGCCAGTCCTTGTAGCTCGCCATGCCGGTGAAGTCCGACCATTGAGTGGGAAAATCCGCCTGCTTGAGCGGCGTGTCCGTGGAGGGGCTGTTGAGGCCGGTGATGCGTCCGTCGAACCCGCGCATCAACGTCCATTCGCCGCCACCAATCGGGTCCGGGTAGAGGTTGCGCAAGTGGTGTTTGGGCGACGGAAAACGCTCGTCCTGCATCAGGTCCGCCAGCTCTTTGGGGTACTGGGCCAGGCCAGGCGAACTGCGGTAATAACTGCGCAAGGCCTGGGCGTATTGAGTGCCGACCCAGAGCAACTGCCGCTCACGATCACGGCGCGACGCGGTGGACCACAACTGGCCAGCGCTGGCCAGGCCCATGCCCATCAACATGATCAGAAACAGCACGCCCAGGTAAGTGAAGCCGGCCTCGTTCGAGGGCTTACCACTCGGAATAAAGGCTGCCATCACGCGCCCTCCCTGTGGCCCCGCTTTTGATATCGGCGACTCCGCCCGGGACGCCGTCAGGCGGCGCCACCAGCACCCAGAGGTCTTTGCGTTCAGCGATCGGGTCCATCGGCGGGTTGCGCAGGTAACGCTGCTCGACCAACTGTTCGATGGAGTCGGGATAACGCCCCGTGTCACCGTAGTAGTGATCCAGTGCTTCGCGCATGGCCGACAGGCTCTGGCGCAGCGTGGTCTCTTTCGAGGCCTCGAGGCTGTTGAAATAGCGAGGCAAGGCGATGGTCATCAGGGTGGCGATGATTGCCATCACCACCATCAGTTCCAGCAGGGTAAAACCCTTTTCCCGACGCATAATCTCACCACTCCCGGTAGGCGATGCCGTTGAGACCCTTGCCGCGCGCCTTGGAGTAAACGTCAAAAACGTCTTCGCCTTCGCGCGGGTTTTGAGCCGTACTGTCGTAGGAGCGCATGCCCCAGCCACCTTCGTCGTTACGCTTGACCGGCGCCAGCGGGTCATGGGGCACGCGCCGTAAAAAGAAGAACTTGGCACCCTTGGCGCTGCGCACATCGCGCACACCGTCCACCAGCACTTGCAGGTTCGGCGGGTAGCCGCTGCTGTTCAGGGATTTCTCGATGTAGCCAGCGTCGAACGCACGTTTGTAGGCGTCGATGGCATCGCGAATCTGATACAGCGCCGTGCGCAGTTCCTGCTCCTTGCCCCGGCGCACCACGGTCTCGGTCAGCGGCGCAGCCATGCCAGCCAGCAGGCCGATCAAGGCCAGCGTCACCACGACTTCGATCAGGGTAAAACCGCGTTGCGAGGCGTTCATGATCAAGGCTTCTCGACGACAACGCGGGTGGATGCAACCGGAGTACCGAGGGTCTCTGTGGGATTCGTCGAGTCCATCCCACGGTCTGGTGCCTGGATGTGCATGCTGGTTTCGGTACCGGTGGTGAACTCCATGTCCGACGGGCTCTGGTACGGCAGGTTGCGCACGATCCGCGGCGTGATCGACAGCACCAGCTCCGACTTGCCGACCGTGTCCTTGTTGCTGCCGAACAAGCGGCCAAGACCTGGAATGTCGCCAAGGCCGGGGATTTTGTTGCCGGTGGCGCCATGGTCGTCGCGCATCAGGCCGGCGAGGATCTGGGTTTCGCCGTCATGCAGACGCAGGGTGGTCTGGGCGTTGCGGGTGTCGACCTGAACCGGAATCGTGCCCTGGCGGGTCGGCTCCAGTGGCGTGGCGTTACTCACTTCCAGGGCGATTTTGATCGCCACTTCGTTGTTCAGGTGCACGGTCGGCTGTACTTCAAGTTTAAGACCGACATCGAGGTAGGTGACGCTTTCGGTGATCACCGGCCCTTGAGTCGAAGGCACCGAGGTGGCGCTGATGATCGGCACGCGCTGACCAATGTGGATGCGCGCCTGTTCGCGGTTGCTGACGCGAATCACCGGGCTGGCGAGGGTGTTGATGTCGTTGTCCTGGGCGTTGATCTTGGCCTGCGGCGACGGCGAGATGGAGATCCGGCTGGAGTTTATGCCTTTGAGTTGGTCAAGCAGGGTCACGGCCGAGCCATCACTGTTGACCACGCCGAAGGTGTTCGGCCATTGCAGGCCAAGGTCGAGAATCCTCTGGGTGGCGACTTCCATCACCTCCACTTCCAGCACCACTTCAGGGTTGGACTGGTCCTGGGATTGCAACAATTTTTCGGCCATGCGCACCGCGTCTTCGGTGTCGCGCATGGTCAGTGTGTTGAGGCGTTCGTCGACGAACACATCGCGGGTCTTGAGCATGGTTTTGATCATGTTCAGCGCGGTGTTGGCATCGATGCTGGTCAGGTAGAAGGTGCGCATCACCAGCTCTTGGTAATCCTTGAGCTTCTGCGGTGAGTCCGGGTAGATCAGCAGGGTGTTTTCGTTCACCACTTTCTGGTGCAGCTGGTTCTGTTGCAGCAGCAGTTCCACGGCGTCTTCGATGCGCACGTCACGCACGAAGATGGTGGCTTTCATGTCCGGGCGCAGGTCCTTGTCGAAGATGAAGTTCAAACCGGCGACCTGCGACAGCACTTCGAAGATGGTTTTCAGGTTGGCTTCGCGAAATTCCAGGGTCACCGGCCGATCGAGACGGGTCCGCAGTTGTGGATACGGGACCACGTTGCGGCTTTGTACCAGTCGGACATTGCTTTGCAACTCCAGGGCCCCTTCATTTTTCGGGTCCAGTTCGAGGATCTGTTTCACCTGGCGGTCGGCGCCGTAGATATCGCCGCGACGCAGGTCACCACGGGCCAGTTCGAGTTTTTCATCCAGGCTGCGCATGTGATCGAGCTGGCGCAGCGAGTCCTGGGCACGGCGGTTGTTCGGTTCGATGGTCAACACCCGGCCGAAAGCCTGGCGGGCAGACGCGAAATCACGCTGGGCGCGATCCATGTCACCCTGGGTCAACAGCGCCGTCACTGCACGGGCACGGCCACTGTTCAGGGCCAGGTGCAGCTCGGTGTTGCGAGGGTTTTCCTTCAGCCCTTCCTCGATGCGGGCCAGGCCTGCTTCGTACTGTCCCGACTCCATCAGGTCGGTCGCCTCTTGCTTGGCAACCTGCGCCGAACTGCACGCGGCCAGTCCGGCACAAAAACAAAGGTTCATCAGCAAACGGGATCTGTTCATTGCGCGCTCCCCACAGACAAAGTCTGAGACAAATGCAGAGGCAGATAGACAAAGCTGAGTTCCATGTCGGAAATCCCCTCGATCCGCCAGGTGTCGTCGATCACATCCCCCTTGCGCACGACGTATATTTTTTCGCCGCTCTGCAAAAACACTTGCAGGTCGGAACGGTCATTCAGCTTGCCAATGAACTGGAAAGGCATCGGTGGTGCAGTGGGGACTTGCACCTCCGGGGTCAGGTTGACGGGTTGTTCGGTGACGGTGGCGAGCTGCGGCGCAGACGTCCAGCTGCGGGCGGCGAACAAGTCGCCAGCCGGGCTCAAGTCCTTGACCACTGCCGATGTTTTACCGGCGGACGCGGCGGGCAGCACACCACGGGTTTTGCTGTTGGTCGGGGTGGCCACGACAGCCACCGAAGCATCGCCCTCCTCTGACGACGTGAAGTATTCAGGCAACCAGGTCAGCGCCGCCGCCACACCGAAGAACGCCACCCAACCCACTGCGCGTTTGGTATTCATCATGACCTCGACAGGTAAAGGGTCATGCGGATCCGCCCGGTCAGGTCGGTGTCGGCGATTTTTTTACGCTGGAACTCCACGTCCTCCACCACCACCGCCGGTAACTGGCCGAGCAAGGCATGCAGGAAGCGCCGCAGTTGCGGGTAGCTGCCGCGCACCGGCAGCAGAATCTGATAACGGGCCAGGTGCGTCTTGGGGTCGATGCCCAGGGAATATTCGCCACGGGCCAGGGTGATGTGCTCCTGAGCCGCCAGTGCGTAAATCTTGTCGATGGCCACGGTGGCCTGCGGCTGGGACGGCAACTTGCTACGGAAATCGTCGAGCTGACGTTGCGGCACCACCGGAGCGGCAACACTGCCGTCTTCGACTTTGGCCAGGTACTCGCCGGCTTCGCGCGTCTGCTGGCTGAGTGTTTGCAGCGACCGCCAGTCCGGCATCAGGCCCACCAGGCCATACACCAGCGCCAACAGCAACATCGTCAGCCCTGCCAGGCCGGGAATGCCCAAGCCTTGCAGGTATTCGTGGACGATCAATCTAGGGATTTGCATCGCCGATCTCCCAGCTAGCCGACAGGTTGAATTGCACCGGGTGTTCCGGCACGTTCGCGACGATTTCGTGGCTGAGCAGCGACACATCGGACAGCTCGTCGCTGGCTTCGAGGCTGCGGTGGAAGTCGAGCATGGCTTCCAGATCCCGCGCTTCGGCGCTGATTCGCACCAGGCCTTTGCGGGCATCCGGCGTCAGGGTCAGCAAGGCAATGTCGTCCCGGGGCATGGCTTCGAGCATGGCGAACAGACGCTCCCATGGCCGGCGCAATTGCTGGGACACCTTGCGCATCTCGGCCAGGTTGTGCGCCTGTTCGCGGGTTTCGGCCGGGGTCAGGCTGACTTTGCCGCCCGTGTCGCCGGTCAGTACGCGCTGAGTGGTTTGCAAGTGGCCTTGCTGTTGCGCGGCCTGTTCGCTGAGGTGCTGCTGAACCAGCACGCAGGTCAGCGTCAGCACCACGCCACCGACCAGCAGGCTCCAGCCCAAAGGGCCCGAGCGACGGCGCGGCTGGAAGTCGAGCATCAGGGCGCGCATGTCAGGCCACCGCCCGGGACATGACGTACAAACAATCGCGTACGGATGCCCGGCCTTCTTCGAGGGTGCGCAGGTGCACACCGGGTACGTCAGGGTGCGAGTCAATGCGTGCCGGCGCGTGCAGGTAAACATTCAGCGGTCGCTCGCTGGTGGACGCCTGCAATTGGATTTCACGACCGATCAACGCGGTCAGCGCGACGTCGCTGTCGCTGCTGCCGACCGAACGCACCGCCGCCCAGCGCCCTTCCCGGGCCAGCAGCAACACACTGCGCACTGGCTCGGCGACCACGAACAGGAAGTCGCCGGCGTCGAAGCTTTTATCGAAATGATTGAACGCCGCCATCAGGTACGGCTGCACCGAACGCAGGCGCAGGCCACGACCCGTGACCAGCGTGCGCAGATGCGTCAGCAAGTCCTGCGGCAGCGCGGTGGCGACCCGGTCATAACCCGCCGGCTCAGCGGACAACACCATGCTCCAGGGTTGCGGCGGTACGCCGTAAAGGTCTTCGAAACACAGTTGGGCAAACCCGAGCAATTCGGCAGGGCTGCTGATCTGTTCGCTCCAGGGCACCAGACAGAAGCGGCTGAAGTGCCCGGAGATCACCACACTCAATTCGGCGCCAGGACGGGTGTGTTCGCCCAGCAGACGGTCGAGGGTTTCCAGCGCCACGGCCCAGGCATGGAAGCCTTCGTCGATAAAGCCGACGCTGCCCAGCCACAGGGTTTCACTGCCACGGCGCTGGCCCAGACCGACACCACTGGCGCCGAGCACGGCGACAAAACGATCACGAGATAAAAGTGACACGATTGATCTCCTCGAGCGTGGTCCGCCCCTCTGCAACCAGCTCCAGTGCCGACTCGCGCAACAGGCGCAAGCCACGGCTGCACGCCAGGGCCTTGATTTTCGAAATGGGTTGGCGCTCGACGATCATTTGCCGCAGCTCGTCGTCGAGGTGCAGCAGTTCGGCAATCGCCGTACGCCCGCGGTAACCAGTGCCCCGGCAATGACCGCAGCCCTTGCCATGGACGAAGTGGTAGTGATCGACCTGTTGCGGGTCGAGGCCCGAAGCGCGCAGTTCTTCGTCAGTCGGGTAGCTCGGCGCGCTGCAACTGGCGCAGACCAGTCGGATCAAGCGCTGGGCCAGCACCGCATTGAGTGCCGAAACGAGGCTGTAAGGGTCGATTTCCATCTGGGTGAATCGGCCGATCACGTCGAACACGTTGTTGGCGTGAATGGTGGTGAACACCAGGTGCCCGGTGAGCGCCGATTGCACGGCGATTTGGGCGGTGTCGGGGTCGCGGATTTCACCGACCATGATCTTGTCCGGATCATGGCGCAGGATCGAGCGCAAACCACGGGCGAAGGTCAGGCCTTTCTTTTCGTTGACCGGGATTTGCAGCACGCCCGGCAGTTGGTATTCCACCGGGTCTTCAATGGTGATGATCTTTTCCACGCCGTGGTTGATCTCGGTGATCATCGCGTACAGCGTGGTGGTTTTGCCGCTACCGGTGGGGCCGGTCACCAGCACCATGCCGTAAGGTTCGGCCGCCAGCCGGCGCAGATGGCGCAGGGTTTCTTCTTCGAAGCCCAGGGCTTGCAACTGCACGCCGCAGACCTTGTCGGCCAGGTCCTGTTTGTCGAGGACCCGCAGCACCGCGTCTTCGCCGAAAATGCTCGGCATGATCGACACCCGAAAGTCAATCTGCCGGCCGCTGATGCCGATCTTGAAGCGACCGTCCTGAGGCACGCGTTTTTCGCCGATGTCCAGTTCGGCCATGACCTTGACCCGGGAAATCACTTGCTCGGCGAATTCGCTGCCCTGGATTTTGCTGATGTTGTTCAGCACGCCATCGATCCGGTACTTGATCACCAGACCGCTGCCGGTGGTGCCCAGATGGATATCGCTGGCGTGCATTTTCAGCGCGTCGTAGAGGGTCGAGTTGACCAGTTTGACGACGACGCTGGCGTCTTCGCTGATGCTGGTCAGGGACAGGCTTTGCAGGGTATCGATTTCGATATTGGCGTCGGCCTGGGCGTTAAGAGATTCCACGGCGTGGAAGCTCTCTTCGTGGCGTGCCAGGTAGGCCTTCAGGTCGTCGGCATGCACCAGGTACAGCGGCGCGCCGTGCAGGCAGTCGTCGATCCAGGCCAGGCGTGAAGTATCGAAGGGGTCGGCAAAGACGCCGATGACCCCATCGTCGTGACGCAGCAGGATGAATTCGCGTTTGAGGCATTGGGCCAGGGTAACCCGGTCGAACACCGGGGTGGCTTGAAACAGGGCGTCGGTGTCGAGCACCGGATAATGCAGGGTCGCGCCGAGGCACTGGATGAAGGGCATGGGGGCCAGTTCGCACAACACCCCGAGGGCTTCCAGTACCCGTTCACCGGAACTGGCGGCCAGGGAGCGTGCCTGGGCCAATTGCTCACTGGAAAATCGAGACGGTACACAGTCCAACAGCGCCGGTTCGACGACAAGGGATAGACGGTCCATGGCATGCTCTCCAACGCCGGGGGCTTTGAGCCCTGTCGACGCGGCAGGCCATTGCGGCGATTGCCGGAACGTCTTGTCGCGCCACTACTCCCCGGTGAGCAATTGTTCGTCGCCTGGTGCCTTGGAGGTCGATAGACTTCGTCGACGATCTGCCAGCACCCAACTGCCGTCGTACAACTGCAGCGGGAAACTCTCGGTCCTGCTCTGGCGTCGTTCGACAAAACCTTGCGAATTACTCATGCCTGCTTTGGGTTCGCGCTCCATCCCCAGAAGGTCGCAGACTGCTCGGGCCAATTCCGCCAATGGAAACGGTTTGAACAGGATATGGCTGACTCCCAGTTGCCGGGCCCGCTCACAGACTTCAGCGGTTGGGTGCCCGGTAATCAGCACAAAATGACACTTCCTGTTCTGGCGGACAGCATCGAGCACCTCAAAGCCTTCCATGTCAGGCAAGCGGTAATCGAACACCATCACATCGGGTGCAAACTGTTCGGCTTCACCGATACCCGCCGCACCGTTATGCGCAATCCGGACGTCGAGCTCTTGCGCCTGAAGGTAATCCTTGAGGTTTTCGGCAAGGAGCTGTTCGTCTTCGACAACCAGTACTTTGTTTAACAAGGTCGACTCCTTGAAACCGCAGGTCCGATGTTCCAGCCCTGGGAGTACGCGCCTTCACTGAGGCTAACGCACACTTCATGCCAGGCTGAGCGCCGGTTTTTTACCGTTGTACGTCTTTGATTTTCATGAAAAAACCATTTCATCCAAAAACTCCATCCCCCAAAGGCGGGGAAGCACTCGGATGTACCTTGAAGCATTTCCCCACTATTGGGGGGGGGAACCTTCAATCATCGTCAACCCGTTCGATTCGATTGCTTGATCGCAGCTGCGCGAGAACCTGTAGACGAGCTTGAGCCTGTAGCTGTCGGGCAAGATAAGCCCGGACCATTTCAAGCCCTTGCACCTCTGAGACATCGGTCGCCTCCAAGTGGTTCTGCAGGTAGATCAAATGCCAGCCCAGCGGTGTACGCACCGGTGTACTGACAGCCTCCGGTGCCAGGGCAAAAGCCGCCGCTTCGAATTCAGGCATCATCCGTCCACGAGGAAAATAGCCCAGATCACCGCCCTCGCTGGCGGAAGCATCTTCGGAACCGGCCCGGGCGACGCTGGCAAAATCCTCACCCGCACTGATTTCCACACGCATTTTCTCTAAGCGTAGCCGGGCTGCTTCAACCGCGGCGGCATCCGCGCCTTGAGGCACTTTGATCAGGATGTGCCGTGCCTGGATTTGTTCCGGCCGGCTCATCTCTGCGCGATGCTCGTCATAGAACGCACGGACCTGTTTTTCGTCAGGCCCGGCGACCTGCGTGAGGTCGGCAAACACTTGCTGGGCTGCGAGCTCACGGCGGGTGTACTCGGTGTAACCGACTTCGTCGAAACCGGCGTCTTCCAGGCGCCGGGCGAACACGTCGGCACCGCCCATGGCCTGCCGGGTCTGATCGACCTGGCGTTGCACCACCGCGTCACTGACCACCACCCCGCGCTTGACGGCTTCTTGCCACAGCAATTCTTTGTCAATCAAGGCTGTCAGTGCCGCCTGACGTAATTGCTTGTAGGCCTTGGGGTTGCGGATGCTGCCCACCGCCCGGCCCTGATCCTCCAGGTATTCGGCGAAATAACGCTCCAGGCGAAACGCGGAAATGTCCTCGCCATTGACCCGCGCGGCGGCCGGGCCATTGCTGCAGAACGCCACGGGAACCCACAGCGTGAGCAGGAGCAACAGAGTCTTGAGCGGCATGATCGAGACCTCCAGTCAGGGTGTAGCGGCAATGGGTTTATAGGGCGCGACCAGATAAAAGCGCTGGCCGGGCAAGTCCACGGTGACGATATGCGCGCCACGCAAACCGAGGCGGCGGCCGGGACCGAAGCTGATCAGCGGGGTCAGCCCGGTATCGAAGTCATGCAGGCCTTCCAGCGCACTGATGAGTTTCTCGCGGCTGGCGTCGCGCCCGGTCTGTTTCATGCCTTCGCTGAACAGCAACATCGAACTGAACGCGCCGACTTGCAGCATCGCGTGCTGACCGCCGAGCCCCTGGCGTTCGCGCAGTTGGGTCAGGGCCAGGCGTCCGGCCAGCGTCCAGTCACTGGGCACGAACGGATAAGCCAGAAACACCCGCCGGGAAAAATCACTGGGCACCTGCAACAGATCACCCGCCACCTGGTTCGACGCAGCGAACAGATAAGGCACCTGCCCCGCCGCCTGCAAGCGCTCGGCGAGGCGACTGAAACCGCCGCCGCTGCCCAGGTAAAACACCGAACGCGAGCCCAGTGGCAGTTCGTCTTGCGCCGAGTCGTAGGCTTTCAGACTGACCTTTTGCCAGTCGTGATCCTGCAAGTACTGGCCGAGGCTCTGCGCCGCCAACCGTTGACTGGGCTCGTCCGGGTAAGTGATCAGCGTCGGTCCCTGGATCACCCGTAAATTAACGGTGGCGTAATCGGCCAGGGCGATCAGTTGCTCGCGCAACCCCGGCAGCGGTTCGAAAATCTGCCGACTGGCCTGCGCCGTGCCCAGCAATGACAGCGGTCCGATCAGCGGAATGCCGGCCCGTTCCAGGCGCGCGGCCAGGTCCGAGTCCAGTGCCGGCGCCAGCGGCGCGATCCGGGCGAACACCTGTTCCTGCTCGATCAATTGATCCAGCGCCTGCTCGGCACTGGCGCGGTCCGGGCCCGAATCGACGATGGTCAGGCGCATCTGCCGGCCATGAATCCCGCCCGCTTCGTTGATTCGCGCCACGCTGCCCCGGAGCACCGCCGCCACCGTGGCGCCCTCCTCGCTCAACGGCCCCTGGCTTGGCAACAAGGTGCCCAGGTGCAGACTGTCGGGGGTCAGGCCGGGGTCGCGGTCCTCGGCCACGCGTTTGAGGTAGGCCGTGAGGTTGCGCTGATCATTCATCGACAGGACGAAGCGCGGCATCGCCGGGTCGAGCCGATTGTTGCCCGGATCACGCCCTTCCTGGATGGCCCGCGCCAACGTGCCTTCGGTATACACCGGGTAATTACGGCCATTGATTTGCTGCTGGCCGTAAGTGCTGGTGAGCCGCGACCAGCTGAGATCCGGCGGTCGCACACCGCCTTCGGGCCGCCCGAGGCCATCGGCGCCGTGGCAGTTGGCGCACGGCAGGCTGGTGGCGGGCAACAGTATGTCCGCCGCCCCGACCCGCGCCATGATCGGCTCGCCACTCGCGGACACACCCTCGCGATACAGCCGTTTGCCGGCGCTTTCGTTAGGGCTCAGCGGCAACGCATCAGCGGCGAAATGCAGGCCGCCAAGCAGTAGCAGGCCGAGAGCGAGTGAAGTTCTCATGGCGCGGGCTCAACGACCGGCCACGGGCATTGTCAGCAACTGCAAGCGCTGGGCAATGGCGGCGGCCGGGGCATCGGGACGGATTTTGCTCCAGCGTTTGTTGGCCACGTCACCCACGATCAGTTGTGTTGAATGCTGCTCGGGGGTCGGCACGATCTGGCCGATGCGCCCCAATACAAGGTCCATCTGTGCCTTGTCGCCGGTAAGAAAAAGCCAGTGGGGGCCATCGACGCCCTGCTTCAAGGTGTAAGCCTTGAGTACCGCTGGCGTGTCACGCAGCGGATCACTGGTAAGGGAGATAAAAGTGATGCCGCCCGCCTTGTCGCCCAGCAACTCACGCACTTCCTTGAGCTTGCGGGTGATCAGCGGACAGGCATCGTTGCAACGGGTGAAAATCACATTGAGCAGCACCACGCGGTTCTGCAGCGCGTCGCTGTAGAACCGCAGGATCTCGCCGTTCTGGTCCTGCAACGGCGTGTCGGTGAACCAGGTTTTCGCATCGCGGGTGCCAGTGCCCGTAACCAAGCCGGGCGGTGCGGCAACGGCGGCCACCGCGGGTGCCGGCCCTTCGTGCCCTTCGTGGGCTGACGCCAGCGAACTGAACAGGCAAAAGCAAACCATCAGGGTGATCCAGTCGAGGGCTCTCATGGCTGCTGCTCCATCGCGATGGCGGTGTGCTTGGCGTGGGCGTTGCGCTGACCGCTAAGTTTCTCCACTTCACGGGCCAGCACCGTCGGGTCGGTGAAGCCGTAATAGCGGGTCCAGTGGCGGCTGTTGCCATCACCCACCAGAATCAGTGGCTGATGATTTTTGAAGTCCCCGCTGAAGGTGCCCAGTCCCTTGAGGGTTTCGTTGATCGACTGCGAGCTGCCGGTCAGCCAGCTCCAGCCCGGGCCGTTCTGAAAGTTGCGGGCGTAGTCGTTCAGGCGTTTGGCGTCATCGCGCTGCGGGTCGATGCTGATCGACACCAGTTGCACCTCGCCGCCGACCCGGGCACCCAGCTGTTTTTGCACCTTGCCCATGATCGACGACACCACCGGGCAAACCGTGGTGCAACTGGTGTAGATGAAGCTCATGACCACAATCTTGTTGGTCACCAGGTCTTTTTCCAGGCGCACCGCTTTGCCGTTCTGGTCCACCAGCGCCACGTCGGCGAACTTGACCTGGGCGCTTTCCGAACGGGCGCTTTTGGCCGGCATTTCGTGACCGGCGTGTTCATCCGCCGAGTGGGCCAGGGCCTGGCCGATACCGGCGGCCAACAGGCAGAACGTCAGCAGTCCACGGTGTGCGAATCGGTTCATGTCGAACTCCTTTTTAGTGGGCATCGCCGGGCAGGACCCGAACGCTGGCAAAAGTCTTGTCGTCGAAACGCGCGCCCAGCGAGGCCGCGCGTACGTGCAGGTACCAGGCGCCGTTCTGGTCGAGGATCACCGGGGCTTCATAAACGCCGTCACCCACTTCCAGCGCGGCGACTTGCTGGACCCGGGACGTCGGGGCCCGGAAGTAGCGCACCTGAACGTCCTTGACCCCGCTGCGCTGTGCCTTCTGCTTGCCCTGAACGATGCGAAAACGCACCACGTAAGGACTGCCGAGGACGGCGGTGGACGTGCCGAGCATGAATTCCACCTTCGGCACCCCCGGGTGACGGGTGAGGGTTTTATCCGGCTCAACCAAAGCCGTGAAGCAATGGATGATGTTCGGCTGGTTCAGCAGGAAGGCCACGTCGAAACGTCCGGCGGCGGGCAGTTTGATCCGGGCGCTGTACAGCCCCGGCTCGACTTCGCGCAGGCTGCGGTCGATGACCATCGCCGCCCGCGCCACTTGCCCACGATTGGGATAGCCGGACATCGGCGCGTTCATGCCTTCGGCGTAGAAGTAGGTGGTGTTGTCCACCGGGTTGACCACAAACACCGCGTTGTCATCCCGCGACACCGCCAGGCTCGACGCGAGTGGCAGGTCACCAGCCAGCCGTGGCGCCTGAGGCCCGGCTTCGAAACCCTGGCTGATCGGCGTGCGCCTCTCGCCGAGGGATGACAAGTTGATCATCGTGACCTTGGCCGACGCCAGTCCGCGAATGTAGGCGTAGGCCTTGGTGAACACCACTTGATAGGGTTCGGCGGACACGTCCAGTTCATGGATCAACGAGTCGGTGGCCGCATCGATCACCGAGGCCTGGTTCTCCAGGGTGTTGAGCACGATGCCGAAACGACCGTCAGCGCTAAAGCCCATCGGGCCCAGGCCCTGTTTCATCTTGATCACCCGCCGGACTGCGAGGCTGGTCGTGTCGACCACGGTCACCGTGCCGTCCTTGCCATCGGCGACATACACCGCCTGGGACAGCGGCGAGTACGCCACGGACAACGGGTGCGAGCCGGTCTTGAGTTGCTTGCTGATGGTCAGGCTGGCGATGTCGATAATGCTCAGCGTCCCTTCATCGCGGTTGGTGATGAAGGCAAAACGACTGTCCTTGCTGAAGGCGATTTCGTGATGCCCGGCACCGGTGGCCAGGTGTTTGAGCGTCTTGAGGCTGCGCGTGTCGATCACTGTCACCCCGGACGCCTCGGGCGATTTCGCGTTGTTGCCGACCCACAGCAAACGCTCATCCGGTTGCAATGCCAGCCGTACCGGGTTGCTGCCGGCGGCGACCGAGTCGATCAACTTGAATTGCTCGCTGTCAATCACCGCAATTTCATCGGCGGTTGGCATCGAGACGAACGCCCGCTTGTTGTCACGGGGCGTGACCCAATCCATCGGCGGTTGCTTGATGTCGATCCGCGCCATCGTGCTGGTGATCCCGCCCACCGACACCGACGGATCGACCACCGAGACGCTGGCATCGCGGTTCATCACCAGCAGGAAGTAGCTGTTCAGATCGAGCAACGGTCGCGCGCCGATGCTCGATTTCAGAAACACCCCGACCCGGGATTTGCAGCTGTGTTCACGGCCCTGGGCCTGGTCGGCGGCGACGGTTTCCGGATCGAGCCAGGCACCGGGTGCGGCACCCGACAGTGGCTGGCCCGAAGCGCTGTCAGTCACCCGAAAGCGCACGTCGGCGAACTCGCCTTCGCGCAGCACGCCGTCCTGCGCCAGCGGCCGCACCTCGAGCGCCACCGACACCCCGTCACGCTCAAGCGTCTGGCCGCTCCAGGTGTCCGGCAGCGCGATCTCGCTCAGCATGGCCGGAGGCGTCGTGCGCCATACCCCCAGCCAGATCAGCGCCAACCCCACAACCAGCGCACATCCGGCGATTTTGATGGTCCTGTTCATAATGCTTCTCCCCTTACAGATCCATGCTGTCTCACCGCTCCTACACCTACGGGACCGGAGCCGGTTCAGGTTCGTTGGTCACCCGCAGCAATCCCCAAAGCCCGGCGGTGTTGCCGTAAGCGCCGTAGTCTCGGAACAGGTAGTCGCCCAGTATTGCATTGCTGCCCCCGGCGCTCGGGTGCATGAAGCTGAAGTGCGCCGCCGGCAAGATGCTTTCGTGGGCGCCGATGTACATCGACATCGGGTTGAAACCGAACCGCACCGAACCCACCCCTGGTGTACTCATTGGATAGCCACTGGTATCGCTCTTCTCCGACTGGAACGGGTTGACCGACCAGACGTGACCATCCAGTTGGAAGGTCGAGCCACGGCTGCCACCGGTCGGCATCAGAATGTGCGTGCGGAACGGTTGCCCCGGTTTCACATACAGCACCGGCGTTTGCGGATCGCCCCCCACCAGCGCATTGCTGAAGGCCATGTGCGCATTAGGCACGTCGCCGTAACCATGACCGTCGGCGTGGCCGAACGGCGCATCCGGTGGCAGACCGAAGCGGAACCACATCGGCTCGGTCTTGTAGTTGATGGCCATGCTCGAGTTGTCCTGCGGATCGGTCGGTACACTAGCCTCCGAGGCAATACCTTCCACCGGACGACCATTGGCCCAGCGCATGTTCAACGCCTTCTGCCAGACCATCGCAAAATCGCGGTAGGTGGTTTGCCCCGGTGCGGTGACCGTCGCCGATACTTTGCGTGCATCGTCAACCCAGGTGGCGCCGATCGGCAGGATGCTCATCGCACCACCAAGGCCTTTTTGCGGCTGCTTGATGACGTCCGCCGGGGTGAAATTCAGCCCGCCAAATTCCACCGCCGTGGCATTGATGTTGTCGACACTGCGGCCCAGTTGCGTGACCGGTTTGCCTTCACGCTCCAGGTGCCCGGCGTAGTACTGATAGGTACGCGTCGGGTACGCGCCGACATTGCCAACACGCGGCGGCACGGTCTGGGTCGGGTTGGTGCCGACGTTGGTCCCGTCGGATTTGGTGATGTCGTACGCCAGCAGTTGTGCGTGCAGGCCCACCGTGCTGGACGGCCGCATCAGGTTATTGCTGAAGGTGGTCGAGCCCTCGCCATCGTTGCGGTCACGCTTGACCATGCCCATTACCGAAGCCGTCTGAGTCAGATCCGGCATCACCATGGGCAGACGGTTTTCCAGCGTGATGTTGATGCAATCACCGGCCGCCGCACGCAGCACCAGCGGTTCGACAGGCACACCGGGTTTGAGCTTGCCGGTGATCGGATCGAGGTCGCCCTTGCGCACATAAAGGATCGCCGTCGGGTCATGCAATGGCCCGCTTTGCCCGCCGATGGTGAAGGTCCCCTCCACAGGGTCGGTCACCGTGACCTGAGGAATGCTCACTGCCCGCGAGTTGTACACCAGGGTGCCGCCCGCCGGCTTCAACGCCCCGCCGACGTGTTGCCCGATACCGGCCGGATCGGCCATCGACAGGTTCAGCGGATTGCCCAGGATGTCGTTGGCCAGCGCCGCGACCACTTCATAGTTGCGTTGTGGCGTCGGCCGGGTGCCGATGCCGTTAGGGTTGGCGCCGTACCGTGGGCAGATGCCATCGAATGCCACGGTGTTGCGCATACCGGCCGGTTTCGCGTTGTTCGGTAGCGCAAACAGGTCGCTGCGCTGCGCCGTGTAGTTGCGCATCACACCCCAGATCCCGCTCCAGTAACCTTCCAGGGAGGCGTCCATCGAGTACAGGTAATCCCCGGTGGTCGCGGTCGCGCTGGAGATCATCGACACCGGCGCATTGAAGCCCATCTGCTCGGAGATCCCGATCATTTGCGACGAGCGCCAGCCGGAGTTGGAGCTGTTGCCGAAACCGGAACCGCTTTGCAGCCACTTCACGCCGTGCAGGGTCACGTTGTGCTCTTCTTCGTGACCGCCGGCATGCACCCGCAACCGCACGTTGTCACCGGTGTAGGTGCGCAGCATCGGGGTGAACGGGTCGCCCGGTTCTGCACCGCCACGGTTGATGTGTGGCGGGAACAGCGTGGTGCCGCCGGTGGGGCCAGTGGCCGCAGTCACCAGGTTCGGCGCCAGGTTCATCGCGGGGATGGCGCGGTCGGTTCGGCTTTGCATGGCGTACGCGAGGTCGCCGCCGAGGCCGTCGGCCTGCATACCACGCTTGCCGTCCGGGCCGACCTTGTTCGGGTCGTACACCCGCAAGGCCAGCGGTTCGTTGCGGTAATTGACTACGAACATGCCAGGGTCATCGACCGAGATAGCTTGTGGGCATGGCCGGCTTGGGCAACCGGGCATCAGTCCACCGCGGGCTTCGACCACCTGTTCAAGCAGGGTCTCGGCTTCTTTTCGCACCGGTGGGTTGATCGCGTAGCGGAAGCTGTCAGCCGTGGCCGGGAAGGCTTGCGGATTAGGCACGCCGTTAGGACCGGCGCCCACGTACACACCGGCTTCATAGGCGTGCTGGAAGTCGCTGTATTCGAGGAAGAACTCACGGAAGCTGTCGTTCTTGCCGTCGCCGTCCAGGTCACCGGTGGACACCACCGCTTGCCACGAGGTTGGCCCGCCGTCCTGCCGCGCGCCGCTGTACAACGGCTCGCCGGTTTCGGCGTGGAACCAGGTCGAACCGGCAGGTTCTGCCAGCACGGTGGCGTACAGACCGATTTGTTGGTGAGTCGATGGGCCGAGGTGGTCGTGGGTGAAGATGGTCCCCAGGCCACGGTCTACGCCTTTGGCGTTCACCACCGGATCGACAAACCAGCGCTGCATCGCCGTGCGCGCGCCGACCCAGTCGGCCCGGCCGTATTGGCCGAAGAACGGGTGAGCCTTGGCTTTCGGGCAGGCCGGCGTGCCGTCACGAGGATCGGTGCCTTGGCACTGGTTGAACTCGCGAATGGCGTGGATGCGTTCTTGCACTGCACCGGGGGAAAGCACGCCGTCTTCATAGTTCCAGCCGTTGGCCGAACCGTCAGCAGCCGTCAGGTCCCATTTCGGCAGGTGAATGTGCTGGCCGATCACGTCGGTTGGCGTGCGCACCTGATAGTCGTCCATTTCATAAGTGGCCGGCACCAGGTTGGTTTGCTGGTATTGCACGCAGTCGAAGGTGTTCATGCGCATCACCAAAGGCTCTGGCGGACGCTGCTTGTTGATCACCGGCCAGGCGTCTTCCCACAGCGCGAGAATGCGCGCTTGTGGGAAGTGGTAGCCGACCTTGTTGTAAACGGCATCGAACTGAATGTTCGCGGCTTTATAGACCCGTGGACGGTCGGCGGTGAACGTCGAGGAACCGCTGAAGGACATGCCATCAACCCGCTCACCGCTGTTGAACTCGCCGGTACTGGCGCTACTGGTCAGGCGTTTTTGCCGGTCATCCATGCACGGTTCGTAATACGGTGCGCCCGCGATCGGCAAGGCGCCGTTGGTGCGGAAGCTGCGCGCCACGATTTGATTATCGGGCAGCACGGCGAAGCTTGGGTGGTCTTTTCTGGCGTGGAACGCCATGGCCGCCTGTTCGACTTCGGTGCCTTCTTCCGGCATGTAAATGGGCTTGGCGCGTGTCACTTCCTTGGAGAAATCCAGAGACGTGGTAATGGTGTGTGCCCGGCCACCGGAGGAGAAACCGTCCAGAGAATGGCGCCCCAGGCCGCCATCCCAGCCACCCGACTGAGCCGGGTCGAGATTGGCCCACAAGGCGTTGCCGCTGGTTTGCAAGGACTGCGCCTTGGCAGCGTCGAGCATGTCCAGCGGTGGGGTCGGTGGGCGCTGGCCGACCGAGCTTTCCATGCCGCCGATCCAGAACGGATAGCCAGGGTTTTTCAGGCTGCCGTCGGCATTGCGGTTGGCTTCACTGCGATCCACCAGGGCCAGGGAACCGATGACCCTAGCGCCACCGTTACCGCTGAGTTGTTCGTCGTCGTCATCCTCCTCCTCGTCATCGTCGTCATCACCACCGGCCACCAGGGTTTCGCCGATTTTCGGCACGACCGCGACTTTGCCCGGCATCGGTGCCATGGCTTTGCCTGGCAGCGGCACGACGGCTGGAATCGGTGTACCGGCAACGATCTCGCCATCTGGCAAGGCGCGGGCGCCTGCCGCCGGTTTACCGCTGCGCAGTGCATAAGGTTCGCTGTGATAACCGTCGGCGCCCTGCTGGGACACCTCGAGCTTGGTGCCCTCTTCAAAGACGTCATGCACCCGCCACATGCTCCACATGCCTTGGGCAAAGTGCGGATAGAAGTGGCAGTGATAGATCGCATCGCCTGCGACCCGGTTGCGGTTGCCCGAACCCCCGTTGGCGATTTCGTAGGTGTAACCGGCGCCCGGACCGATGCCTTGGGCGTCCACATAGTCGGAGTTGTCGTCGTTGGGGTTGAACAACCACTGGTGCCCGTGCAGGTGGAAAATGTGCTGCTCGTGACCGTTGTGGGTGTTGCGGAATTTGATGAAGTCGCCGATATAGCTGTGGTTGACGTTGGACGGCTCGGACGGGTACAGCGCCATGGTCGCCTTGACCCCGATCTGATCGGCGCTCGGCGTTTCACCGGGACGAATGTTTTCCAGGCCGGCGTTGGCCGGCACGTCCACCAGCATCGCCACATCGCCGACGGTGTGCGAACTGAGGAAGAATTCTTCATAGGCGCAGGACAGGCAATCGTGCATCGGCCCGACACCCAAACGGTTGGCGACCACTTCGGCGCCCATGCCGCCGGAGCCATAGTTGATCATGAACGAGTCGCGAGTCGGCTCCAGTACGTGGGCCATCACCGGATCCGCCCAGTAAGCGGGGAACGCCTGGGTCGCGGCGGTTTCATCCTGGAACTGCGAGGCGAAATCGCGGAACGGTTCCAGACGGTTAGGGATCGCCGGGTTGCGTTTGCCAATGGCTTCCAGCGGATAGGTCGACGGCGGGAAGCTACCGTCGGCGTTGCTGCCCATCACAATCGCGTCGCTCTCGCTGGAAATGATTTCATAGCCGTCGACCATGTTGATGATCGGCGTGCCGGCCTTGCCTTCACGGATCCAGGGCTCGCGTTGCGGGTAGCGCGCCTGGTAATCAACGATGGGTTGACCCGTCGGAGTGCGGCCGACGCTGGCCAGGCGCATCTCTTCTTCGGTCACGGTGTTGCGATAGGTGCGGCCGCCCTTGGGCACCACTACCACTTGGCCGAACAGTCCGTTGGCCACGTTGCCCGCATCCCCTTCACCCCCGAAGGTCGCGCCGCGACTGCTGGCGGCAAACGCCCCTTCACGCTCGGCGTACAAGGTGTAGGAGCGGGCGCCGCCGGGGGCAATCAAGGTATTGGCGTTGCGCCCGGTATAAGACGCAATGTCGTCGATGCTGTTGACCGCTTGCATACCGTTGACCTGAAAGCCGACGTGGCGGTCGGTGACCTGCTCGTCAACCTTGAAGTTGCCTACGTTTCCGATTTCTACTTCACCCTCAATATCACCCACCTCCCCGCTTTCGTGGCTGCCAGGGTTGGCCTGGTAGGCGAGCAGGTTCTGCAGGTTGATGGTCAGGCAGTCACCGGCCGCGACGCGCAGTACCAGTGGGCGCGGACGCTTGTCGGGCCGCAGCGAGACTTTGCCCGGCACTGCCGCCCCGCCCTGGGCCAGGGACATCTCGCGGTCATCGACCACATCGCGGCGCAGGGCGAACATCATGCCGTTGACGTTCTGCGCGCCGAGACGGTTGAACATCAGCGGCTGATCCAGCGCCACGACGTTGGCCACCAGTTTGCGCTCGCAGCGCACGGCCGCTTCGGCCAGCTCGATACCCAGCATCGACGCCACCAACAACAGCAGATTAAACAAGGACGGAGCGTAGGGTATGCCGGTCATGATCACGGGCCTCGCTGTGGGTGCTTACAGGGAATACTTCTCGACTAATCCCCTTGAGCAAACCGCATGCCACAAATAATTTAGTTATTTTTCAATCGGTTATATGAACTACTTAACAACTCGGGGGATATTCCCCACCTATTCCCCCCACTTTTCGGGCTGAAGAAACTTCCCCCATACGCCCATCCCGTAGCAGCTGCCGAGCCTGCGAGGCTGCGTTCGGCTGCGTAGCAGTCGTGAGATCCGGCAACGCGGTGTTTCAGGAAAACCTCCTGTTCAGGTTTTACGACTGCTTCCCAGCCGAACGCAGCCTCGCAGGCTCGGCAGCTGCTACCGGTTGTGTTGCCCCACAATTGGGGGAACGTGCCCCACGGTCGCCGATCACAGCGGCGCATCCGCGGCCAGGCCCTGCAAGCGTCGGTATTGGCGCAAGACACTGGGCACGTAACGCTGGGTTTCGGCGAACGGCGGGATCACCCCGCCACGGCTGAGCACCGCTTGCGGCCCGGCGTTGTAGGCCGCCACGGCGAGGCTGATGTCGTTATCGAACAGGGTCATCAGGCGCTTGAGGTATTTGGCGCCACCCTGAATGTTGGCTTTCGGGTCGTAGACATTCTTCACTCCCAACTCCCGGGCAGTGGCTGGCATCAATTGCATCAACCCGCCCGCGCCCTTGGGTGACCGGGCACCGGAGTCGTAGGCGGACTCGGCCTGGATCACTGCATGCAACAGCGCTGCCGGTAATTCATTGGCTGTGGCAGCCGCCGAAACCAGCTCGGCATAGGGCTGCCGGGCAATCATCTGGGGTTGTTGATCCATGCTGACCCGGGCGGATTCAGACTCGTGAATCACCCGTTCATAGGTGCGGCCGGGACGGCGGACATTGGACAGAACGTAGCCGCCCTTGGTGTCCACGGAAACGAACACATCGGCCTGTACGACGCCGGTCAACACGAGCAGACCGAGCAGTCCTGTGGTGAGTGTTTTCATTATTTTTCCTCCCCTGCCGGCCCCGAAAAATGGGGCTAATGCCCCAATGGCCGGTAGTAAACCAGCCATACGCAAGCACTGTGCCGGATGCGCGCAGGCCCGTAATTCAGGGGTTGCAGAAGAATGTCCGGGCATGTGCATGGCAATTGCATAAGCCTTCATGGCGACCCTTCTGCCGACTGTGAGGTCATCATGAATCAGCGTTTGCGTTCCACCCCGCGCGCTCAAAGCGGGTTCACCCTGCTCGAACTGTTGGTGGTGCTGGTGGTGCTGGGGCTGTTGGCCGGCATCGTCGCGCCGAAGTATTTCGCCCAACTGGGCCGCTCCGAAGTGAAGGTGGCCAAGGCGCAAATAGAAGGCCTGGGCAAAGCATTGGATCTGTACCGTCTGGAGGTCGGTCACTACCCGTCGACCGAACAGGGTTTGCAGGCGCTGGTCACCGCGCCAAGCGATGAAACCAAATGGACCGGCCCTTACCTTCAGAAAAAACTGCCACAGGATCCATGGGGCCGTAACTACACCTATCGTTGCCCCGGCGAAAACGGCGAATACGACTTGCTGTCCATGGGTAAGGACGGACAACCCGGCGGCGAAGGCGAAAACGCCGAAGTCACCAGCTGGCAATGACGGGAGTGACGACCATGCGTTTTCATCTCAAAGCCGTTGGCAAGGCCGGCGTCGTCTCGATGACCGTCGAGGCGCTCGGCCACAGCGAAGCCCGGCGTATCGTCGAAGACCAGGGCTACCGGGTGGTCAGCCTGTACGCAGAGCGTCACTGGCGTGCGCTGCGCGTCAGGCAGCGCGAAACCTTCAACCTGGTGCTGTTCAGCCAGGAACTGACCACGTTGCTCAATGCGGGCCTGCCGTTGATCGATGCGCTGGAAAGCCTGGCGGAAAAAGAGAACGCGCCCCAGGCCCGCAAGACTTTGAGCGAACTGGTGCGCCTGCTTTATGAAGGCAAATCGTTCTCCCAGGCACTGGGCCAGTTGTCGGCGGTATTCCCTCCTCTTTACGTTGCGTTGGTACAGTCCAGCGAGAAGACCGGCGCCGTGGGCGATGCCCTGGGCCGCTATGTCAGCTATCGCCAGCGCATGGACGAGGTTCGGCAAAAAATCGTCAGCGCTTCGATCTACCCCCTGCTGTTGCTGGTGGTGGGCGGTGGCGTGGTGTTGTTTCTGATGGGCTACGTAGTGCCGCGCTTCAGCCTGGTGTTCGAAGGGCTGGGCTCGAACCTGCCGTGGCTGTCGCAGATCCTGATGAGCAGCGGGATGTTCCTCCACGCCCATCAGGGTGAATTCTTCGGCACACTGGCGGCAAGCATCGTCGCCCTCACCTTCCTCCAGCGCCAACCGGCCTTCCGTCGGGGCGTGGACCGTGTGATTGAAAAACTCCCGGCGGTCCATCAACGCATCTTCATGTACGAACTGGCGCGCTTCTACCGCTCCCTGGGGATTCTGCTGCAAGGCGGTATTCCCCTCGTCACCGCCATGGGCATGGTTCGCGGCCTGCTCACCGTCGCCTCCCGCGCGCGCCTGGACCAGGCCTGCGAACGGGTGCGCGAGGGTCAGTCGCTGTCGACCTCCCTGGAACTCAATCACCTGGTGACCCCGGTGTCCCTGCGTTTGCTGCGTGCCGGCGAGCAGTCTGGCAACCTCGGGCAAATGATGGAGCGCAGCGCCGACTTCTACGACGAAGAAATCAGCCGCTGGATCGAATGGTTCGTGCGGCTGTTCGAACCCTTGCTCATGACCTTCATCGGCCTGCTGATCGGGGTGATCGTGATCCTGATGTACATCCCGATTTTCGAGCTGGCCTCGAGTATTCACTGACCCCTGGAACAGGGTCGAGCTGGACGTTTCAGAACTCATCGACGTGACAACTGAATAAAACCGTACGGTGAGGTGTTTACCCACTGAATCAGGCAGCAAGTTGCATTCATCAACGTTCCAAGCTGAATAAGAAGACGGAGAACGATATGCACATGAAAAAGCTTTTGCTCGCAGTGGCTATTGGCGCAGTTCTGTCGGCATCCACCGTTCTGATACCGGATAGCCTGTCCGGTATGTCGAGTGCTCAAGCCAAAGACGGAGGCAGTGGCGGAAGCGGAGGTGGTGGTGGCGGTAGTGGTGGCGGTGGCGGCGGCGGTGGAAGCGGTGGTGGCGGTGGTGGCGGCAATGGTGGTGGCGGCAGCGGTGGAAGCGGTGGTGGCGGCAATGGTGGTGGCGGCGGCGGTGGAAGCGGTGGCGGCGGCAATGGCGGCAGTCACGGTGGAAACGGCAGTGGCGGCAACAGTGGCAATGGCGGCAGCGGTCACAGCGGCAGCGACCATGGCTCGGGGCATTCCGGCAACTCAGCCTCATCCTCCTCCGGTCGCAGTGGCACTCATGCCGAACCGGGTGATGACCACGGTGTGCATCACGCCGGTGAGATTGGCGACGACCACGGCGTGCATCGCGCCGGTGAAATCGGCGACGACCATGGCGTCCATCGCGCCGGTGAAATCGGCGATGACCACGGCGTACATGTCGGCGGTGAACCGGGTGACGACCATGGTGTGCATGTTGGTGGCGAACCAGGCGATGACAAAAGGTCCTGACAACCGCTGATGCCCAAACAACACAAATCCCTGTTGGAGCCGAGCTTGCTCCGGCTCCCACAGTGGATCGTGTTAACCGATGATTCAGCGACTCGAAACGGAGTGGGACAACCAGGGCGCGAACAAGCGCGTCGCCATCGGCATGAACAGGTACACCACCGACAGCACGATGGTCAGGGTGATCAGGAAGGTGGCAACGATGTAATTGGAGAGGAAAGCGTTGAGCTGCAGCAACGGCCCCCAGATCAGTGGCACCAGCAAAGTGTGCGGAAAAATCACCAACAACGTCACCACGGCCTGCTTCCAGCGTGGCGGTGGCGATCCCGATTCGGCCTGCGGGGCGAACCAGAATTCATTAACCGGATTGACCTCGGTCTGATCACCGTCCGCCAGCATCGGCGTGGCTTCGTTGACCAGTGATTGCCGTTGCGGCGAATCGAGCCAGCGCTGCATCGCCTCGGTGGAGCAAAAACGCAGCACGCAAGTGAACATATCCAGGCCGCCGCTCTTGTCGCGAATCACGTCCACGCCAAGATGCCCTTCGCTCTGCCCCGCCACACCGACAATGTGTCGAAGCCAGGCTTCGTAAGGCACTTCAAAACCGGCCTTGACCCGGTGTTTGACGATCAGGGTCACGACTTCCTCGAAACGATTGGATTCAGGCATCACGCAAGGCTCCGGTGAAACGGACGTTGAGCACCGGCCGTTTCGGCCCGGCGATGAAGAGGCTGTTGAACAGAATCTCCTACAGGTTAGATCGTTCCAACGCTCCGCGTGGGAACGATCAGTACCCCTCACCCGCCGCCAGCGCGCCGCTGATGATAGCGATGCCCGAGCTGGTGCCCAGACGCGTGGCGCCAGCCTCGATCATCGCCAGTGCGGTCGGGTAATCGCGCACGCCACCGGAAGCCTTGACCCCGATGACTACGCCTACGGTGCGGCGCATCAGGGCGACATCTTCCACGGTGGCGCCGCTGCGGCTGAAACCGGTCGATGTTTTGACGAAAGCGACGTTCAGCTCACGGCAAATCTCGCAGGCCTTCACTTTTTCGGCGTCGGTGAGCAGGCAGTTTTCCAGAATGACTTTCAGCGGCACACTGCCGCACGCCTGTTTTACCTGGGCGATGTCGTCCCGCACCTGATCGAACAAACCGTCTTTCAACCCGCCGATGTTCAACACCATGTCGACCTCCCCGGCACCGGCGGCAATCGCCCGCTCGGCTTCGAAGGCTTTGGTGTCGCTCAGACCGGCGCCTAGCGGGAAGCCGACCACCGCGCAGATGTTGACGCGTTGCCCCGCAAGACATTGGGCCGCATGAGGGACCTGCCCCGAGTTCACGCACACCGAATAGAAGCCGTGTTCTACGGCTTCGCGGCACAACGTTGCGATTTGCTCGCGGGAAGCATCGGGCGCCAGCAAGGTATGATCGATGTACTGCGCCAACGCTTGGGGTTCGAGGTGTGCCATCAAAAAACTCCTGTTTGTATATTCAAATGCCCCTGCGCCACAATCGAAGGTGATTTGCGCAAAAACGTTACAAATCTCACAAATAATGTCACTTAAATAACACCAACAATCAACCCGGAATGCCTGTGGACAGTAAAAAAGCCGAGCGTCTCAAGCTGATTCAACAAGCCCTGCAAGACCAGAGCGCCATTCATCTGCGCGAGATGGCGGCATTGCTGGACGTGTCCGAGATGACTCTGCGCCGCGACCTGAGCAAGTACACCGACCACCTGCGGCTGCTCGGTGGCTACATCACCAAAATTCACGACGGCAGCGAGCCCGGCGATTACCGCGTGGCCGAACAGGACACCCGGCACGTTGAAGAAAAGCGTCGCATCGGCAAACTCGCCGCCGGGTTTATTCAACCGGGCGACACGGTGTTCTTCGACTGCGGCACCACCACGCCTTTCGTGGTCGATTTCATCCCCGACGAGCTCGAATTCACCGCGGTGTGCAACTCCCTGAACGTGCTGCTCAAACTCTCGCAAAAGCCCAACTGCCACATCGTGGTGTGCGGCGGCACATTCCACCGCAAGAACCAGGTGTTCGAGAATCAGAGCGAAACCGGCATCCTCGACAGCGTGCGCCTGACCTGGGCCTTCGTTTCCGCTGCCGGCATCAGCCAGGACTTCGGCGTGACCTGCTTCAATTTCAACGAAGTGGAGGTCAAGCAGAAGGTCCTGCGTCAGGCGCAACAGCGGTTGCTGCTGGCCGACCACAGCAAGTTCGACACAGTGCGCACTGCGCATTTCGCCAACCTTGAAGACTTTCAGTTCGTGGTCAGCGACAAGAAAATCCCCAAGGCCTACCGCGACGCCATTACCGCCAGCGGCGCGCAGTTGATCATCTGATCAGCGCCTGTTGTTCCGCTGCACTGAGGTAACCGGTGGTGACGCTGAAATCAGCCGTCGCCCCCGCCGCCAGTGAACGCACATGGCCCTTGGCAGACTCGGCGCGATAGCCTTCCGGTTCGCAGGTGGAAGGCAGCACGAACGCCGCCACTTGCTGATCGGTGTTGTGCAGAATCCAGCGCGCTGCATGGTCGAATTGGTCGGGGCGGTAGCGTGTGTAGAACGCCGCGCCGTCCGGATGGCTCAGCAGAAAATGCGCATGACCGCTGTCATCCGCCCGCACGCCGTCGAAGAAAAACACGATCTCGGGATCGTAGAGCTCGGGTCGATCCAGGCACTGGAGCTGTTCCGGCGCAGACACCAACTCATCCATGTAACGACTCCAGGCCGGTGTCGGTTTCACGTGGGCCGGCACGCTGCTGCGCAGGCGCACACGCTCAACGCCCAAGGGTTCAATGAAACGAGCGCCTTCGACATAGGCGTAATTCATGTGCGCCATGTACATCAGGTCCATCGGTTTGCCGGCGAGATTGGTCACCTGCATGGCGATGTCGAACAGCCCTGAGTCTGCACGTAATCTCACGCTCGGGCTGGCCCGATACCGGTCACCAAAACCCTGCACGTATTCGTACTCGCCACCCAATCGCAGGTATTGACCGACGCTGTCTTCACCGACCTCCAGCCAGGCGCGATCCATGGCCGCGCAGGGCATCTCGCCGTGCAGCGGATGATCGTCCTCGGGACTTGGGCAACCGTTGCGCAGCAGGCCGCTGTGAAACATGAAACAGCCGTAGGTGCCGATCACCGTCGGGCTGGGTTTGGGCTGGCTGAACAGGTTGCGCATGGTCAGGTCGCAACCGTCGAACACGGCGGACCAAATCATTTGCCCCTGATACGGCAGCACCACGAGACTGCCGCGATGGTTGGCCAATTCCACGGCCAGCACACCACTGGGATAGACCAAGGCGCTGACTGTGAACGCCCCGGATTCCAGCAAGGTTTTGCGCGCTTCGCCAAACTGCGACGGATGAAGATTGATCCGCGTATTCATGACGCGACCACCGCACCCACCGGTGCCCGTTCACTGTCGGAATGACGCAGGCAACGCACCGCGTACATCACGATCACGATGAAGCACAGCAGCGGCACGCTATACGCCAGTTGCATGTTGCCGCCGCTGTAATCGGACAGCAGGCCCTGGAAAATCGGAATCACCCCGCCACCAACGATGCTCATCACCAGCAGCGAACCGCCGACGCCGGTGTCTTCACCCAAGCCGTCAATCGTCAGGCCGTAGATGGTCGGCCAGCACGGACCGAGGAATACGCTCACGCCGACGGCTGCGTACACCGCCGTGATGTTCGGCACCAGAATGGTGTAGGCCAGAAAGGCGATGCACAGCACGCCGTACACCGCCAACACCTTGGCCGGGTGCAGTTTGCGCATCAGCACGTTGGCGATCAGCTTGCCGACGAAGTACGCGGCAAAAGTCGTCAGCAAAAACCATGACGCGCTGCGCTCGTTCATGCCGCCCAATTGCATGGCCAAGCGGATGGTGAAACTCCAGACACCGACCTGTGCACCGACATAGAGAAACTGCGCCAACACACCAAAGGTGAAGTGCTTGTTGCGCCACAGTCGCGAAAGGCTCTGACCGAGGCTGGCGGTTTTCTTGCTGCTCGGCTGGTTGCCTTTGCACGCGGGAAACCGGGTGATGGCGATCAGGATGAACATCAGCACCAGCACTGCGATCATCCATTTGTACGGAAGCAACGTGGACTGGATCATTTGCAGTTGCTGGACCGCCGCGTCCGAGGCGCTCATTTGCGTGAGTTGCTCGCGAGTGGCGTCGGTGTCCTTGAACATCACGAAGCTGCCGACATACACCCCGGCCATCGCCCCGAACGGGTGGAAAGTCTGGGAAATATTCAGGCGACGGGTGCCGGTTTCACGCGGGCCCATCAACGTCGAGTAGGTGTTGCAGGCGGTCTCGAGGAACGATAGCCCCGCCGCAATCACAAACAGCGCCAGCAGGAACATGCCGTACTTGGCGGTCGATGCCGCCGGGAAAAACAGCAGGCAACCGAACATGTACAGCATCAGGCCGATCAGGATGGTGGTCTTGTAGCTGAAACGGCGGACCACCAGTGCGGCCGGAATCGCCACGAAGAAATAGCCCAGATAAAACGCCGACTGTACGAACGCGGTCTGGAAATCGCTGAGCAGAAACGCCTTCTTGAAATGCGCGATGAGCACGTCGTTCATGCTTGCGGCCGCTGCCCATAACGTAAAGATGCTGCACAGCAAAATGAAGGCGAACCAGGGCGTGCGGTTCAGTAGAAACCATCGGGCGTCTGTTGGAGCGCAGGCTTTGTCATTGTTGTTCTCCGTGGTGAGCGTTGATGGGTGAAATCAGCTCGACGTCAGGCGTCGAATTGGCGTTGGAATTCAGCGAATGCGTGGGCGTCCGGGTAGGACGTCTGGGTGCCCAGGCCCGTGACCGAGCAGGCGGAGTACGCCACGGCCTGGGTCATGGCGGCGCGGATATCGCGTTCGCGGCTCCAGTGATGAATGAAGCAACCGATGAAGGCATCTCCCGCCCCGGTGGTGTCGCACGCGGCAACAGACAAACCGGGAATCTGAAACTCCCCCTCCTCGCCGACATACAGCGCGCCTTGCTGGCCGAGGGTCACGATGACGTGGCGGATGCCGCTGGCAACCAATGTCTGGGCGGCTTTATGGGCCGACGCCGGCGAGTCCACGGTCTGGCCGGTGATCAGCGCCAGCTCGGACTCGTTGGGCACCAGGAAATCCAGTTTCGCCAGGTGTTCACGACTCAGGCCTGACAAGGCCGGCGCCGGGTTGAGCAGTACCGGTATGTTGTGTGCGCGGCCGAACTCGATGGCGTAGTAAACGGTGTCGACGTTGATTTCGAGCTGCAGAACGATGAGCGAGCACTCGCGCAACGCCTGGGCGGCCGCGTCGATATCCGCCGGGAGGAGATGTGCGTTGGCGCCTTTGACGATGAGGATGCTGTTGTGGGAGTCGGCCTGAACGAAGATCGGCGCCACCCCGCTGGACACGTCGGGGACACGCTGCACGTAACGGGTGTCGATGCCAAAGCGCTGGAAGTTGGCCAGCGTGTTGTCGGCAAACAGGTCGTCGCCAACCTTGGATAGCATCAACACATCCGCCCCAAGCTTGGCGGCGGCAACCGCCTGATTGGCGCCCTTGCCGCCACACCCGAGGGCAAACCCCGGTGCTTCAAGCGTCTCGCCCTGGGCCGGCATGCGATCGATGTAGGTGATCAAATCCACCATATTGCTGCCGATGATTGCGATCTTGCTCATTGCTATCCCACCTTGATACGGCTTGCCAGACTAACGCTGGCGCTGTTGTTTTGTTATTTAAATAACATTTTATGTGATTATTCAATCTTTTTATTGGATAGGCTCATAGGCAAAGACGAGCGGCTTTGCGAGCAGGCTTTAAAGATTCGTGGGCAGGAACGGCCGCATCTACTGCGCCGGGCCTTTCATACGACTGTCGAATTTATCCCCACCTTTGCCCACGCTTCTGTTAAAACCCGAGCTTTCCTTTTCATCCTCCGGGCCCTGCATGTTTTCGAAGTTGATGAGCCGCTTGGGCCGACGCTGGCTGCCATTGCTGTGCATGGCCGCGCTAATCGTCGGCCTGCCCGTGAGTTGCGGTGCACTCAAGTACAAAGAGCGCGAGTTGTTATTTCGCATCGAGCCGGGAACGGCCGGTTGGTATCGCGGCCTGCCACAGGACGTTCAGGAATTCGACATCAAGCCTGCCAATTTCAAGGCTGGGCAAAGCCTGCATGCCTGGTGGTGGCCGGCCGCGCGTCGCGATGCGCCGTCGATCCTCTACCTGCATGGCGTGCGCTGGAACCTGACGGGCCAGGCGTTCCGTATCGAGCAATTGCGCGCCATGGGCTATTCAGTGCTGGCCATCGACTACCGCGGGTTTGGCCAGAGCAAGGGGGACCTGCCGTCGGAAGCCAGTGTTTACGAGGACGCGCGAGCCGCCTGGGAACGCTTCACCAAGATGCAACCGGACGCCAACAAGCGCCTGATCTACGGCCACTCCCTCGGTGGCGCGGTGGCTATCAACCTGGCGGCAGACCTGGCCGCACAGGCGAAAAAGGACCGTGGCGTGGTGCCGGTGCGCGGTCTCGTGATCGAGTCCACTTTCACCTCGCTGGGCGATGCCGTGGCGCAAGTGGCCGACAGCAACCTGCCAGTGAAATGGTTGCCGGTGCGCTGGCTGCTGTCGCAGAAATTCGATTCCATCGACAAGATCGTCGACATCAACATGCCATTGCTGGTGGTCCATGGCCTGGCCGACCCGTTCATGCCATCGCGATTCAGCCAGCAGTTGTTCAATGCCGCCAACGAACCCAAGCACCTGTTATTGGTGCCCGGTGGTACGCACAACAACAGCATGAGCCAGGGCGGCATCCAGTATCGCCAGGCACTCGACGGCTTGATGAAAACAAAACCAACACAAATGGCCGGGCCGGCGGTGACGCGGGTTTCTCGGGAGTCTTGAGATCTATCGGTAACCGCGGGCCTGCAAATCAAACAACTGCGCATAGCGCCCGCCCGCGGCCACCAGACTGTCGTGATCGCCTCGCTCGAGGATCGCTCCCTGGTCCAGCACGATGATGTGGTCCGCATTGCGCACGCTGGAAAACCGGTGAGAGATCAGCAACGTCATCCGGCCTTCGGTGTGCTCACTGAAATGCTCGAACACCGCTGCTTCCGCTGCCGGGTCAAGTGCAGAGGTCGGCTCATCCAGAATCAGAATATCGGCGTTGCGCCGCATGTAGGCGCGCGACAACGCGATCTTCTGCCACTGCCCGCCGGACAGCTCCTGTCCGCCGGCAAACCACCGCCCCAATTGCGTCGCATACCCTCGATCCAGTCCGTCGATGAAGGGCGCGGCCATGCCCTCGGCGGCTGCCTCCTGCCAGCGCTGTTCATCGTTGAACGCCAGCGTGTCACCCACACCGATGTTCTCGCCGACGGAGAATTGGTAGCGGATGTAGTCCTGAAAAATCACCCCGATGCGCCGCCGCAGCGCGTCTTCTTCCCACGCTTGCAGATCGCTGCCGTCCAGCAGAATACGGCCCTGATCAGGACGGTATAGCCGCGTCAGTAATTTGATCAGCGTGGTCTTGCCCGAACCGTTCTCCCCCACCAGCGCCACACTGTGCCCGGGCACAAGGTGAAGATCGATGCCTTCCAACGCGGCGCGACTGGCTCCCGGATAACGGAAGCCGACGTTTTCGAAACGCAGGCCATCGCCGGGCACGGCGCCCACGGTGAGGTAGCCGTTATCCGCCACAACAGGCTCGGCCAGGTATTCATAAAGACTGGAGAGGTAAAGGCCATCCTCGTAGAGACCGCTGATCGCACTCAAGCTGCTGCTTACTGCCGTCTGCCCCTGCTTGAACAACACCAGGTACATGGTCATCTGCCCGAGGCTGATGTTGCCATGGACGGTATCGACCACCACCCAGGCATAGGCCAGATAAAACGCGCCGGTGCCCAGTAGACCGAGGACAAATCCCCAGCTATCTCGACGTAGCGTCAGGCGCCGGTCTTCGGCATAGAGCCGCGCGAACGTCTCGCGATAACGCTTCAATAGCAGCGGCGCGAATCCGAACAGTTTGACCTCTTTGATGTAGCCCTCGTGGGAGAGCAGCGTCTCGATGTAGCTTTGTTGCCGACTCTCCGGCGCACGGCGAGTGAAAAGTCTGAAAGCATCACCGGAAAAATGCGCTTCGGCAAAGAACACCGGCAACGCGCCGATCACCAGCAACACCAGCGCCCAAGGCGAAAAATGCACCAGCAACACGCCGAAGCTGATCAACACGATCAGATTCTGAATCAGCCCCAACGACTTCATCACCAGCGCCAACGGCCGGGTCGAAGCCTCGCGGCGCACCCGCACCAGTTTGTCGTAGAACTCGGAATTCTCGAACTGCACCAGCGATAACGTCTGGGCCTTCTCCAGAATCATCGTATTGACCTTCTGCCCCAACTGCACCCGCAACAGCGATTGCTGGACCGACAGCGCCCGCTGAGTCCCGGACAGCAACGCGAGCACGCCCGCTTCAAACAGCACATAACGCACGACCGGCCACAACGGCGCACTGCCCTGTTGCGCGTACAACTGCATGGCGGTGACCACCGCATCGACGATACGTTGGCCTAACCAGGCGGCCAGTGCCGGGAGTACACCGGCGATCAGCGTCGCCAGCACCAATCCCAGAAACAGTCCGCGAGACGTTGCCCAGACCAGCAGCAAGGCGCGTCTCGCCTGGTCGACTAATGATGTGAAACGATCAAGAACAGGGTTCACTCCGTGAGCTCCCCCTGATACCTCGCCCGATACCGTCCCGGACTTTCTCCCGTCCACTTCTTGAACGCCCGGTGAAACGCGCTTGGCTCCTGAAAGCCAAGCTGCTCGGCAATATCGCTGATACTCGCCTTGCTCTGACGCAGTTGCTCAAACGCAACACCACGCCGCACCTCGTCCTTGATCTCCTGATACGAACACCCTTCCCGCTCCAGTTTTCGGCGAAAGGTGCTGGGGCTCAGGTGCTGTTCCAGGGCGAAGGCCTGCAAGGTCGGCCATTGGCTGTAATGACTGTTGCGCAGGCGCTGGTGGACCTGCGACGCCAGGCCATGCTGATTACGAAAACGGATCACCAGCCATTGCGGCGCCGTGCGCAAGAACACTTTCAGTGATGCCAGATCCTGAACCACCGGCAGACGCAGATAGTGGCTGGCGAATTCGATTTCGGTGCGCTCGGCGCCAAAGGTCAGGTTGGGTCCCCAGAGTAAACGGTCATCGCTGAGCGACACACGCTCATGGCGAAAATCTGCGCGGTCGATGGGGATGCGCCGCCCACCCAGCCAGCAGAGCAGACTGATCATCAACACCAGAAACGTCTCCTCGCCCAAACGACTGACGTCGCTGTTTGGCGAGTGGTTTTGCAAGCTGATCACCGCACGTTTTCCACGCACCGTCAGCGTGCCGCGAAAGTCGTGGAGGAATAGCGCGAAATTGGCCAGGCACTGGCGCATGGCTTTGTGCAGGTCAGGTTCCTGAATCAATGCCCGGCAGATCAGGGCGAAACCGCCCGGCGGCATGCCATGGGAGTCGAGCCCGAAGAACTCATCGTTGAGCTCGCGGATCTGAATCAACCACAACGCGGCAAACGCACTCGCCGGTACACGCGCGGTGGGCTGCTCCATCAACGCCGGATCGATGCCGGCCTGTTCCAGCGCAGCCCTCTGACGTTGAGGATTGTTTCCCAGCCCATGGATCATTGCCTGCACGAAGTAGGCGGAAACCGAGTCCTTTTCCCGCATGTGAACGCTTCTCTCCCCATCACCCGAATGGCAAAAAACACCAGTGCCGTTGAACAGTTTCGGCATAGGACAACCGCCCTGCCGGCTCTAGACTCGCGGCCAATAGTACGCCTTCGGCCACTATGGCGGCCAAGGTATCGCGGGATTTGATTGGAAGGACAGAACATGAATCTGCAAAACATTGGTGTGATCGGCGCAGGCACCATGGGCAATGGCATTGCGCAAGTCTGCGCCTTGGCCGGTTTTAACGTGACCTTGCTCGACATCTCCGAGAGCGCCCTGCAAAAGGCCGTCGCAACCGTCAGTAAAAACCTCGATCGACAGGTCGCCAAGGAAACGCTGACGCAAGAGCAAAAGCTCGCCGCCCTCGACAAGATCCGCACCAGCACCGACTACAGCAACCTGCAGAACGTGCAACTGGTGATCGAAGCCGCGACCGAAAACCTCGAGCTGAAACTGCGCGTGCTGCAACAGATCGCCGCGCAGGTCAGCGCCGAGTGCGTGATTGCCTCCAACACGTCTTCGCTGTCCATCACCCAACTCGCTGCCAGCGTGAGCCAGCCTGAGCGCTTCATCGGTCTGCACTTCTTCAACCCGGTGCCGGTGATGGGCCTGATCGAGGTGATTCGCGGTTTGCAAACCAGCGACGCCACCCACGCCCTGGCGCTGGACATGGCGACCACTCTCGGTAAAACCGCGATCACCGCGGGCAATCGTCCGGGGTTCGTGGTCAACCGGATTCTGGTGCCGATGATCAACGAAGCGATCCTGGTGTTTCAGGAAGGCCTGGCCAGCGCCGAAGACATTGACGCCGGCATGCGCCTGGGCTGCAATCAGCCAATCGGGCCGCTGGCGTTGGCGGACCTGATAGGTCTGGACACCGTGCTAGCGATCCTCGAAGCCTTCTACGACGGCTTCAACGATAGCAAGTACCGCCCTGCTCCACTGCTCAAGGAAATGGTCGCCGCCGGTTACCTGGGGCGCAAAACGGGGCGTGGCTTCCATGCCTATGCCTGAGCGTTGCTCGCGCTTTGCCGAGTACCGGGACAAGGTGCTGGAGCTATTCGCCTGCAAAGGTTTCGGACAGGTCGGCATGCGTGAGCTCGCGACCTGCCTGGGGCTCGCTACCGGCTCGTTGTATCACCATTACCCCAGCAAACAGCACTTGCTGCTGGACCTGATCGAAGAGTTTTACGAAGAGCTGTTGGCAACCTTGGGGCGGATCGAGCAAAAGGCGCCGGCAAAACGTGACAAAGTCCATGCCCTTATCCGAGCGCATTTGAACCTGCATCAGGAGATGCCCTGGCATTTTCGTCTGGCAGAGCGTGACAGCGGCTGCCTGAATGAGGAGCAACAGGAACGGGTTCGGCAGCTGCGCGAGCAATACGAGCGCAAGTTGCTCATGATGCTTGGGGCCCGATCGCGGTTCAGTGAGCAAGGCCTGTTGGCCACCGGACATGCAATCGCCAACTTACTCAACAGCGCGCCCAATTGGTTGGCGCAGCATACGCTGAGTGAAGCGGAGCGAGATGATCTGCTGGAAAACCTGGTCAGCGGTGCCATCGAGCGTTTGCTGCGCCCCTCGGCTCCACGCGCAGTAGCTTGAGGATCCAGGACGATATCCCGGTGACCGTAGATTGACGCGTGGTCGCCGGAAGCCATAAGCCACGTCGCTTCAATAGAAAAAACATCTAAACAATTCCCGCAAATCACGACATCTAACGCTTTGCTAATGGGAGCCCAATCACTGCGGAGCCTGAGGTGAATTCGGCCTCTCTTCGCCTCTTCGTAACCGGGAGCAAAGCATGAAAATCAATCCCTATCTGATCTTCAACGGCGATTGCAAAGCCGCCTTCACCTTCTATGCCCAAAGTCTGCGAGGTCAGATCGAAGTCATGATGACCTTCGGCGAAAGCCCCGCGCGCGAGCACTTTCCGGCGGACTACCACAACCTGATCATCCACACCCGCCTGCTGGTGGGCGATCAGGCGATCATGGGCTCGGACGCAACACCTGATCACCCTACTGACGAAATGAGCGGCTGTTCGGTTTCACTGAATGTCGACAGCATTGCGGAGGCTGAACGGGTGTTTTCTGCGTTGTCGGACGGCGGCAAGGTTGAAATGCCACTGGAAACCACGTTCTGGGCGGCTCGCTTTGGCATGTTGGTTGATCGGTTTGGTGTGTCGTGGATGGTGAACTGCGAAAAAGATCAGTGAAACTCACTTTCTCAAGGCATGAAAAAAGCCCAACCTGAAAAGGTTGGGCTTCTGGCAACTGCCGAACTGTCTGCTACCGTCAACACGCTACCTCGTATAGCAGCGGATTGTTCGGAGGAACCCCACTATGCCTGCCCATGACGTGTCTTGGTCCACTCGTTTCAAACTGTCACTGCTGGCTGGAGGGCTCACCGCCACTCTGCTCGCGCTGAGTGGGTGCGCCACCGTCGACGCCCAGACCACCGCCTATGTAGGCGTGGAGCATCCCGCGCCGACGCTCGCCAGCGAGGTCGTGGTGCTGCGCACCGAGCCTCTTCGCCCTCACGTCCGATTGGGTGAGGTGCTCATCGATGCCAGCGTCGAGCCTGCTCCTCCCATCACTCAGGTAGAAGAAAAACTACGCGAAGAGTCCGCCAAGCTCGGCGGCGATGCCGTGGTGGTGGTCTACGACCATATCCAACCGGTGGGCGCCTATGTCAACGGTCCACTTTGGGCTCGCGACGTAAAAACCATCGAAGGTCGGAAACTCAAAGGGATTGTAATCAAGTACCGGTAATGTCCGTTCGCACTTTCCTGCGGACAAAACAAAACCCCTACCTGCATACGCAGATAGGGGTTTCGGAATTTAATCTTGACGATGACCTACTCTCACATGGGGAAACCCCACACTACCATCGGCGATGCATCGTTTCA